>NZ_JBSEFH010000001.1:0-431542 GCF_053570585.1 Pseudochelatococcus sp. B33 | reverse complement strand
ATCTACGCTGCCCTGACCGGCGACCAGCGCACCCCACGTCAGCTTCTGGCCGACAGCACCCACATCAAGGCGCACCGCTCGGCGGCCGGCGCCGAAAAAAGGGGGAGCAATGTCAGGCGATTGGTCGCTCCCGCGGTGGTCGAACGACTAAGATCCATGCCCTGAGCGACGGCAAAGGCCGGCCTCTCGTCCTTGCGCTCACTCCCGGGCAGGCCGCCGACATCAAGATGCTGCCCGTCATGCTGGATGCCGTACCGCCCGCCAATGAACTGTTGGCCGACAAGGCCTATGACAGCGACTGGTTGCGCGAGGAACTGGAAAACCGGGGGACACGGGCGGTCATCCCTAACAAGGATGACCGCAAGTATCTGCACCCATTTGATAAAAAGCGCTACAAAAAACGCAATGCCATTGAGCGCATGTTCTGCCGCCTCAAGGACTTCAGGCGCATCGCAACCAGATATGACAAGCTGGCCAGAAACTATCTCGCCTCTCTATGCCTCGCTGCGCTCGTCACATGCTGGCTACGTTGAGGCTCAACCCTAAAGGCGCCTCGGTCATCTCGCTTAAACTTAGAACGCCTAACAAAACCTCGCGGGGTCGGCTGGCCGGTGATTTTTGCCCCCTGCCACGTCGCCGATCCTCGCCGATGCAACCAGCATCGACTGCGTTCGGCTCCTTGCAGAATGACCAAAATCCCTCGGCATCCTCACCCCGGAGGTTTTGTTAGGCGTTCTTAATAGCCAGATACCCTGCTCTCACTGGCCCGTTCCCTGCCGGCACGAGAAAATTCCCTGTTCTGCTGTTTAGGGAAATTCGCCGTAAGCCATAGAACCCACTGGGTAATTTCCCTCAAAAATGGCACTCGGCAGCCCACTTCGTCGAAATTTCCCTGTTTCTTCCCGGAAAGCAGGGAAATCCTGTGCAGAGACCGGTACTCGCAGGACTACGCCCACCACCAGGCCCGCCCCGGGGCCTGCACCTCTCATGAAGCCGCGCCGGATATCCCGCGGCCTCCTCCGCTTCATCCATCCCCTGCCGGCCGGCTGACCGAGCGCCCGTCGCGGTCTCGGCGCGTCCGTTCGCCGGGGACGGGCGGGCGGCTTTTTCTCCGAGGCGAGTTCCGTTCGATCAGCCGTTGCTCGCGCAATACCGGCGCGCGGGAGAGATGATGCTGTGAGAGGACTTGGAATGGGGACGCTTCAACGCCGGATTCCATTATTAATTCTATCTTTACGATAACCTTCCGGGCGCCCTTGTCCCGGCCCGGGCACGCGCGCGGGACACTGTCTTGTCTGCACCGCCGGAAACGGCAGATCCGCCGTCCTTGTGCGACCGAAACGTCGCAATTTAGCGTCATTTGTGCAACATGCGATTATAATTGATCTTAAAATGACAAATATGTCATGAAGCGGGCTTGTGTCCAGCCACAGAATGAAACAACTTGCGGAGCAGAAGTTGCGCTGCTCTCGTTGATTCTTGGAAGCAAATGAGAGGCTGCAATTGCGATTTGCCCTGCGTGCTTCCGCTGGCGAGCAGGGTTTTCGTCAGAATAGACATTGCCTTTGGAGAACAACAATTATGAAGATCGCAAAGAGCCTTCTTCTGGGAACTGCGGCCGGTTTCGCTGCGATATCCGGCGCGCAGGCGGCTGATCTGCCGGTCGCCAAGGCTGATCCGGTCGAATATGTCCGCGTGTGCTCGACGCATGGAGCCGGCTTCTTCTACGTTCCCGGCACCGATACCTGCATCCAGTTTTCTGGCCGCCTTCGTGCCGACTATGTCTATATCGAGCCGCGGAACACCAACGCGGACGTATTAGCCGCCGGCAACGGCCGCTACAGGGACGCCACAGGCGTCAAGGCGCGCGCCCGTCTGAACGTCGACGTCCGCACGCCCACCGAGTTCGGCACGCTGCGTGCGTACTTGCGCTACCAGATCGACAGGAACAGCGGCAACCAGGGCACCAGCAACGGCGCGCTGCTCGACAAGGCCTACATCCAGTGGGCCGGCATCACCGCCGGTCAGACGCAGTCGTTCTTCGACTTCTTCGCCTCCGACCTGAACTGGGGCAGCTTCGGCGGCTCGCCCGGCTCGGACGTTTCCACCAACCTGTTGGCCTACACGGCGTCGTTCGGCGCGGGCTTCTCGGCCACGATCTCGCTCGAAGACCGCAACGCCCGTCAGCTCAACGCACGCTTCTACGACGTTGCCGGTCAGCGTATGCCCGACGTCGTCGCCAACCTGCGCGCCGATCAGGACTGGGGTAGCGCGCAGCTCTCGGGCGCCGTGCACCAGCTCAACTCCGGTACGATCTACACCCCGTGGGGCGCCAGCTGGGGCTCGCGCGTCGACACGACCTACGGCTGGGCCGTCCAGGGCGGTGTGCGGGTCAAGCTGCCGGCTCTCGGCGCGGGTGACGTGCTGTGGCTGCAGGCTGCCTATGCCGACGGCGCTCTCAACTACCTCGGCCTTGCCGAAAGCACCACGGCTGGCCGTATCACCAACGCCGTTGCCGATGGTTATCTGATCGACGGTGACATCAAGACCTCTTCCGGCTGGAACGTCATTGCCGCCGGCGTGCACTACTGGAACCCGAGCGTTCGTTCGACCCTGTGGGGCTCTTACACCGACGTGAGCTACAACTCCTCGGTCAAGCTCGATAACGCCCTCTTCCGCGATTTCAGCATCTGGCAGGCCGGTACGGCCCTGATCTGGTCGCCGGTTTCGAAGTTCGACATCGGTGTGGAAGTGCTGTACGGCCGTCTGGAGCGCAGCCGCTTCAACGTGGTTGACTACAACCAGCCCTACTACGTCAAGCGTTCGGAAGATCAGATCCAGACCCGCCTGCGCCTGCAGCGCGACTTCTGATCGGCATGATCCCGCCGTCCGGCTCGCCCGGACGGCCGCATTCCGGGATAACACCTCGAATGGCGCTCTCCGGTTCTCGAGCTGGAGGGCGTTTTGCTTGGGGACGCCGGCCTATGCCGGGCCGGTTGCCGGGCCGCCTGGCCGTGCCGTGGCGGCGAGGCGGTCGGTGGTGCGCTCCAGCCGGTGGGCGAGTTCGCGCATGACGTCGATCGCGATCTGGGGGAACTGCTGCAGCAGGTCGAGGAACACCTGCTTGTCGATGCGCAGCGCCAGAAGATCGGTCTTGGCGCGGACAGAGGCGGAGCGGGACGTTTCCGCCAGAACGCCCATCTCGCCCATGATGTCGTGGGGGTGGAATTCCGTCACCTTGAGAGGTCCGGCCGGCGTGTCGATGAACACCTCGGCCTCGCCTTCCAGAATGACGTAGGCGGCGTCGGAGGCGTCGCCCCGCCTGAAGAGGACATGCCCGGCGGGCACGCGCACCCGCTCGCTGGTGAAGGCGAGCAGCTTGAGGCGGCTCATGTCGATGTTCCGAAACATCGGAACCTGCCGCAGGGCCTGTGCTTCAGCGTTGAGGTTCATGCCGGAACTCCAGATCGATCGTCGGAGAACGATAGGCGCGTGACGGCGACAAATAAAGCGTTTCCGCCGCGCGGTCGTGTCGCGCGGCGACGTTCATTCGCCCGCCTGCCGCGCGACGGTGCGATCGCGGCGCCGGTCGGCGACCGTGACCGAGCCCGTATCGTGGAAGGTGACGAGGGTGTCGAAGCGCTCCAGATCTGCGTCCTCCTCCGTCACCACGATCAGGCTCCGGTCGCGCATCAGGTCGAACAGGCGATCGAGGATGACCGGCGCCTCGGAATCGGGATAGGCGGCGAGGCCGCCGTCGAGAATCAGGATGTCGGGCTGCTTGACCATGCTGCGTGCCAGCTCGACCCCCGCCCGCTGCCGCAGGGTGAGGAGGCGCCCGCCCGGCCCGACCTCGTAGTCGAGGCCGACCGCACTGACCGCCGGCCGCAGATCGAGGTCCTCGATGACGTCGGTCACCACCCCGATGACGTTCTGACGCGCGTTGGCGATGCCGAAATCGACACGGCCGAACAGCAGGTTGTCGCGCAGCATCGCATTGTGGCACAGGGCATCGGCACGATAGGGTTCGAGATCGTGGGGAGTGCCGGCGTGCTCGATCTCGCGGCGCAGGCGCCAGCGCGCCTGCAGGATGCGCTCCCGCATGCGGTCGTCGAGGAGGCCGAGGCGGTGGCGCGGCTCGATATAGTCGAAGGCGGGCGCCAGCAGACGCGCGCGCTCCTCCGCCTTCAGGCCGCGCACGCCCCGCGCCCGATAGCGGCGAAGCGTGCCCGAGTATTCCTCCGTCTCGTCCGAGGCCAGGAACGAGAACTGGGCCACGAGCGGATGGCCGTGCGGCAACTCGGAAAAGATCTCCATCATGGTCGAGGCGATGCCGGCGCCGATGGCGATCAGGTCGCCGGTCAGGCCCTCGGCGTCGAGCGTCCGCAGGATCAGCGGGTTGCGCGCCCGGCCCAGCCCGTTGAAGAGGGGGCTACGCGATGCACCGAAGAGCAGATTTTCGCCGATACTGGAAACGGTTATGTAGCGTTTTTCATCGAATGTCTCAATGAACTCGGCCATGCCGCATGCCGCAAGGCGTGTGCGCAGATGCCGGCGCGCCTCCACGATGCGTTCTCCCAGTTCCGGATAGCGCACCGTGTCCACCCGGCCGTTGATGCCGAAATGGAACACGTCGTCCTCAAGGCCGGCCAGGGCGAGGTTGCGCAGCAGCACGGCGTCGAGTTCGGAGGGGGAAAGCAGGCCGATGGCGGAACGGTCGATCCAGTCGTCGGCAGGGCTGTCGAGGGGATTGCCGGTGCGCTGCGCCTCCGCCACGCGCGTCCTGTCGAGGTCGCTGAGCGTCGCATTCCGCCCGGGATCGGTCTGCGCCGTCTTGTGGAACACGCCGTAGAGCAGGTTGTGGCGCAGGCTGCCGGGAAACAGGCGCGCCTGCACGCCGGCATAGGCGATGCGCCGGCCGGTGACGTCTTCCGGCAGGGCGAGATAGTCTTCGCCGGCAACCGTGACATGCCCGCTGACCGGCAGGACGCGCCGCGCCAGCACGTCGGCAACGGCGTGGGGAGCGGCCCGGGCTTCGGCGCTGCGCCCGGCGACGAGGGCGACGAAGCCGGGATAGGACCAGCCGAGGGTAGCGTCGTCGATCAGCACTGTGCCGTGCTGGTCCTGCACGCGCAATTTCTCGATCTCGACCGGGCCGGCGAGGCGGACGGCGGCGAGCTCCGGCGTGGTCGGCACGTCGTCCGGCAGCAGGCGCTCGGGCATGAACTGCTGGATGATCTGATCGTATTTGATCTGCACGTCGAGGCGCTGCTGGTCCCAGTCGATGAGTTCCTTGAGCGGCGGCGGCAGGTCGCGGTAGGCCGCGATCACGGCGACGAGCTGGCCGATGTCGAGGCGTCCGGTCAGCGCCAGATAGCCGCCGACCGAATAGAAGAAGAACGGCGTGAGCTGCGACAGGAAGTTGTTCAGGAACTTCACCATGAACTTCCACTTGTAGATGCGGAAGCGCAGGTCGAACAGGCCGTAGAGGCGTTCGCCGATCTCGGATCTCTCCCACCGCCCGGTGCCGTTGGTGTGGACGGCGTCCATGCCCTCGACGACCTCGCCGATGCGCCCGGCCAGGAGCCGCGAGGCGAGCTGGCGCTCCTTGCCGAGCCGCAGCTGGACGCGCCGCAGCCGCGGAATGACGGTGAACTGGATGCCGACGATGAACAGCACCAGCAGCCCGAGCGGCACGCTCTGCATCAGGATGAAGGTCATCGCCGTCAGCGCCTGGCTGGACAGCATCAGCGGCTGCACGAAGGCGTCGCCGATGAAGCCGCCGATCGGCTCCACCTCGTCCTTGATGATGGTGGCGGTCTCGGAGGCCTTGGTGGTGCGCAGCGTCTCGGGGGTGAAGCGCAGGGTGGCGGTGAAGAGATCGAAGCGCAGCCGCCGCAGCATGCGCTCGCCCAACGCGCCCTTGGCGATGTTGATCCAGTACTTGAAGCCGCCGTTGATGCACACGAAGGCGAGAAACAGGAACGACAGGCCGAAAAGCAGCCCGACCTGCCCCACGAAGATACCCGGAAACAGCGTCACCGTCTCGCCGCCCAAGAAGTCCGGCAACGTGAAGCTGAGGTCGAGAAACCGGACCTCGCGCTCCCCGCCGGCGAAGGCGCCGCCCATGATGGCATCGTTGACGATGCGCTTCGGCAGGTCGAGCGACAGGAAGTAGAACGGCAGCGAGGCGATGACGACGATGAAGATCGCGATCTGGTCCTGCCGGGAATGACGCCAGATGTAGCGGAACAGCGATCTTTCCAAGATAGTCTCCCCGATCCTGCAATGCGGACGGACGCACCTTGCGATTGTTACGAATAGGCCCATTCCCCGCGTCGGTGCAAGGCGTTGCCGCCGGGATCCGCCATGCGCCCCGCTGGGGGCCCGGCTCGCCGTCTCCCCGGCGCCCGGCCGGGCGGCTCCGCCGGGAGGCGTTCCGACAGCGCCCGGCCGCTCGCACGGAAGGACCGTCCTCCAGCAGAAATCCGTTGCTTTGCCGCTGCTGAAATTTTATCTGCCTACCGTCCGATGGAACGATTGCCTGGACCCGAGTTCCCGTTCATGCTGCGGATGGGCGGCCTGCTGGGGCGCCGGTCCGGGTGCCTTGAATAATATCATTACATATCATCACGATATCGGGAGGCTGTCCTCGATGGTAGCGGTGAATGGCGTTGTTTTATATTCCCGCACCGACGACGGTGCGGGACAATGCCTGCGGCAGCGCGTGATGATCTACAGTCACGACACGTTCGGCCTCGGGCATCTGCGGCGCGCCTGCGCCATCGCCAACGCGCTGGTGGCCGACGATCCCGCCGTCTCCGTGCTGATCGTCTCCGGCTCGCCCGTCATCGGCAACTACGAATTCGGCCCCGGCGTCGACTACGTGCGCATCCCGGGCGTCGTCAAGCAGCCGGACGGCGGCTACCGCAGCCTCAATCTCAACCTCGACCTCGACGAGGCGGTCGGGCTGCGGGCCGATATCATCACGCGCACGGCGGAGACTTTCCGGCCCGGCCTGTTCATCGTCGACAAGGAGCCGACGGGGTTTCGCGGCGAGGTGCTGCCGGCGCTGGAGCTGCTGCGCGCGCGGGGGGCGAAGCTCGTGCTCGGCATCCGCGACGTTCTCGACGACCCGGATGCGCTCGCCGTCGAATGGGAGCGCAAGAGCGCCATCCAGGCGCTCGACCGCTACTACGACGAGATCTGGATCTACGGTCTGCCGCAGGTGCACGAGCCGCTGGCGGCGTTCGATCTCGCGCCCGACGTGGCGCGCCGGATCGTCTATACGGGCTATCTGCGCCGCGAGCTGCCGCGCGAATCGTGCTTCTCCCGCTATCCCGACATCACCCACGATTCGTTCGTGCTGGTGACGACCGGCGGCGGCGGCGACGGCGAGGACGTCATCGACTGGGTGATATCCGCCTACGAGAGCGCGGACGCGCCCGCGATTCCGGCGCTCATCGTGTTCGGGCCGTTCATCAACCGGGACCGGCGCAGCGGCTTCATGGCACGCATCGCCGCCATCCCGCAGCTCGACGCGATCGGCTTCGACGCCAAGCTCGAAGTCCTGATGGACCGCGCCGCCGGCGTCGTCGCCATGGGGGGCTACAACACGTTCTGCGAGCTGCTGTCGTTCGACAAGCGGGCGCTCATCGTGCCGCGCACGCGCCCGCGCCTCGAACAGCACATCCGCGCCGTGGCGGCGGAACAGATCGGCCTCGTGCGGATGCTCTCGGAAGAGGGCGGCGCGCGCGATCCGGCCCGCATGGCGGCGGCGATTCGGAACCTGCCGGGCCAGGGCCGGCCGTCGGACGTCGTCATTCCGGGCCTGCTCGACGGACTCGAGGTCGTCAAGGATCGGCTTGCATCCTTCCGAAAGGAGGAGCACCATCCCGAGGAAATTCCTATACAGGCGGCTGAATGACCACTGAATGACCGAAGCGCCATCGATCGACAAAAGCAGAAAGAAGCCGTCCCGCCGCATCGCGGTGGTGGTCAAGGGCTATCCGCGATTGTCCGAAACCTTCATCGCCCAGGAACTGCTCGCCCTGCAGCAGCGCGATCTGCCGTTCGAGATATGGTCCCTGCGCCGGCCGACCGACAAGGCCGTCCATCCCGTCCATCAGGTGATCACCGCCCGCGTCACCTACCTGCCGGAATACCTGCACCACGCGCCGCTCAGGGTGCTGCGCGGGTTTCTGGCGAGCCTCGGCCTCGCCGGCTTTCCGGCGGCGATGCGGCAGTTCCGGCGCGACTTCGCCCGCGACCGCACGCTGAACCGCATCCGCCGGCTGGGGCAGGCGTTCGTCATGGCGCGGGAGCTGCCGGCCGACATCGGGCATCTGCACGCGCATTTCCTGCACACGCCGGCCTCCGTCGCCCGCTATGCGGCGATGCTGCGCGGCATCACCTGGAGCTTCTCGGCGCACGCCAAGGACATCTGGACCACACCGGATTGGGAAAAGCGCGAAAAGCTCGCCGATTCGCTCTGGGGCGTCACATGCACGCAGGCGGGGTGGGAGCACCTCACCGAACGCGCGCCGCGCCGCGATCACGTCGCGCTCGCCTATCACGGGCTCGACCTGTGCCGGTTCCCGGCGCCGCCGGAACCTTCCGGGCGCGACGGCTCCGACCCCGCCGATCCAGTACGGATCGTTTCCGTCGGCCGCGCGGTGGCGAAGAAGGGGTTCGACGATCTGCTCTCGGCCCTTGCCGCGCTGCCGGAAGGCCTGCACTGGCGCTTCGCCCACATCGGCGGCGGCGCGCTGCTCGATGAGCTGAAGGCGCAGGCCGTGCGCGAGGGCATCGGCGACAAGGTCGTGTTCCTCGGCTCGCGGCCGCAGCCGGGTGTCATCTCGCTGATCCGCGAGGCGGACCTGTTCGTGCTGCCCTCCAAGGAAGGCGAGGCGGGCGACCGCGACGGCCTGCCCAACGTCATCATGGAGGCGGCGAGCCAGAGCCTCGCCATCGTAGCCACCGACTTTGCCGGCATCCCCGAGTTCATCCGCGACGGAAAGGAGGGCGTGCTCGTGCCGCCGGCGCGGTGGGACCTGCTCGCCAACGCCATCAACATGCTCGCCCGCGATCCCGAACGGCGCGCGCTGCTCGGCTTCGCCGCCGCCGACCGCCTGCGCGAGGACTTCGCCATGGAGACGGGCATCGACATCATCGAGGCGCGGCTGCGGGCAGCGCTCGGCGTCGCGGCCTCCTTCGCCCCGGTGCAGCGGGACCCCGTGGCGTGATCGCGTTCTACGCGCCGCTGAAGGCGCCCGATCATCCGGTGGCCTCGGGCGATCGGCGCATGGCCCGGCTGCTGTTCGCCGCCCTGGAAAGCGCTGGCTTCGCGCCGCGGCTGGAGAGCCGGCTGCGCGCCTACGAGCCCACCGGTGAACCGGGAGCGCGGGCCGCCGTCGACGCGGCCGCCCACGCGGAAGCAGCGCGGCTGCTCGACGGCTACCGCGCCGGCGCGCAAACGCCGCCACGCCTGTGGTTCACCTATCACTGCTATTACAAGGCCGTGGACGGGCTGGGGCCGGCGGTGGCGCGCGCGCTCGGCATTCCCTACTGCGTCGCCGAGGCGTCCCGCGCGCCCTCCCGCGCCAGGGGGCCGTTCGCGGCGGCGCATGCGCTGAACGAGACGGCGCTCGACGCGGCCGACGCGATCTTCGTCATGACCGCGAAGGACCGCCCGGCGCTGCAGTGCGGCCGCCCGGCCCATCAGCGCCTCATCGACCTGCCGCCCTTCGTGGAGGCGGCAGATGCGCCATTCTGCCCGCGCCCGCGCCGGGAGGAGATCCACCTGCTGGCGGTGGCGATGATGCGCCGTGGCGACAAGCTGGCGAGCTACCGGCAGCTCGCGCGGGCGCTGGCGCTGGTGGAGCGGCCGTGGCGGCTCGCCATCGCCGGCGACGGCCCGGCGCGCGCCGAGGTGGAGGGCCTTTTCGCAGCCTTCGGGGGCCGCGTGCGCTTCGCCGGTCTGGTGGCCGACCCGCAGGCGCTCGGCGCGCTCTACGAGGCGGCCGACCTGCTGGTGTGGCCGGCGGTCAACGAAGCCTACGGCATGGCCTTTCTGGAGGCGGCGGCGCACGGCTGCCCGGCGCTCGCCGGCTCTTACGGCGGCGTCGCGAGCGTCGTCATCGACGGCGAGACCGGCGTGCTGGTGCCGCCGGGCGACGTCGACGCCTTCGCCCGGGCGCTGGAACGGCTCGCCGGCGACCCCGCTGCCCGCCGGACATTGGGCGAGCGGGCACACGCGCTGGTGCGCGGCGGGCGCAATCTCGCCGGCGCGGCGCGGATCCTGCGCGATGCGCTCACGCCCCTCATCGGCAGGGGACTGGCAATCAGCGGGGGACCGGCAATCGGCGGGGGACCGGCATGAGCCTGCGGGTGCTGATCGCGGTGACGCATCTGCTCGGTGTCGGCCATCTGGCGCGGGCGGCGGCGATCGCGCGCGGCCTCGCGCGGGCCGGACACGAGGTGACGCTGGTGTCGGGGGGCAACCCTGCGCCGCTGGTGGCCACTACGGGCATCCGCTTCATCCAGCTGCCGCCGGTGCATATCGTGGGCACGGCCTTCTCGGCGCTGCTCGGCGAGGACGGCGAGCCCGCCGGGCAGGCGCTGCGGGCGGAACGGCGCGGGCTGCTGCTGGAGGTCCTGGCGCGGACACGGCCGCATGTCGTCGTCACGGAGCTGTTTCCCTTCGGCCGGCGGGCGCTGGCGGACGAATTTCTGGCGCTCATCGAGGCGGCGCGCCGGCAACGGCCGCAGCCCGTGGTGCTGAGTTCCATCCGCGACGTGCTGGTCGCCCCCGCCCGCGAGGGGCGCGTGACGCAAGCCCACGCCCGGCTTCTCGCCCATTACGACGGCGTGCTGGTGCACGGCGATGATGAGGTGCTGCCGCTGGAGTGCTCCTGGCCGGTGACGCCCGAAATCGCGCCGCTGCTGGACTATACCGGCTATGTGGACGACACGGCGGCGCGCGCCGTCGATGACGGGACGGACGGTTGCGGCGAGATCGTCGTCTCGGGCGGCGGCAGCGCGGCGTCCCTGCCGCTGTTCCGGGCGGCGCTGGGGGCGGCGGATCGCGTGACGGAGCGTCGCTGGCGGCTTCTCGTCGGGCGCGGCGTCGCGGCGGATGCGTTCGCGGCGCTGGGAGAGGCCGCGCCCGGCCACGTGACGGTGGAGCGCACGCGGGCGGATTTTTCCTCATTGCTGGCGCGGGCGGCGGTTTCCGTCAGCCAGGCGGGGTACAACACGGTGGTCGACGTGCTCAATGCGCGCGTGCGCTCGGTGCTGGTGCCGTTCGAGGCGGGCCATGAGACCGAGCAGCGCCTGCGCGCCGAGGGGCTGTCGCGGGCGGGCGTGTGGCCGTTCGGCGTCGTCGGCGAGGACACGCTCTCTCCCGAAACGCTGGCGCGGGCCGTGCGGGAGGCCCTTGCGCGGCCGCTGCCGGAGGCGCCTGCGATCGGCCGCGACGGCATCGCCCGCAGCGTCGCCATCATCGGGCGCTACGGCGCCGCGCCGCTGCCCCGGCTCGCCAAGGTCCTTGACGAGACGGCGGCCGCAGGCCGCGAGGTCGCCCTGTGGTGGCGGGACGACGATGCGGTGACGCCTACGCCTGCCCTCGACCGCCTGCTGGCGCTGGCGCGCCGGCACGCGATGCCCGTCGCCATCGCCGCCATCCCGGCGCGGGCCGATGGGCCGCTCGCCGCGCGTCTCGCCGCAGAGCCGCTGGCCTCGGTGCTGGTCCACGGCCTCTCGCACGCCAACCACGCGCCGGCAGGCGAGAAGAAGGCCGAGTTTGGCCCACACCGGCCGCCTGAGGCGTCGGAGCGCGATGCAGGAGAGGCGCTGCGGCTGGCGGCGGCGCGTTTCGGCGACGCGTTGCTGCCGGTGTTCGTGCCGCCGTGGAACCGGATCGACAGCGGGCTTGCCGGCCGCCTCGCCGGCTGCGGCTATCGCGGCCTCTCCACCTTCGGCCGCGCATGGCAGGCCGCGCCGGAAGCGCCGGGGCTTGCCGTCGCCAACACCCACGTCGATCCGGTCGCGTGGCACGCGGGCGGCGGGCTCGCGGAGCGCGCGCGCATCGACGCGCAGGCCACGGCCGCCGTGCGGGCGCAGACGGCCGGCGGGGGACCCGTCGTCCTCGGCCTCTTGACCCATCACCTCGCCCAGGACGAGGACACCTGGACCTGGGTCGACGGGCTGCTGGCTTTTCTGCTGGGCCACCGGGCGGTTACGCGTTCCGACGCGCGCGGACTGTTTTTACATGCGAAGACACAATGATATCATGTAAAAGGCCTTATTCATTGCGTCGATGCATACGGTCGTTGCCGGTATACCGACCGGTGGGAGTGGGGCTTCGTGGCGGGACAGCTTTCCATAACGCCGAAACCGGCGTTTCGATCGTCGCCTTTGCTGGCGGTGCGCAATCTCGCCATCGAGTTCGCCGGCGAGGGCGAGCCTTTCCGCGCGCTCCACGGCGTATCGTTTGACGTCTTTCCCGGCCAGACGCTGGCGCTCGTCGGCGAATCGGGGTCCGGCAAGTCCGTGACGGCGCAGGCGATCCTGCGCATCCTGCCGAAATCGGCGCGCATCGCCGGCGGCGCCATCACCTTCCTCGACCCGCAGAACGGCAAGCGGGCCGAGATCGCGAGCCTCGACGGCGAGAGCGCCATCATGCGCGACCTGCGCGGCGGGCGCATCGCCATGATCTTCCAGGAACCGATGACGTCGCTGTCGCCGCTGCACACGGTGGGCGATCAGGTGGCGGAGGCGGTGCGGCTGCACCGCCGCGTCAGCCGGGCGCAGGCGCGCGAACAGTCGGAAGCGGTGTTCGCGCGCGTCGGCTTTTCCGATCCGGCGCGGGTGTTCGACACCTATCCGTTCGAGCTGTCGGGGGGCATGCGCCAGCGGGCGATGATCGCCATGGCGCTCGTCTGCCGCCCGGCGCTGCTGATCGCCGACGAGCCGACGACGGCGCTTGACGTGACCACCCAGGCGCAGATCCTCGATCTGATGCAGGATCTCCAGCGCGAAACCGGCATGGCGATCCTGCTGATCACCCACGATCTCGGCGTCGTCGCCAACATGGCGGATGCCATGGCGGTGATGTATCGCGGCCGCATCGTGGAATCGGGCACGCGCGACGCGCTGTTTCGCGATCCGCGCCATCCGTATCTGCGGGCGCTGCTCAACGCCGTGCCGCGCTTCGCCATGAAACCGCACGAGCGCCTGACGCCCCTGCGCGAGATCGCCCCCATCCCCGCCGCGCCGGCGCATCAGGCCATCCCCCGGAACGGAACGGTACTGCGCATCGAGGAGGTGTCGAAGGTGTTCGCCCGCCGCGCCGGCTTCATGCGCCGGAAGGTGGGGGAGGTGCGGGCGGTCGCGAACGTCAGCCTGGCGGTGCGGCGGGGCACGACGCTCGGCCTCGTCGGCGAATCGGGCTGCGGCAAGACCACGCTGTCGAAGATCGTCATGCGCGCCATCGCGCCGACGGAGGGGCGCGTGTTCTTCGACGGCGGCAGCGGGGAATGCGACATAGCGGACCTCGCGGGCGACGACCTGATGGCCTTCCGCCGCCATGTCCAGTTCGTGTTCCAGGACCCGTTCTCCTCGCTCAACCCACGCATGACCGCCTACGAGATCCTGACCGAGCCGCTGCGCATCCACGGCGTCGGGGACGAGCGGGCGCGCTCGGCACGCGCGGGCGAGCTGATGGGGCTGGTGGGGCTGGAGCGATCGCACCTCAAGCGCTATCCGCATTCGTTCTCCGGCGGCCAGCGCCAGCGGCTCGGCATCGCGCGGGCGCTGGCGCTCGAACCGAAGGTGCTGCTGTGCGACGAGCCCGTGTCGGCGCTCGACGTGTCGGTGCAGGCGCAGGTGCTCAACCTGCTCAAGGATCTGCAGGCGGCCATCGGGCTCTCCTACCTGTTCGTGTCGCACAATCTCGCCGTGGTGGATTATATCGCCGACGAGATCGCCGTGATGTGCCGCGGCTATATCGTGGAGCAGGCGCCCAAGCGCCTGCTGTTCGCCCACCCGCATCATCCCTACACCCAGGCGCTGCTCGCGGCGGTGCCGAGCCCCGATCTCGACCGGCCGCTCGATTTCGCCGCGCTGCGCAGCGGCGGCTTTTCCGATCCGGCATCGTGGCCGCTGCCGTTCCGCCTCGTCGGCGGGCAGGCGGGGGCGATGCAGGATCTCGGCGGCGGGCATCTGGTGCGCACGGGCGTGCATGCGGTGGGGGAGGCGGCGTGATGCTGGACCGGCGGCGGGCTCTTCTCCTCCTCGGCGGCGCGGCGGCGGCACTGACCGGGCGCGAGGTTCTTTCCGTCGACGCCTGCCGGGCGGCCGAGAGGCCGGCGCAGCCGGGGAATGGCCTGCCGGACGAACCGCTCGTCTACGATCCGCGCATCGAGGGCGGCGAGATCGGCGTGCCGGGCGGGCGGATCGTGACGCTGGCGCCGCGCGCCCGCGACATCCGCTATCTCGCCACCATGTCCTATACGCGGCTCGTCGGCTACGACCGTCACCTGCGCCCGCAGCCCGACCTGCTGCGCGCCGTCGATGTCGAGGAGGGGCGCCGCTTCACCTTCCACCTGCGCGCCGGGCACCGGTGGTCGGACGGGGCGCCCTTCACGGCCGAGGATTTTCGCTACTGGTGGGAGGACGTGGCGCTGCATCCGGAGCTCAACCCGGCCGGCCCGCCGCAGTTCATGCTGGTGCAGGGCCAGCCGCCCGTGTTCGACGTGCTGGATGCGAAGCGCGTGCGCTACACCTGGGAGGCGCCCAACCCGCGTTTCCTGCCGTCGCTGGCGGGCCCGCGCGATCCGCTGATCTACACCCCGGCCCACTACATGCGCGACTTCCACGCCCGGCACGCCGCTGCCGCCGAACTCGCCGCGCGCGTGGCGGCGGCGGGCGCGCGCTCGTGGGCGGCGCTGCACAACCGCCATGACAGCATGGGCGACGACGCCAACCCGGACATGCCCACCGTCTATCCCTGGCGCGTGATCACGCGCGGGCAGGCGAACCGCTTCGTTTTCGTGCGCAACCCGCACTATCACCGCGTCGACCCCAAGGGCCATCGGCTCCCCTACGTGGACGAGATCGTCATCGACCTCGCCGCGCCGGGGCTCTTCGCAGCCAAGGCCAACGCCGGCGAGACGGACCTGATGTCGCGCGGCCTCGCCATGGCGGATATCCCGGTGCTCAAGCAGGGCGAGAAGGCGCAAGGGTATCGCACGCTGACGTGGCCCATCGCGCGCGGCTCGGAGGTGGCGCTCTATCCCAATCTCACCGCCATCGATCCGGTCTGGCGGGAGCTCAACCGCGACGTGCGCTTCCGGCGCGCGCTGTCGCTCGGCATCGACCGCAAGACGGTGAACAACGCGCTCTTCTTCGGCCTCGGCACCGAGGGCAACAACACGGTGCGCGAGGGCTCGGCCCTGTTCGAGCCGCACTACCGCAGCCGGTACGCGCAATACGATCCGGCCCGGGCGAGCGCCTTCCTGGACGAGGCCGGCCTCGACGCGCGCGGGGCCGGGGGCGTGCGCCTGCTCGCGGACGGACGCATCCTCGAGATCGTCGTCGAGGTGGAAGGCGATTTCGCCGCCGCCGTCGATGCGCTGCAGCTCATCGCCGAGTTCTGGCGCGATATCGGCATCAAGCTCTTCATCAAGCCCCAGGACAGGACCGTGCTGCGCAACCGCGCCTATTCCGGCCTGCCGGCGATGATCGCAGCCCCCGGCCTGGAGAACGCGGTGCCCACCGGCGAGATGGTGCCGACGGGCCTCGCCCCGGTGTATCAGGACAATTACGCCTGGCCCCGATGGGGGCAGTACGTCGAGACCGGCGGCAAGGCCGGCGAAGCCTGCGACATGGAAGTGCCGCGCCGGCTGCTCGCGCTCTACGACGAGTGGCTGGCGCAGGCCGATGGCACGCGCAAGGCGCAGATCTGGCGTGCGATGCTCGATCTGCATGCCGACCAGCAATGGATCATCGGCACCGTTGCGGGCGCGTTGCAGCCCATCGTGATCAGGAACGGGCTGCGCAACATGCCGCACGAGGCGGTCTACAGCTGGGAGCCGACGGCGCTGTTCGGCATCTACCGCATGGACGCGCTGTTCTGGGACACGCCGGAGAAACGCGGAGCGACACGCTCATGATCCGTTATCTCGCCGGGCGTCTCGCGACCATGGCCGTTACGCTCCTCGTCATCAGCGCGGTGGTGTTCGTCATCATCAAGCTGCCGCCGGGCGACTATCTCACCAACCAGATCGCCGAGCTGAAGGCGCAGGGGGATGCCTCGGCCGCCGCGCGGGCCGAATTCCTGATCACCCAATACGGCCTCGACCGGCCGGTGTGGGAGCAGTATCTCGCCTGGGTCGGCCTGTGGCCGGGGACTGCCGGCACCTATTCCGGCCTGCTGCAGGGCAACTGGGGCTGGTCGTTCGAATACGACCGCCCGGTGGCCGACGTGCTGGGCGACGCGCTGTGGCTGACGCTGGTGCTCAACCTCACCACGGTGCTCTTCGTGCACGTCGTGGCGATCCCCATCGCCATCTATTCGGCGCGCCGCCAGTACTCGTTCGGCGACTATCTGGCGACGCTGTTCGGCTACATCGGGCTCGCGACGCCGAGCTTCCTGCTGGCGCTCATCCTGCTCTACTACATGAACCTGTGGTTCGGCATCTCGATCGGTGGCCTCTACGACCCGGAATTCGCCGGCGAGCCGTGGACATGGGCCAAGATCCGCTCGCTTGGCGAGCATCTCATCGTGCCCACCATCGTCATCGGGCTCGGCGGCACGGCGGCGATGATCCGGCGCATGCGCGCCAACCTGCTCGACGAGCTCGGCAAGCAATATTACATCACCGCCCGCGCCAAGGGCCTGCCGGAGCGCCGGGCGCTGATGAAATACCCGTTCCGCATGGCGCTCAACCCCTTCATCGCCGATATCGGCAACCTGCTGCCGCAGCTTGTGTCGGGATCGGTGCTGGTGTCGCTCGTCATGAGCCTGCCGACGGTGGGGCCGATCCTGCTCGCGGCGCTGAAATCGCAGGATCAGTATCTCGCCGGCTTCATCCTGATGTTCGTGGCGCTGCTCACCGTCGTGGGCATGCTGATTTCCGACCTGCTGCTGGCGTGGCTCGACCCGCGCATCCGCCTCGGGGAGCGCTGAACCGTGAGCAACGCCCCCGCGCCCTCCCACTACGTCGATCCCGCGCCCTTCGATCCGGGCGCGTCCGACCCCGGCCGCCACGCCGACGAGCGGCTGAATCGCGCTTCGTCCCTGGCGCTGATCTGGCGCAAGTTCCGCCGCAACCGGCTGGCAGTGGCATCCATGCTCGTGCTGCTGCTGTTCTATGCCGCGGTTCCCTTCGTGGAGGTGATCGCGCCCCACGGGCAGTCGGAACGCAACGGCGATTTCCTCTACGCGCCGCCGCAGCCGGTGCACCTCTTCCACGAGGGCGCGTTCGTGGGGCCGTTCGTCTATCCCTACAGCTTCACCTTCAACAAGGAGACGTTCACCCGCGACTACGTGGTGGACCGCACGACGCCCCAGCGCCTGCGCTTCTTCTGCCAGGGCTCGCCCTATCTGTTCTGGGGGGGTTGGGAAGCCCGTTTCCGCCTCGTGTGCCCGCCCGAGGACGGGACGTTCTTCCTGCTCGGCACCGACAGGCTGGGGCGGGACCTTTTGTCGCGCATCGTCTACGGCGCGCGCATATCGCTGACCATCGGCCTTGTCGGCATCGCGGTGTCGTTCGCGCTCGGCCTCTTCTTCGGCGGCGTCGCCGGCTATCTCGGCGGCTGGGTCGACAACGCCATCCAGCGGCTGATCGAGATCGTGCGCTCGCTGCCGGAGCTGCCGCTGTGGCTCGCGCTCTCCGCCGCGCTGCCGGCCAACTGGTCGCCGATCGGCGTATTCTTCGGCATCACCATCATCCTCGGTCTGCTCGACTGGCCGGGCCTGGCGCGGGCGGTGCGCTCCAAGCTGCTGGCGCTGCGCGAGGAGGATTTCGTCAAGGCGGCGGAGCTGATGGGCGCGTCGCGCTCACGCATCATCGCGCGCCATCTCATTCCCAATTTCATGAGTCACCTGATCGCCTCCGCCACGCTGTCGATCCCGTCGATGATCCTGGGCGAGACGGCGCTGTCGTTCCTCGGGCTCGGCCTGCGGCCGCCGGTGACGAGCTGGGGCGTGCTCCTGAACGAGGCGCAGAACCTCGCCGCGGTCAACCTGCAGCCGTGGCTGCTGTGGCCGATCGCGCCCGTGGTGCTCGTCGTGCTGGCGTTCAACTTCGTCGGCGACGGCCTCAGGGACGCCGCCGACCCCTACCATCACTGAATAACGCTATCATGATCACGCGACCGGCGTGCCCTTGCGCGCCCTGAGCGCCAGCGACACGGCGACGAACGACCAGCCCTCGAAGATCAGCTCGATGGCGAGGATGAGCCCGATCAGGTAGACGGTGTTCGCCGGCCAGCGCGCGGCGATGATGAGGCCGACCACCAGCGCCACCACGCCGGCGGCGACGAGCCAGCCCCAGCCCGAGCGCGGACGCGCGGAAAGGCCCGTCCAGATGCGCAGGATGCCGGCGACGATGAGCGAGACCGCCAGCACCAGCGTCAGCGCGGCGGAGGTGAGCACCGGATTGTAGAAGGCGAAGAAGCCGGCGATGGCGTAGAAAGCGCCGCTCAGCAGCCAGATGAAGAAGTTGCCCCATTCCTTCACCTGAAAGGCGTGCACGATCTGCACCACGCCGGCGATGAGAATCAGCGCGCCGATGTAGTAGACGGTCGCGATGGTCGCCACCAGCAGGTTGCCGAGCGCGATGCCGCCGAGAACGATCAGCACGATGCCGAGCAGGAGAAACCATATCCACTTGGAGCGTACGTCCTCCGCCAGCGCGTTGATGGCGCCCGCGCGATTGGGATCAAGCGATGTCTGTTCAACTGATGTCGGCATGACGATCTCCTTCCATGCCCGGCCGGAATGCGAAATGTACTGCTTCTCAGTCTACGCTCGATTGCTTATGTTGCATAGCAGCAAAGTCCAATCGTGAATTTTTACAGTTCTTTACCGGTTATCGGATGCCCGGCTGCGCACCCGTGCGGGACGCGCCCGCCGCCGCCGGACTTGACTTGCCGGCCGGAAGGGCTCATATGCTTTGCCGTGCGCCCGTTCGGGCGCCTTTTGGTGTTCAGGTCGCGTGAGCGGTTCCGAAGGAATCGTCCTGCCGGACACGGTATTTTCAGGAACAGCCCGGATCACGCGGGGCTTCCATCACCCCGCGATCGCTGCGCCCGCCTGACGGGCGCCGGCGGCGCTTTATGCGAAAGATCTGATTTTGACTTCATTCAAGGACCTTGGTCTCCCCGCTCCGATCCTGTCGGCGCTGGCGGCCGAAGGATACGAAAAGCCGACCCCCATTCAGGGGCAGGCCATTCCCCATCTGCTGCAGGGCCGGGACCTGCTCGGCATCGCCCAGACCGGCACCGGCAAGACGGCAGCCTTCGCGCTGCCGATCCTCGAGCGTCTGTCGCGCGAGCGCAAGCCCGCCCCGCGCCACGGCTGCCGGGCGCTGGTGCTGAGCCCGACGCGCGAACTCGCCAGCCAGATCGCCGAGAGTTTTCGTGTTTACGGCCGCAATCTGCGGCTGCGCGTCACCGTCGTGTTCGGCGGCGTCTCCGCCCGCCCGCAGGCGCAGGAACTGGCGCGCGGCGTCGACATCCTCGTGGCGACGCCCGGCCGTCTCATCGACCATCTCGACGGGCGCGCGGTGACGCTCGACCATGTCGAGGTGTTCGTGCTCGACGAGGCGGACCAGATGCTCGACATGGGCTTCATCCACGCCATCCGCCGCATCGTGCCGCGCCTGCCCAAGGTGCGCCAGAACCTGTTCTTCTCGGCCACCATGCCGAAGGAGATCGGGCTGCTCGCGGGTGAACTGCTGCGCGACCCGGTCGAGGTGTCGGTGACGCCGGTGGCCACCACGGCCGAGCGCATCGCCCAGAAGGTGCTGTTCGTCGAGACGGCGCGCAAGCGCGGCCTGCTGGTCGACATCCTGCGCGACGACGGCGAGGGGTCTTCCATGGGCCGCACGCTCGTGTTCAGCCGCACCAAGCACGGCGCCGACCGCATCGTGCGCCATCTGGAGGAGGCGAACATTCCCTCCGCCGCCATCCACGGCAACAAGAGCCAGGGCCAGCGTGAGAAGGCGCTCGCGGACTTTCGCGCCGGCCGGCGCAAGATCCTCGTCGCCACCGATATCGCCGCGCGCGGCATCGACGTCGACGGCGTGACGCACGTGGTGAACTTCGACCTGCCGAACGTGCCGGAATCCTATGTCCACCGCATCGGCCGCACGGCGCGCGCGGGGGCGGACGGTTCCGCCATCTCGTTCTGCGACGCCGAGGAGCGCGCATACCTGCGCGACATCGAGAAGCTGACGCGCCAGAGCATTCCGAGCGAGGACCGGCGCCTGCCGGCCACCATCGCGGCGGAGGCCGAGGTTCGTTCCCCGGCGCGCTCCGGCAAGCCGGCAGCGGGCAAGCCTGCTGCGGGCCGGCCCGGGCAGAAGCCCGCAGCCCACGGCGCGCGCGCCGACGCCGCCGGCCGTGGCCGGCAGCGCGGCCCGCGCCAGGAGCAGGGGCAGGGCCGAGGAGGCCATGGGGGAGGCCACGGTGCCGGCCATGCCGACGCCGGCCAGCGCCGCAACGGGCGCGGGCAGGGCGGCCAGGAGCGTCACGGTTATGACAGCCTCGCCGACAAGTCCTTCATGAAGCCGGTGCGGGGGCGGTAATACCAATGGCCGGCCATTGGTCAAGCCCGCGCGGCGCCTGAGCGAAGGCCACTCGGCATCGGTCGAAGACCGGGGGTCGATGGTATAACGCTTCCGGGCTTTGTGACGATAACGAGGAGGGCGCCCGTCGGGCGCCCTTTTTTCAAGGAGCCATCCCCGGTTCTGGAGGAAACCCATGTCCGGCACCGATCGCGCACACACGGCCCCGTCTCCGGAAACGCCGGCCGGATGGTGGACGCTGGCGCTGATCGCGGCCGTCGTGCTCGTGACGATGCAGCCCTATTATTACGGCTATCGGCTGTCGGGCGACGACGTCTGGTTCCTCACCCTCGCCATCGAGGGGAGCGAGACCGTGCGCGCCAACGCCCTCCATGTGGCGCAGGACCAGGGGCGCATCGGACAGGTGCTGATGGTGCCCCTCAACGTGCTGGGGGCGTATCTCGCCGGCGATCCGCTGTGGCGCGTCGTCCTGCTGGCGGCCTACGTGCTGCAACTGCTGCTGTTCGCGGTCTTCGTCGCGCGGCTGCTGCGGCGCGAGGTGGGACCCTTCCTGCTCATGCAGCTGGTGGCGCTGCATCCGCTGGCCTTCGCCTTCCTGCCGCCGAACGCCTATCCGCTGCAGAACACGGTTCCCTTCATCGTCATTCTCCTGTCGCGGCTCGCCATCGTCGACCTGCGCTCGCGCGGAGGTCCCGCGGGCTGGCGCGCTGCCGCGGCGCAGGCGCTGTTCGCCCTCGGCATGCTCGTCAGCGAATTTGCAGTGGCTTTCGGTACCGCGCTGCTGGTCGCGGAATATCTCGCGCGTCTGCAATGGGCGCGAGAGAACGGGGCGCGAGAGAACGGGGCGCGAGAGAACGGGGGGCGAGAGAACGGGGGGCGAGAGGATGGGGCGCGAGAGGACGGCGAAGCCCTGCGCGCCGCGATCCGCGCCGCCTTCGCTCCCCGATTCGTCGCCGCGGACGCTCTCGCGGTGCTCGCCGTGCTGGTCCCCTACAGTCTCTTCCGATGGGCGCATCCCGGCGTGTACGAGGGCAATTCCGCCGGCGGCCTGTCGGACATCGGCCGCATCGCCATTACCGTCTTCGGCCATGTCCGCGACGGCACGGCCTTTCCGCGTCTGGGCGGCGGGCTGTCCTCGGCCTCGCCCGCCGTGCTGCTGGCGGCGCTCGTCACGGGGGTGCTGGTTGCCCTCGTTCTCTACCGGACGGCCTCGCCCGTGCGGCGCATCGGCGCCCCCGTCGCCACCGCCGTCACGGCGCTGGTGCTGGCGGCCTACGTGACCCTGCCGATCGCCGTCAGCACCAAGTATCAGGAAGCCTGCGCGGACCGGGGCGCATGCGCCTATATCGACAGCAGGATGTCCTATCTCGCGGTGACGGTGGCGCTGATGGGCGCGCTGGCGGCGCTCTGGCGGCATGCCGGCGCGCGGCGCGTGCTGGTGGGCGCATGCGCGGCGCTCGGCGTCATGGCCGCGCTGGTGTCGGTCTACAACGCCGGCAAGGCGCGCGACATGCGCCAGGTCCACGCCGTGTGGCAGCGCGCCGATGCGCTCGCCTGCTCCGCGCCCGGACTGGCGAACGACGAGGCGGCCCTTCTCGCCACCATCGATCCGCAGGGCCTCGTGGTCGTCAATCCGCCCAACCGGGCCGTCGATTTCTGGAAGATCTACATTCCGTGGCGTGCGAACCGCGCCTGCGTGGCAGAATAAAAAATAAAAATTTTTTCCCACCTCCGTGAACCTTTTTGCGTGTCGCCGCGACCAATGGGCATAGGGGCAGCGATGGGCCGCTCCGGACAACGGAAAGGAACACGATCATGACCACGCGCAACAGCTTCACCGGCCGCAATTCTCTCAAGGGCGCCCTCGCCGCCGTGGCGCTCGGCATCGCCAGCATGACGGCAACGACCATGATATCCACCACCGCTGCGCAGGCCGCGCCCGGCGGGCACGGTCCCCACTGGAAGAAGCCCGGCCATGGCCACGGCCACGGCCACCACCGCCCGCGTCCCCCGCGTCACTGGGGTCCCGGATACGCCGCCGGCCTCGTGCCGTTCTCGCTCGGTATCGTGTCCTATACGGTCCAGCCGCAGTGCTATGTCGTCAAGGAGAAGGTCCACGTGCGCGGCGTCGGCCGTGTGTGGCGCCCGGTGACCGTGTGCGACTGACCGTCGCCGGCGGTGGCCGGAGGGGAACGAGACCGCCCTTCCGGCCACGGCGCGCCGCCTCCTGTTGACCGGGAGCGGGTGCGCATGACACCTTGCTCCTGATGCTTTCGGAAGCATCCCGCCGGGCTCGCGCCTTCGGGAAACAGCGCTGACGACAACCAGGAGCACCGGCCGACATGGAGCCAGCGCCGGACAACCGCCAGGCAGACCAGCAATGGCTGGCCCGGCTGAGGGCGGGCGACCGGCAGGCGATGAAGGCGCTGTTCACGGCGCATCATCTGCGTGTCTACCGCTTCGTCCTGCGCCTTGTGCAGCGGCCCGACATCGCCGAGGACGTGACTGCCGAGGTGTTCGTCGACGTGTGGCGGCAGGCGGCCGATTTCGAGGGGCGCTCCAGCCTCGCGACATGGCTCATCGCCATCGCCCGCAACAAGGCGCTGTCGGCGTTGCGCAAGCGCCAGGAGGCGCCGCTCGACGACGACTTCGCCCAAACGGTCGTCGATCTCGGCGATACGCCCGAGGTCACGGTTCAGAAGGCGAACAAGGCGGAGGTGCTGCGGGCCTGCCTGCGGCGCCTGACCACGGAGCAACGCGAGGTGATGGAACTCGTCTATTATCAGGAACGATCCGTCAGCGACGTTGGCCGCATTCTGGGCATACCGGAAAACACCGTCAAAACGCGCATGTTTCACGCCCGCAAGCGCCTTGCCGAACTGTGCAGGGAGGCCGGGCTCGACAGGGGATGGCCATGAACGCCTCCAGGACGACACCCGATCCCGACGACAGGTTCGATCCGGATTCCATCGAGGCCCTGCTGCCCTGGTATGCGGCCGGCACGCTTTCGGCGGACGAGAAGCGGGCCGTCGACGAGGCGCTCGCCGGCGATCCCGAGCTGCGCGCCCATCTCGCCCTCATCGGGGAGGAGCGCGACGAGATCGTCCACGCGAACGAGCACATCGCGGCGCCGTCCCGGCAGCTCGCGGACCGGGTGTTCGAGGCGATCGGGCGGGAAACGCCCGCCGCCGCAGCCCGGCCTGCGGCGGGACAGCAGCCGTCGTGGCTGGCACGGTTCGGGGAGTGGCTCGCCGGCCTCTCCCCCGCCGGCCTCGGGCTTGCGGGCGCGGCGGCGCTGGCCGTGATCGGCCTGCAGGCGGGCATTTTCGGGCTCATCACCCTCGATCGGGCCACGCAGGGCACCTATCAGACCGCATCGGGAGAGCGGGCGGAAACGCCGGGCGTCTTCGTGCTGGTCGGCTTCCAGCCCACGGCGACCTTCGAGGCGGTGACGCAAATGCTCGACGCGCAGGGGGCGCGGATTGTCGAGGGGCCGCTGCCGGGCGGCGTTTTCAGGCTGCGGATCGCCGCCGCCTCGCCCGGCGACGCGGAACGCGCCACCGCGGCCCTGGAAAGCCACCCGCTCATCCGGTTCGTGGCCCCCGCGCCGGGGCCGTGACGCGCCGCCCGCCTGAAAAGGAGGAGCGAAAGATCATGCTTGCGATATTCAGACAGGGCCGCCTGCCCCTTGCGACGTCACTGCCGCTCGTCGTCGGCCTGATGGTCGCCGGCGACATGATGCACGCCGCCCATTCTGCCCGGGCACTCGCTCAGGCCTATCCGCTGGAAATGGCCCCGCCGGACGAATCGCCCCGGCGAACCCGGCCGCGTCCGCCCCGGGGAGAGACGGGGCAATGGCAGGAGCGGCCGCGCCGGCCGCCCTCCCGTGTGCCGCCGGGCTATCCGCCGCCCGTCTATTACCCGCCGCCCGGCGTCATCGTCGTGCCGGTCCCTCCCTATGGCGGCCCGCCGCCGCCCGGCTTCTATCCCGTCGATCCGGAGCCGCCGCGGCAGCGGCCAAGGCAGCCGCGGCGCGAGACCCAGCCCGCCCGGACGCCGCCGCCGAAAGCGCAGCCGCCAAAGCCCCAGCCGTCAAGGCCCCAGCCGCCGCGACAGGCCACACCCGTTCCGCCGCCGCCTCCGGCGGTTCTGCCCCCGCCGCGTGCCCTGCTCGCGGCCGAGACGGAGCATGTGCCGGACGAGATTCTGTTCGTGCTGCGTCCCGATCTTCCTCTCACACAGGAGCAGGCGGTGGCGGATGCGTTCGCGCTGACCCTGGTCGACACCACCCCGCTGGCGCTGATCGGCGTCTCGGTGGTGCGGGCACGCGTCGGCGAGGGGCGCAGCGCGCCCGAGACGGTGCTGGCGCTCGCCGGCGATCCCCGCGTCGAGAGCGCGCAGCTCAATCACCTCTTCGCCGCGCAGCAGGATGGGACCGCCGATCCGGAGCCGGCCGGGAAGAAGCCGGACGAGGAGCAGCCGGAGAAGGCCGCGCCAGAGAAGGCTGCGCCGCAGAAGGCCGAGGCTGGGGAGGCCGAGTCTGGGGAGGCCGCCGGCGCCGGCAGCATGGCCTCGGCGCAATACGCGCCGGCGCAATTGAAGGTGCCGCAATCGCATGCGCTGGCCACGGGCGAGGGCGTGCGCATCGCGGTGATCGATTCCGGCGTCGAGACGGACCACCCCGAGATCGCCGGCCGCCTGCTCGAAGGCTCCGTGTCCCGCGCGTCGTCGGCGCACGGCACGGCCGTTGCCGGCATCATCGCCGCCCGCGAGCGCCTGACCGGGATCGCGCCCGGCAGCCGGATCCTGGCCATCGACGCGTTCACCGACCGGGAAGGCCGGGAGATCGGCAGCACCCTCGACATCCTGCGCGGCCTCGAACGGGCGGCGAAGCACGACGCGCGCATCGCCAACCTGAGCTTCGCCGGTCCGAGGGACGATCTGCTGGCGCGCACCCTGCGCGCGTTGACGCTGCGCGGCGTCGTCCTCGTCGCGGCCGCGGGGAACGGCGGCGCGGATGCGGCCGCGCCCTATCCGGCGGACCATCCCGACGTGTTGGGCGTCACGGCGGTGGATGCCCGAGGCGCCCTCTATGAAAAGGCCACGCATGGCCCACACGTCGCGCTCGCGGCCCCCGGGGTCGAACTGCTGGCACCCACCGTCGACAAGGGCTACCAGATGGTGTCGGGAACCTCGATGGCCTCCGCCCATATCGCCGGCGTCGCGGCCCTCGTCCTGCAGGTCAATCCGGACCTCACCCCCGAGGCTCTGCGGGAGCTGCTGCTCGCCACCGCCCGCGACATCGGCCCCGCAGGCCCCGACCCCATGTACGGCGCCGGTGAGGCCGACGCCCACGCGGCGGTGCTGGAGGCACGCAAGCGGCGGGTCGAGACGGCCGGCGTCGCCGGGGAGGAGTGAGCGCGCGACCTCTCCGGCCGCAGGGGTATCGCGCCTATTCGACATGTAACGAATAGTGCGAAACGGTACTTCGTCAGCGTTTTACTGTCATAATCTGCCTGTTACATATTCTTGGTTGTGGAGATGTTGTGAAAGACGTAAGCCTATTTTCTTTCAAGGGGGGATGTAAGATGACGACGGATGGTCGCGATGTCGTTCGGATCGGGACACTGGAACTCCGTTTTCTGGTCGACGAGACCACGGGTCCCGGAAGCCTTGTTTCCTTCGAGTTCGTCGTTCCGCCCGACGCGCGCGTTCCGGCGCCGCACTTTCACGAGGCGGTCGATGAGCTGATTTACGCCCTGGAAGGCGTGACGACCTCGACCATCGACGGGCAGCGGCATGAATTGCGGGCCGGGCAGAGCCTGTTCATCCCCCGGGGCAGCGTTCATACGCACGAGAATCTGCATGACAAGACCGCTCGCTCGCTCGTCGTGATGACGCCGGGATCGATCGGCAAACGTTACTTCGAGGAGATCGCGGCGGAAGTGAACGTGCCCGGCAAGCCGGACCTCGCCCGAATCAAGGAAATCATGCTCCGGTACGGCCTCGTTCCCGCCTGATGCGCGGCGGCGGTGTCAACTCACGGGGAGAATTGCGAACGGCTGGTGCTGCGAGAGAGGATTGAACTCTCGACCTCTCCCTTACCAAGGGAGTGCTCTACCACTGAGCTACCGCAGCGTCCGGGCGGTGATCCGTCGCGCCCGAGAACCGGGCGGACATTGCCGGCACGAACGCCGGCCGGCAAGATCTTCAGGGCCCTGTCCACAAGCGAAGCAGCGGACGGTCCCGAACCGCGCGCACACCCATAGCAGGTGCCGCGCGCCCGTCAACCCCCCGGCATGACGGATTGCGGGTTTTTCACCGCCGGGATCAGGCCGCCGCCCGCGAGGCGTGCAGCGGCAGGCCGAGCTTGCGCCACACGGCGACCAGCGCGTCCGCCAGTTCGTCGATCAGCGCATCGGTGTGGTAGGGCGTCGGCGTGATGCGCAGCCGCTCCGTGCCGCGCGGAACCGTCGGGTAATTGATCGGCTGCACATAGATGCCGTGCTCGTCGAGCAGCAGGTCGCTGGCGAGCTTGGTGCGCTCCGGATCGCCGATCATCACCGGGACGATGTGAGTCGGGTTGTCGCGCACCGGCAGGCCGGCCTTGGTGAGCACGTCCTTGGCGCGCCGCACCTGCCGGCGGTGGGCCGTGCGCTCGGCGTCGCTGCGCGCCAGATGCTCGACCGAGGCCAGCGCCGAGGCCGCCACCGCCGGCGGCAGCGCCGTGGTAAAGATGAAGCCGTGGGCATTCGAGCGCACGGCGTCGACGATGGCGGACTTCGCCGCGATATAGCCGCCGATGCAGCCGAACCCCTTGGCGAGCGTCGCCTCGATGATGTCGAGCCGGTCCTGCGCCCCGACTTCCTCGGCATAGCCGCCCCCGCGCGCGCCGTAGAGGCCGACCGCGTGCACCTCGTCGATATAGGTGAGGGCGCGGTAGCGCTCCGCGAGATCGCAGATGGCGTGGATGGGGGACACGTCGCCGTCCATCGAGTAGATGCTCTCGAAGACGATCATCTTCGGACGCTCGGGCCCGGCCGCCCTGAGCAGGTCCTCAAGGTGATCGAGGTCGTTGTGCCGGAAGACCACCTTCTCCGCTCCCGAGCGGCGCACGCCCTGGATCATGGAGTTGTGGTTCCACTCGTCCGACAGCAGCAGGCAGTCGGGCAGGAGCCGGGCGATGGTGGCGATGCCGGTCTCGTTCGAGACATAGCCGGACGTGAACACGAGCGCGGACTGCTTCCTGTGCAGATCGGCAAGTGCCCGCTCCAGCGCGACGATGGGGCCGCTGGTGCCGGAGATGTTGCGCGTGCCGCCCGCGCCCACGCCCATGCGCCGCGCGGTCTCCACCATGGCGTTGACCGTGTCCGGATGCATGCTCATGCCGAGATAGTCGTTCGAGCACCACACCACCACGTCGGACGTGCCCGCCTCCGTTTGCCGGACGGCATGCGGAAAGCGCGCCGCATCCTTCTCCAGCGTGACGAAAACGCGGTAGCGCCGCTCCTGATGCAGGGTATCGAGGGCGGCGTCGAAGTAGTGATCGTAATCCATCGGCTGTCCATCAACGGCAGGGCAGGGCGAGCGGACGTCGTCTGCGGCTGCGGCTTTCCAGAGGGCGTTCAGGCTTCCATCCCGGCGGATCTGAGGCTGTCGCGCATTGTTGACAATTCAGTATCGTTCCAATCAACGATAAATCAAGACTTCCCACGCCAGCTTAATCCGTGCAAGTGGTCGTCTCGCCGCAGGCGGCGGCGGGATCGGCGGCATTATTCTGTTGCGTGTGGCGATGCTGGTGGTTAACGCTTTTCGCTCCTGGTGCGCCGGGCCGTGCGCGGTCCGGTATTCCTTGATAACGTTTCCTTGATAACGTTTCCTTGATAACGTTTCCTGGTGCTGGGTTTCCTTGGTGCTGGCCGGATCTGTCATGAACGCAACCGCTCAAGACCGCCAATCGCGACTCGCGGCCGCCTTGCGCGAGAATCTGAAGCGCCGCAAGCGCCAGACCCGCGAGCGCGTGCGGGAGGCCGCCCAGCCGGCGCGTGACCGTGCGCAGGACGATGTGCAGACCGCCCAGGCAAACGCCCCGGAGCGGCCGGAAGACCTGAAGGGAAGTGACTGAATGGACCGGATTCGGATTGTCGGCGGTGAGGAACTGAACGGTGCCATCCAGATCTCGGGCGCGAAGAACGCGGCGCTGCCCCTGATGATCGCCAGCCTCCTGACGGACGAGACCCTGCAGCTGCACAACGTGCCCCGTCTCGCGGACGTGGCGCTGCTGCTGCGCATTCTCGGCA
Organism: Pseudochelatococcus sp. B33; assembly: GCF_053570585.1. Taxonomy (NCBI): domain Bacteria; kingdom Pseudomonadati; phylum Pseudomonadota; class Alphaproteobacteria; order Hyphomicrobiales; family Chelatococcaceae; genus Pseudochelatococcus; species Pseudochelatococcus sp. B33. The sequence continues at coordinate 402,426 of NZ_JBSEFH010000001.1, read as the reverse complement.
ATCACGGCGTCGACCATGGCGTCGCCGGCAAGCGTCCGGGCCAGACGGCGGTGACCGGCCAGAGCGTGCGGCTGCGCGCCCGCCACATCATCGACACCACCGCGCCCTACGACCTCGTGTCGAAGATGCGGGCGAGCTTCTGGGTGATCGCGCCGCTGCTCGCACGCATGGGCGAGGCGCGCGTGTCGCTGCCCGGCGGCTGCGCCATCGGCACGCGTCCGGTCGACCTGCTGCTGATGGCGCTGGAGCGCCTCGGCGCGCGCATCGACATCGAGGGCGGCTATGCCGTCGCCCGCGCGCCCAAGGGCCTCAAGGGCAACGACATCCCCTTTCCCAAGGTGACGGTCGGCGGCACGCACACGGCGCTGATGGCGGCAACCCTCGCCGATGGCACGACCGTGATCGAGAATGCCGCGCGCGAGCCCGAGGTGGTCGATCTCGCCACGTGCCTCAACGCCATGGGCGCGCGGATTTCGGGCGCCGGCACGTCGCGCATCGTCGTCGACGGGGTGGCGCGCCTGCATGGCACGGAGCACACCGTGCTGCCCGACCGCATCGAGACCGGCACCTACGCCATGGCGGTGGCGATGACGGGCGGCGATGTCATGCTGGAGGGCGCGCGCGCCGATCTGCTGCAGGAGGCGCTCGACACCCTGACCCAGGCGGGCGTGGATATCTCCGCCACCAACGAGGGCATCCGCGTGCGCCGCAACGGCCACGGCATCAGCGCGGTGGACGTGACGACGGAGCCGTTCCCCGGCTTCCCGACCGATCTGCAGGCGCAGTTCATGGCGCTGATGACGAAGGCGGCTGGCACCTCGCGCATCCGCGAGACGATCTTCGAGAACAGATTCATGCACGTGCAGGAGCTGGCGCGGCTCGGCGCGCGCATCCGCCTTGACGGCGATCTCGCCTATGTCGAAGGTGTGGAGCGGCTGACCGGCGCGCCGGTGATGGCCACCGACCTGCGCGCCTCCGTGTCGCTGGTGATCGCGGCGCTCGTGGCGGAGGGCGAGACGACGGTCAACCGCGTCTACCATCTCGACCGCGGCTTCGAGGCGCTGGAACTGAAGCTCGGCCAGTGCGGTGCGCGGATCGAGCGCATCAGCCAGTCGTGAGGCGCCACGATCCGCCGTTGCCCATGCGCTGATAAATTCGTGATCGGCTGGCCGGCGCCCTTGCTTCGCGTCGCGAGGCGGCCCACCTTGCGCGTGCGGGTGGCGAAGAGGCCACGCCTTGGTTTTAGAGCAAAATGCATCAGACACGAATCGCTATTTCGCTCTAACTTTTTGTTTATGCATCAAATTTAACCAAAAAACGGTACCCGTTTTTTGGTTCGATGCCATAGGAGATCAGGACAGATGACGACGCGTCGACATGTGATGACGGCTATGGCCGCAGGGGCCGCCGCCGGACTGCTCGGTTTGGGGCCGCGTTCCGCCGCGGCGCAGGACGTGTCCGTCGTCGCGCTGGCGGCGCCCGGCCCGCTTGGCGATGTCGCGCTCGGGCCGGACGACGCCAAGGTGACGGTGATCGAATACGCGTCGCTGACCTGCAGCCACTGTGCCGCGTTCCACAACGAGACCTTCGACGCCTTCAAGGAGAAGTACATCGACACCGGCAAGGTGCGCTTCATCCTGCGCGAGTTCCCGCTCGACGATCTGGCGCTGCTCGGCTTCATGCTGGCCCGCTTCAAGGGCAACGACCATTACTATCCGGTCACCAGCCTGCTGTTCGAGCAGCTCGGCAAGACATGGGCGAGGCCCGGCGACGACAAGCCGCTCGATTCGCTGCTGGCGACGGTGCGCCAGGCCGGCATCACGCAAGAGGACTTCAACGCCACCATCCAGGACCGCAGGATCTACGACGGCGTGGTCGCGGTGCGCGACGCGGCGGCGCAGAACTTCGGCGTCAACGCCACGCCCACCTTCTTCATCAACGGCAAGCGCCATCCCGGCGCGCTGACGATCGGGGATCTGGACAAGGCCATCGAGCCCTTGCTCTGAGCGCTTTCCGATCAGATGGAATCATCTGATCGATCAGAACTCGCTCCAGATCAGGATACTGAGAAGATTCCATCGTTTCCGTGAAACGGGGACATCTTCCAGGGCCGGTCGCCGGATCGCAACCTCTGAGGGAACGCATTGAAGCTCAACCGGCTGCGAATCGTCGGCTTCAAGACTTTCGTCGAACCGAGCGAGTTCCTCATCGAGCCCGGCCTCACCGGCGTGGTGGGGCCGAACGGCTGCGGCAAGTCCAATCTCGTCGAGGCGCTGCGCTGGGTGATGGGGGAGAGCTCCTACAAGTCCCTGCGCGCTTCCGGCATGGACGACGTGATCTTCGGCGGTTCCGCCACGCGCCCGGCGCGCAACAGCGCCGAGGTCATGCTGTCCATCGACAATTCCGCCCGCAGCGCGCCGAGCTTCTTCAACGATTCGGACACGCTCGAGGTCTCGCGGAAAATCACCCGCGACGGTGGATCGGTCTATCGCGTCAACGGCCGCGAGGCGCGGGCGCGCGACGTGCAACTCCTGTTCGCGGATGCGGCGACCGGCGCGCGCTCGCACGCCATGGTACGCCAGGGGCAGATCGGCGAGATCATCGCCGCCAAGCCGCAGGCGCGCCGGCGCATTCTGGAGGACGCCGCCGGCATCGCCGGCCTCCACAGCCGCCGCCACGAGGCCGAGCTGCGCCTGCGCGCGGCCGAGGACAACCTGCGCCGCCTGGAGGACGTCCTGCACGAGATCGACGGCCAGGTCGACGGCCTGCGGCGGCAGGCGCGCCAGGCCGGCCGCTACCGGGCGCTGTCGGCCGAGATCCGCCGGCTCGAGGCGGTGATGCTGCTCATCGCGTGGCACGAGGCGAAGGCGCAGGTGGCGCGCTCCGCCGCCGCCTGTCAGGCCGACGAGGCGGCCGTCGCCGCGTGCGGCGAACGGCAGGCCGGGAGCGCCTACGCCCAGGGCCTCGCCGCCCACGTGCTGGGGCAGGCACGCACCGCCGAGGAGGCGGCCGGTCAGGACTATCAGCGCCTCGTGCAGCAGCGCGCGCAGCTCGAAGCCGAGGAAAGGCGCGCCCGCGAGCGCGCCGCCGATGCCGCGCGGCGCCTCGGTGAGCTGGAGCGCGATCTGGCGCGCGAGAAGGCGCAGGCGCAGGACGCCGGCGGCACCATCGCCCGGCTGCGCGACGAGGACGCGGCCATCGCGGCACGGCTTGAGGGCGCGGAGGCCGACCTGGCGGAAGCGGCCGAAGTCGTGGCCGTCACCTTCGCGGCGCTGGAGGAGGCGGACGCCGAACTGGCGCGCGTGCAGGCGGAGAGCGCCGACGCGGCGGCGCGCCGGGCCGAGCTCTCCCGCCGCCTCGCGCGTGAGGAGGAGCGCCTCGCGGAACACGGGCGCGAGCACGCGCGCGTCGCGGCCGATCTCGCGGCGCTGAACGAGGGGGCCGAGGGCGGTGACATCGAGATGCTCGGCGAGCGGGCGGTGCAATGCGAGGCGCTCTACGAGGAGGCGGAAGCGCGCGCGGATGCGGCCCGCGCCGCCCTCGCGGAAGCGCGTACGGCCGAGGCGGCGCTGCGCCGGCCGGCAGCGGAGGCGGACGGCAAGGTGCAGCGCATCGAGGCGGAAATCGCCGCGCTGCAGCGGCTCGCCGCGCCCGACGCGCCCGGCGGGTTCGCGCCGGTGCTCGATGCACTGCATGTCGAAAAGGGTTTCGAGAAGGCGCTGGGCGCGGCGCTCGGCGACGACCTGCTCGCCGCGCTCGACGAGGCGGCGCCGGCGCACTGGCGCGCGCCGTGGCAGGAACCGCGCGATCACGGGCCGGACGATCGGGAAGCGGGTGACGCCGCGCTGCCGGCGGGCGTCCCGGCGCTTGCAGCGGTGGTGACGGGTCCCGCGGCGCTGGAGCGCCGGCTGCGGATGACCGGCGTCGTCGACCGCGAGGCGGGCGCGCGGCTGCAGACCTTCCTCGCCCCCGGCCAGCGACTGGTGACGCGCGAGGGCGACGTGTGGCGGTGGGACGGCTTCACCAGCGCGGCTGACGCGCCCTCGGCCGCCTCGCGTCGTCTGGAAGAGCGCAATCGCCTCGCCGATCTCGAACGCGAGGCCGAGGAAGCGCGCGACATCGCCGGCGCGCACCGTGACGCGCTCGACGCCGCGCAGGCGCGGATCGCCACGGCGGGCGAGGCCGAGACGCAGGCGCTCGATGCCCGCCACGCCGCCCGCCGGATGCTGGAGGAAGCCCGCGCCGCGCTCGCCGCCGCCGAGCGCGCGAGGGCCGCGACCGCCACCCGCCGTGCCGCGCTGGAGGAGGCGCTGTCCCGCCTCGCGGCCGCGCTGGATCAGGCGCAGGCGGGTGTCGAGGCCGCCGCATCGGAGCTTGCCGGCTTGCCGCAGGTCGACGAGGGTGCCGCCGAGCGCGCCCGCGCCGCCGCTTCGGCCGCCCGCGCCGCCCACGGCGAAGCCGAGCGGTCGTTGCAGAACGTGCAGCGCGACGTCGCCGCCCGCCGCCGGCGCCGGGAGGCGATCGCCGCCGAATGGCGCGCATGGGACGAACGCGCCGCCCGTGCCGCCGGCGTGCTCGAGGACATCGGCGAGCGGCTCGCGGCCACGCGCGAGACACAGGTCGAACAGACCGAGGCGGCCGAGGAACTCGCCCTCAGGCATGCCGATTCGGCGGCCGCCGTGGCGCAGGCCGAGGCGTCCGTCGTCCAGGCGGCGGAGCAGCGCCGCGCGGCCGAGACCGCGCTCGATGCGGCGGAAGCGGCGGCGCGCGCGGCGCTCGATGCGCTCTCCGCCGCGCGGGAGGCGCGGGCGCGCTCGCAGGTCGTCGCCGAGTCGGCGCAGGAAAATCTCGCCCGCATCACCCACCGCATCGCGGATACGCTCGGCATCGCGCCGGAGGAACTGCGCGCCCACGCGGGGCTCGACGAGGAGGGCTCGATCCCGGCCGCTGACGCGATCGAGGAGGAACTCGCGCGGCTGCGTCAGGACCGGGAGCGCCTTGGCCCGGTGAACCTGCGGGCGGAGGAGGAACTGGCGCAGATGCAGGGCAAGCGCGACGGCATCGGCGCCGAGCATGAGGAGTTGACCGAGGCGATTCGTCGTCTGCGCACGGCGATCGGCAACCTCAACCGCGAGGGGCGCGAGCGCCTGATGGCGGCGTTCTCCGTCGTCAACGACCACTTCCGGCGGCTGTTCACGCTGCTTTTCGGCGGCGGGACGGCCGAACTGTCGCTGATCGACGCGGACGATCCGCTGGAGGCGGGGCTCGAAATCTATGCCCGTCCGCCGGGCAAGAAGCCGCAGGTGCTCACCCTGCTGTCCGGCGGCGAGCAGGCGCTGACGGCGATTGCGCTGATCTTCGCGGTGTTCCTCACCAATCCCTCGCCGGTCTGCGTGCTCGACGAGGTCGACGCGCCGCTCGATGACGCCAATGTCGAGCGCTACTGCGCGCTGCTGCGCAACATGGTGAGCCAAACGCAGACGCGCTTCATCGTCGTTACGCACAATCCGATCACCATGGCCGCCATGGACAGGCTGTTCGGCGTGACCATGGCGGAAAAAGGCATATCGCAGCTCGTCTCGGTCGATCTGGCGGTGGCCGAGCGCATTCTCGACGTCGGGTGATACCGAAGGCCGGCGCGCCCCAGCCGGTCTGAGACCACACAGGTGTTGCCGGAATGACCACGTGGCCGGAAATCTGCGGCGAGAGGCGGCAAAAATACTGGAAGAGGTGTTTTCAGCATATTTCCCAATATCTTATATCTGGTTGCGGCAAAGTTGACACTGGCGGCGGCTGTCACTATGTTGCGCCGCATTCCTTGGGATTGAACGGTTATGGTGCCTGCGCCGGCCGGGAGTTCTTGAGGATGTCGTCCTGTGTTGCAGCCGGTTCATGTCTTGGCGCTTGCGTACGTGTCGGCGCATGCGTGTTATTCAGTGATGGTGCGCCGAATACGCGCTATGGCTGGGAGTTTTGACATGTCCGAAAGCGACGGGGAGGGCAGGCAGTCCGAAGATCGCGATCTCGCCAGAAGGCTTGATGATCTCGGTCGCCGGCTGTCCGCGAAGGAGGAGGAGGCCCTTGCCGCCCGTCGGGCGCAGGAGCCCCTGGGAGAAGGCGACGCGTCGACCATCTCCAGCGCCTTGCGGATGTCGGGCGAGTTCATCGCCGGCGTTGTGGCCGGCGGGGGCATCGGTTGGGCCGTCGACACCTATCTGGGTGTGTCGCCCTGGGGACTGATCTTTTTTTTGCTGCTGGGCTTCTTGACAGGTGTCTGGAACGTGCTACGGGCAGCGGGCTACTTGAAGACGTCCCGCGACAGGGGTCGCGGGGGACGTTGAGCCAAGAGCGTTGATCGAATTGCCGAACGGCGCGCCGCGCCGGGAGGTCGGGCATCGGGGGCGGCCGGAAGATGGCCGCCGTCAGAGGAGCGGAAAGAGGCGGCCATGGCAAGTCCTACCGAACAGTTCGAGATTCGGCACTTTTCCGATCCGTTTTTCCATATCGGCAACTCGCCCATCACCTTCACCAACTCGGCGCTGTTCATGGTGCTGACGGTCTTGGTGATCTCCGGCTTCCTGCTGCTGGCGACGTCCTCCCGCTCGATCGTTCCCGGGCGATGGCAGAATGCCGGCGAGCTGCTATACGAGTTCGTCGCCGACACGCTCAAACAATCGGCGGGCAGGGAAGGCCTCGTCTTCTTTCCGCTGGTGTTCTCGCTCTTCACCTTCATTCTCGTCGCCAACCTCCTGGGGATGCTGCCCTATGCGTTCACGGCGACGAGCCATATCATCGTCACGGCAGGGCTGTCGATGCTGGTGATCCTGACGGTGATCGGCTACGGCGTCGCCAAGCACGGGGCCGGGTTCCTCAACGTTTTCGTGCCTTCGGGCGTGCCGGGCTGGCTGCTGCCGCTCATCGTGGCGATCGAGGTCGTGTCCTTCGTCTCGCGTCCGATCAGCCTTGCCGTCCGTCTTTTCGCCAACATGCTCGCCGGCCACATCGCGCTCAAGATCTTCGCCGGTTTCGTCGCGGCCCTGCTGGCCGGCGGCGTGGCCGCCGTGATCTCGCCGCTGCCGCTTGTGTTCACTGTCGCCATCGTCGCGCTGGAGGTTCTGGTCGCGGTGCTTCAGGCTTACGTCTTCGCCGTGCTGACCTCTCTCTATCTGCACGACGCCCTGCATCCCGGCCACTGATCGCGTAGGTCCACCGGCCGGTTATTCCGTCATCACCTCAGAGTGTTATTGTCAAGGAGCTTTCCATGGAACTCGCTGATGCTCTCGCTGCTGCCGCCAAGTACATCGGTGCCGGTCTTGCCACGTTCGGTCTTGCCGGCGCTGCTCTTGGTCTGGGCAACCTGTTCGGCCAGTTTTTCGCCGGTGCCTTCCGCAACCCGGCCGCGGCCGACTCCCAGCGCGGCACGCTGGTTCTCGGCTTCGCTCTCACGGAAGCGCTTGGCATCTTCTCGCTGCTGATCGCGCTGCTGCTGCTGTTCGCCGTCTGATCGTTCCCGCAGGGTGACGGCGGTTTTGCCTTCGGGCGTTGTCCCGAAGGCGGTTCCGCCGCGATGGGTCCCGCAGCCGCCAGGGAGCGCTTTCCGATCAAATGGAATCATTTGATCGATCGGAATTCGTTCCAATTGAAGAATTGCGGAGCCTTTTGCGATTTCGTGAAATCGAAAAAGGCTCCAGGGCGCCGCGGGCCCGTCTGTCTGTTTGGGCATCCGGACGGCGGCGGAGCGGGGCATTTGCCGCCCGTATCGGTCCGCGTCCGCCGGTTGGGTGCCGGGTCCTCATGCAGGAGGGGTTGACAGATGGCTGAAGCGATCAAAACCGGGGCTGAAGTCGCGCACGAAGTCGGCTTTCCTCCGTTTAACGCCGAAACCTATGCGTCGCAGCTGTTCTGGCTGGCGCTGACTTTCGCATTTCTCTACTGGTTCGTCTCGAAGATCGCCCTGCCGCGCATCGGTTCCGTGATCGAGGAGCGCCGGCAGCGGATCGACACGGATCTGGCCGATGCGGCGACGCTGAAGGCCCAGGCGGACGAGGCCTTCAAGGCCTATGAAACCGGCCTCGCGGCCGCCAAGAGCAACGCCCAGACGATCGCCGAGGAGACGCGGGCGCGTCTTGCCGGCGAGAGCGAGGCGCGGCGCAAGGTGCTGGAGCAGGAGTTGTCGGCCAAGATCGCCAGCGCCGAGACGGCGATTGCCGAAACCAAGACCCAGGCGCTGAGCCATGTCGGCGAGATCGCCACCGAGGCGGCGTCCACCATCGTGGAGCGTCTGCTCGGCAGCGCGCCCCCCGCGGGCGAGGTGGAAAAGGCGGTCAAGTCCGCGCTTGATCGATAGGAGACGGCCATGTTGCTGGAAGCTGAATTCTGGGTTGCCGTCGCGTTCTTCATCTTTCTCGGCCTCGTGCTCAAGCTCGGTGCCGGCAGGCTGATCGTCGATGCGCTCGACAAGCGCACCAAGAAGATCGCCAACGATCTGGCTGAGGCCCGCCGGTTCCGCGACGAGGCCGAGGCGCTGCTCAAGGCCTACGAGGCCAAGCGCGTGGCGGCCGAGCAGGAGGCGCAGGCCATCGTCGACAACGCCCGTGCCGACGCCGAGCGCGCCGCCGACGAGGCCCATGCGCGTCTGACCGAGTTCGTCGCGCGGCGCAAGGCCGCCGCCGAGGCCAAGATCGCCCAGGCCGAAACCCAGGCCACTGCCGATGTCCGGGCTGCCGCAGCCGACGCCGCCGTCCGGGCGGCGGAAGAGATCCTGCGCAGCAGCCTGAAGGGCAAGACCGCGGATCGGATCTTCGAGGACAGCCTGAAGGAAGTGCGGGCGCAGATCCACTGACTGATGCAAACCGGTGACATATCGCCGGTTTCTGTCATGACGGGTCCTTTCATGCGGGTTATACCGGGCCGGAAAGTGTTCTTTCTCTTCGTCGTCCGGCTATGCTGACGGCGCAGTTGTGGTGATTGCGCGGGGGCAGGTCGATGAAGTATCCCGTTCAGGCAGGCAGCGTGGTTCCTTCCCGGTTACGTCTGGCGGTGCTGGGCCTGGCGGCGCTTGCGCTTGCCTCGTGCGCGGGCAATCCCCGCGGCGTGCTCACCCCGGTGGCGGAGACCGCGCCGGGTGCGACCCAGGTCGAGATGCTGGTCGCGACCACGCGCGAAAAGGCCGCCAACCGGGCCGAGATGTTCTCCGGCGCGCGCGCCGAGCAGCCCGCCTTTGCCGATATCGCCGTGTCGATCCCGCCTGCGAGCGCCCGCACGCAGGGCGAGGTGCAATGGCCGCGCCGGCTGCCCGGCAATCCCGCGACCGATTTCGTCGCCCTGCGGGCCGATTTCCTTGATCAGGACGAAGCGCTGCGCCGTTTCCGGCGCATTGTCTCCGGCACGCCGCAGCGCAGCGTGCTGGTGTTCGTCCACGGCTACAACAACCGCTTCGAGGACGCCGTCTTCCGGTTTGCGCAGATCGTCAACGATTCGGGCGCGAAGGTCGCGCCGGTGCTGTTCACCTGGCCGTCGCGCGGCAGCCTGCTCGCCTACGGCTATGACCGCGAGAGCTCCAATTTCTCGCGCGACAGCCTTGAGAACCTGCTGACCTCCCTCTCGCGCGACAGGAGCGTCGGGGAGATTTCGATCCTGGCCCACTCGATGGGCAACTGGGTGACGCTCGAGGCCCTGCGCCAGATGGCGATCCGCAACAACGGCCGTCTGGAGCCGAAGATCGCCAATGTCATGCTGGCCGCACCCGACGTCGATATCGACGTTTTCCGCACGCAGGTGGCGCAGATCCGCCAGTCCGGCCGGCCGGGCAAGCCGGCGAACTTCGTGCTGTTCACGTCGCGCGACGACAGGGCGCTCGCCGTTTCGCGGCGGGTATGGGGCAGCACGGTGCGGCTCGGGGCGATCGATCCCGGCGTCGAGCCCTTCAAGTCGGAATTCAACCGCCGGAACGTGACCGTGGTCGACATGACCGGCGTGCGCACGGCCGACAGGCTCCGCCATGGCACCTTTGCCGAAAGCCCCGAGGTCGTGCAGCTCATCGGCATGCGCGTCGCCGGCGGCCAGACGCTGACCGATTCGCGCGCCGGGCTCGGCGACCACATCATCCAGATTACCTCGGGTGCTGCGGCTTCCGTCGGCACCGCGGCCGGCCTGGTGCTCGCCGCTCCCGTCGCCGTCATCGATCCGAACACGCGCGACAACTTCGGCGGCCAGGTGGAGGGATTGGGCGGCGCGCTGTCCGGCACCGCCGATGGCCTACGCTGACTTGCTGCGCGGCCTCGCCGGCCGCTGGCGGCTCGTTCGGGAAGTGAGCGCCGCGCCGGAGACCTTCGCGGCTTCCGGGGGTCTGATGGCGCATATGGCGGGGCATGCCGTTTTCTCGCCAGAGGCCGCCGGCCTTTACCGCTATCTCGAAGAGGGAGAGCTGACCATGGCCGGCCGGGCAGGGGAGACGATCGCGTTCTCGCGCGGCTATGTCTATGGCGTATGGGAGCAGGGCCTCGACATCCGTTTCGACGACGAGGAACGGCGTCCGTTCCAGCGCGTGGCGCTGAAGGCGGCGGATGGCGGGCTCGAAGGCGAGGCGCAGCACTTCTGCGCGCCCGACACCTACCGATCACGCTACCGGTTCGCGATGCCGCTGACGTTCGAGATCGTTCACGCGGTCGATGGGCCGCGCAAGGGTTATGTCATTCACAGTTGCTACAGCAGAATGGCTTGAACGGCGGCTAAAGCGGCGGACATTCGAGCAGAATCGCGCCGCCGCTCTATCCTTTTGTTAACGCATCAAATTTCTCCAAAAAGTGCCCACACTTTTTGGTTTGACGCTATAGATCAGCGCGAGCAGACGCGCACGGGCACCGCCTGCGGCACAGGCCCGAAGGCCCGGGCGGGGGAGACGCGCCGCCGCGATCCGCGCGGCCTCTCGTCCGCCCCGAGCTGCATGACCGCGATTCCCATCTGAACGCTGCCGAAGGTAAGGCAAAGCAGGAACGTCAGCGCGCCGGCTGCGATCCACCCGGCCTGCGACTGGGCGACGAGGCTGCGAAGACCCGCGACATCGAGCCCGAACAGCAGGCCCGCGAAAAGACCGGCGACGGCGAAGCCGATCAGCGCGTGAAGGGCGAGAAACCGGGTAAGTTCGGTCATCTGGACATCTCCCGAAGCAGCCTCCGATTAATCCATGTTGGCACGGTTCGGGAGAAACGACAATCGGGAAACAGCGCCCGGCGAGCGATCAGACGGTGACGATGATCTTGCCAAAAACCTTGCGCCCTTCCAGGCGGTCGAGGCCATCGCGAAAATTGTCGAGCGTGTAGACCGTGTCGATGACGGGCCGGATACCCGCTGCCATCTTGTCGAGCGCTTCGCGGATATTGCGGATGCTGCAGCCGAAGGAGCCGAATATCTTGTACTGCTGCTGGAAGAGTTGCATCAGGTTCATCGTCGTCGACACACCCGAGGTCGAGCCGCAGGTGACGAGGCGTCCGCCGCGCTTGAGGCTGAGCAGCGAGCCGTTCCACGTATCCGCGCCCACGTGCTCGAACACCACGTCCACGCCCTTGCGCCCGGTCAGCTTGCGCACGACGCCCTCGAACCGATCGGTGCGGTAGTTGATGACGTGATCGGCGCCGAGCGCCTTCGCCTTCTCGCCCTTCTCGTCGTCGCCCACGGTGGTGATGACCGTGCAGCCGATGGCCTTGGCCATGCGGATCGCCGCCGTGCCGATGCCGGACCCGCCCGCGTGCACGAGCACCGTTTCGCCCGCCTCCAGCCTGGCGTTGTCGAACAGCATGTGCTGCACGGTGCCGAAGGCGATGGGCGCGCAGGCGGCTTCCTCGAAACTCACGCCGCCGGGCACCTTGACCGCGAGCCGCGCCTGCATGTTGACGAACTCGCAGGTGAAGCCGTCAACGTGAAAACCCATGATGCCGGCGACGTTCTCGCACAGGTTGTCGCGCCCCTCGCGGCAGGCGCGACACACGCCGCAGGTCTTGGCGCCGTAGAGCGCCACCCGGTCGCCCACGGCGAACGCGTCGACGCCCGCGCCAACCGCCGCGATCTCGCCCGCGGCTTCCGCGCCCACGGTCAGCGGCAGCTTGCGCTTGGCGAAGGCCATGCCGCGAAAACCCCACACGTCGATGTGATTGAGGCCGACGGCGCGGATGCGCACCTGCACCTCCCCGGGGCCCGGCGGCGGCGGCGCGACGACGTCCACGAGGCGCAGATCGCGGTCACCGAAAAGCTGCAGGGCACGCATGGGCAATTCCTCAACGAAAGCGGCTTGCGTTTGATTTGAGCATCAAATCAAACGCAAGTTGCGGAAAACTATAAATGGTAGAGAGGTTTGCAATGCAAATCTCTCTACATCAGCGATGGATGCCGATGTGGGCGGTGAGCCCGCCGTCGATGGGCAGCACCGCGCCGGTGATATAGGCGGCGGCGTCCGAGAGCAGGAAGGCGGCGAGCCCCGCGACTTCCTCGACATGGGCGAAGCGGCCCGCCGGGATCTGCTTCTCCACGTCGGCGCGATAGGCGGCGTAGGGAGCGAGCATCTCGGTGTCGATGAAGCCCGGCGCGATGTAGTTGGCGGTGACGCCGCGCCGCGCCGTCTCCACGGTCAGCGTGCGCAGGTAGCTGAGCAGCGCGCCTTTCGAGGCCGCATAGGCGCTGTTGCCGGGGTTGCCGTGGAGCGCCGCGACCGAGCCGATGGCCACGATGCGACCGCTGCGCGCGCGGATCATCGGCCGCACCAGCGTCTTCACCAGTTGCGTGAAGGACCAGAAATTGACCTGCATCACCGCCTGCGCCTGGTCCTGCGCCATCACGGCGGCGAGCGTGTCATAGGACTGGCCGGCATTGTGGATGAAGCCGAAATAGGTTTCGTCCGCCACCTTGCTGCAGAACGCGTCGAGCGCCGGCCGGTCGGCGAGGTCGAGGGCGAAGGCGCGCACGTCCGCGCCGGTCTCCGACAGCCGCGCCGCTGCCGCACCCGCCGCATCGCCCGACGAGCGGTAGGTGAAATCGACGTCGAAGCCCTGGGCGACCAGCGTCTCGACGATGGCGGCACCCAGCCCCTTCGCCCCACCGGTGACGAGGACACGCCTGCGCGTTTCGCCGCTCGTGTCCGGGCTGCTCATACCGAAGGTTCCGATGCGAGGACAAGGCAGGTGTTCTGCCCGCCGAAGCCGAACGAGTTCGACAGCACGCGCGTCACCGCGGCGTCGCGAGCGGTGTTGGGCACCACATCGAGCGCGATCGCCGGGTCCGGGATCTCGTAGTTGATGGTCGGCGGCAGGCGGCCGTTGATGAGCGTCAGCAGCGAGAACACCGCCTCCACCGCGCCGGCGGCGCTCAGCGTGTGGCCGACCATGGACTTGTTGGAGGAAATCGGCACCTCGCCCGTGCGCTCGCCGAACACGGCGTTGCAGGCGAGCGCCTCCATCTTGTCGTTCTCGGGCGTGCTGGTGCCGTGGGCGTTGATGTAGTCGATATCGTCGGGCGTCAGGCCCGCGTCTTCGATGGCCTGCCGGATCGCGGCGATCGCCGGCGCGCCGTCCGGGCTCGTGCGGGTGCGGTGGAAGCCGTCGCCGTGCTCGCCGCAGCCGGCAACGAACCCGAGGACGGTCGCGCCGCGTGCCTTCGCGGCGTCGTAGTCCTCCAGCACCATGGCGCCCGCGCCCTCGCCCATGACGAAGCCGTCGCGGTTCTTGGAGAAGGGACGTGACGCGCGCTCCGGCTCGGCGTTGTTGGTGGAGAGCGCCGAGAGCAGCGAGAAGCGCACCAGCGCCTCGACATGCACCGAGCCGTCCGTGCCGATGGCGAGCGCCGCCTGCGTCTCGCCCCGGCGGATGGCCTCGGCCCCGAGCTGGATCGCGGTTGCGCCGGACGAACAGGCCGTCGACAGCGAGATCGGCGAGCCCTCGATGCCGAAATGCGCGGACAGATGATCGGCCACGGTGCCGAACAGGAACAGATCGTGCCACTCGGTGAACGCGCCGGACGCGGCCGCGCGCAGCAGATCCGCGTAGGACACGGCGTCCGTCTTGGCTGATGCGCGCGCCAGCGCGATGCGCTGCGGCCATTCCATCTCGACGGGCGGGACCGCGAGGAAAAGCGCGCCCGGAAACACCCCCGCCGCGCCCTTCGCGGGGAGGCTGCCGATGCCGGCCTGGGCAATCGCCTCCTCGGCGGCGAGCACGGCGAGCCGCTCGGACAGCACCGGGGCGCTGGAGAACGCGTCGGGCAGGAAATCGACGGTCGCGGCAATGGTGGTGCGCAGGTTACTCGTGTCGAAGCGGGTGATGCGGTGAACGCCGGAGCGCCCCTGCGTCAGGGCCGACCAGTTGTCGGCCTTGCCCTGGCCGAGCGAGGTCACGATGCCGGCGCCGGTGATCGCCACGAGCGGCCGGCCGAGCTTGTCGCGGGTGGTGGACGCTGTCGTCGTCATGCTGACCTGCCTCCGTTCGGCACGGCTTCGAGCAGGGCGACGCCCTCGCCGCGCTTGTGGCCGACGCTGGTGACCACGGCCTGATGCAGGCGCCCCGCCTCCAGCGCCGTGGTGGCGAGCGCGAGGCCGAGCGGAAACTGCGCCTCCAGCGTGTTGCCGAAGAGGTCACCGGTGGCGTGGACCGGGATCTGCGGCACGAGCTTCGTCAGGGAGCCGCGCTCCTCCTCGGTGATGCCGGCGACGCCGGTCGCGCCCGAGAAGACCGCGCCGCCGATGCCGCGGAACGATCTTGCACTTTCCATCCACAGCTTTTCAACAGAGCTGCCCACAGACCCTGGCTGGCGGCGCGGCTGGTCGGACGCCACCGCGCGCAGCACGGCGAGCGGCTTGGCGCCGCGCGCCTCGGCGTGCTCGCGCGCTTCCAGCACCAGGAAGGCGGCGCCGCTGCCGAGAATGAAGCCGCCGCCCTCGCCGGGCCGGTCCCACACGGAGGCATAATGCTCCGTCCACAGGTAGCCGCCGAGCTCGTAGATCAGCAGCGCGTCGGGCCGCTCGGCGTTGTAGGCCCCGCCGACGAGGAAGATGTCGCCCTGGCCGGCGGTGACGCGGGCGTGCGCAACGCGCACGGCATCGACGCCCGCCTGCTCCTCGCCCATGAAGGTGCGCGACGCGCCCGTGACGCCGTGGACGATGGCGATGTTGCCGGCGAGCAGGTTCGACAGCTGCGCCAGAAACAGCGTCGGCCGCAGGTCGCTCATCAGCCGCTCGTTGAGGAAGGCGTCGGGGCTGTCGGCGGTGGCGATGCCGGACAGGATCTGCCCATCCACCGCATAGTCGCGCTCGCCGCCGCCGGCCGACACGATCATGTGCACGTTCTGCCGCAAGGGATTGTCGCGTGCGAGCCCGGCATCGTCCAGCGCGAGCCCGGCGGCGTAGACACCGAGCTTCTGCCAGTTCTCCATCTGGCGCTGGTCGGCCTTCTTCGGAATTTGCCGTTCCCACTCCAGCGGCACGACGGGGTGGACGGGGTAGGGGGCAAAGGTGTCGGTATCGACCTGCGGGTCGCTGTCGCCGTCGAGCGCCGCGAGATGCGCCTGGCGGCCCTCGCCGAGATTCGAGACGAGGCCGATGCCGGTGATCCAGACGTCACGGGCGTGTTCGCGCACTGGGCTGTTTGGCATATCAGGCGTTCTCCAGAACGAGACCGATATCCGCCGCCTGGGACCGCATGCGGGCCGACAGGCCATCGGGGAAGGGCAGCAGCCGGAACATCAGCTCCGCGTCGCAGATGGTCTTGCCCTCGCTCGCGATGCGGGCGCGCGTCACCGCGTAGCCCGAGCCCTGGTGCGTGCGCGCCGTGCCGATGACGAGCGGCGCGCCGGGGCCGACGAACGAGCGGAACTTCGCCTTCTCGACGCTGGCGAGAAACGGCATGTGGGTGAACCGCAGAAGACCGAGAATGAGGTAGCCGGACGCCTGCGCCATGGTCTCCGTCAGCAGCACGCCGGGCATCAGCGGGTGGCCGGGGAAATGCCCCTCGAATACCGGGCTGTCGAGCGGCACGGTCGAATGGGCTTCGAGCCGCTCGCCCTCCTCGTCGAAGGAGGTGACCCGGTCGATCATCTGAAAGTATTCGAGGCGCATGGATGGCTATTTACCGTGCAGCCCGCCGGCCCCCGAAGCGCTCCGCAGGGGGGCGGGCAGCCGGGAGGGGCAGGGCGACAAGCGAAGGCTGCATGATCATAGCGAATGATTCTTTCAATTGCAGGTTTCACTCACTTGCAGGGTCCACTTGCAGGTTTCACTTGCGGGAGTTCGGGGATGCCGGGCGCGCAGGCGTCCGGCCGGTGCCGCCTCAGCCCTTGGCGGCGACGAGTTCGTCGATGCGCGCGGCGAGGTTCTTGAGGACGAAATACTGCTCGGCCGGAACCTTGCCGTCGTTGACTTCCTGCGTCCACTGCTCCAGCGGCAGCTTGATGCCGAACGCCTTGTCGATGGCGAAGGCGATGTCGAGGAAGGCGAGCGAGTCTACGCCGAGGTCGTCGATGGCGTGGCTTTCCGGCGTGATCTGGTCGCGCGGGATATCCGACGTTTCGGCGATGATATCGGCGACGGTCTCGAAGGTGGATGCCATCGCGGTACTCCTGATTCTGCGGCCGCATGCCATGGAAAGCGGCAAATACAAAGGCTTGCGCCGGACTGCTCCGGGGCACGTCGATCCGGGATGATTCCCTATACATGAGCGCCGGCGCTTATCCAAGCGCCGGCGCTCCCCGTTTTACAATTGCGTGACACGATTTCCACCCCGCAACGCGTGCGGCGGAGCCGAAATCGCCGGCGTCTTGCCGCCGGCCCGGTCTGCGACCGGCGCCGAACGGGTGTCGCTCAAGCGCCGCGTGGGCTGGCCGTTGGCATCACGCCGCGAGCTGACGCAGAACGTAGTGCAGGATACCGCCGTTGCGGAAGTACTCCAGCTCGTCCAGCGTGTCGATGCGCACAACGAGGGGCACCGTCTCGACCCGGCCGTCGGCGAAGGTGATCTGCGCCTCGATCTTCTGGCGCGGCTGCAGCTCCTCGCCGAGGCCGCGGATGGTCACCTGCTCGTCGCCCTTGAGGCCGAGCGTCTCCCACGACGTGCCTTCCTCGAACACGAGCGGCAGGATGCCCATGCCGACGAGGTTGGAGCGGTGGATGCGCTCGAAGCTCTGCGCAACGACGGCGCGGATGCCGAGGAGCTTGGTGCCCTTGGCCGCCCAGTCGCGCGACGAGCCCGTGCCGTACTCGCGCCCGGCGAACACGACGAGCGGCACGCCCTCCGCCTTGTAGCGCTCGGCCGCGTCGTAGATCGCGAGCCGCTCGCCGGAGGGGAAGTGCACGGCCCAGCCGCCCTCGACGACGTTGCCGGCCTCATCGCGCACCACCTGGTTCTTCAGGCGGATGTTGGCGAAGGTGCCGCGCATCATGACTTCATGGTTGCCGCGGCGCGTGCCGTACTGGTTGAAGTCCTGCGGGCGCACCTGATGCTCGCGCAGGTAGCGGCCGGCGGGGCTCGCCTCCTTGATCGAACCGGCGGGCGAGATGTGGTCCGTCGTGATCGAATCGAGGAAGAGGCCGAGAATGCGGGCGTCGACGATGTCCTCGACCGGCTCCGGCGTCTTGGTGATGCCCTCGAAGTAGGGCGGGTTCTGCACGTAGGTGGACGATGCGTCCCACTGGTAGGTGAGGCCGCCCGACACGGTGATGCCCTTCCAGTTGTCGTCGCCGGTGAACACGTCCCCGTACCGGCGGCGGAACAGCTCCTGCGTGATGTTCCTGTCGATGAACTCCTGGATCTCCTGCGAGGAGGGCCAGATGTCCTTGAGAAACACCGGCTGGCCGTCCGAGCCGATGCCGAGCGGCTCGGTCGTCAGGTCGATCTGCATCGAGCCCGCGATCGCGTAGGCGACGACGAGCGGCGGCGAGGCGAGGTAGTTGGCGCGCACGTCGGGACTGATGCGGCCCTCGAAGTTGCGGTTGCCCGACAGCACGGCGGCGGCGACGATGCCGTTGTCGTTGATCGCCTTGGAGATCTCCTCGGCGAGCGGACCCGAGTTGCCGATGCAGGTCGTGCAGCCGTAGCCGACGATGTTGAAGCCGAGCGCGTCGAGATCCTTCTGCAGGCCGGACTTCTCCAGATATTCACCCGCCACCTGCGAGCCGGGCGCGACCGAGGTCTTGACCCACGGCTTCGACTTCAGGCCCTTGGCGACGGCGTTGCGCGCCAGGAGGCCCGCGCCGATCATCACGCTGGGGTTCGAGGTGTTGGTGCACGAGGTGATGGCGGCAATCACCACGTCGCCGTGGCCGAGGTCGAAGTTCTTGCCCTCGACCTTGTAGCGATTGGCGATGTCGGCCGCCTTCTTGAACTCCGTGTCCATCGCGTCGATGAAGCCCTGCTTCGTGCCCGACAGCAGGATCCGGTCCTGCGGGCGCTTGGGGCCGGCCATCGAGGGCACGACGTCGCCGAGATCGAGCGACAGCGTGTCGGTGAACTCGGGATCGGGCGTATCGGCGGTGCGGAACGTGCCCTGCGCCTTGGCGTAGGCCTCGACCAGCGCCACGCGGTCGTCGGCGCGGCCGGTCTTGCGCAGGTAGCGCAACGTCGCGTCGTCGACGGGGAAGAAGCCGCAGGTCGCGCCATATTCCGGCGCCATGTTGCCGATGGTGGCGCGGTCCTCGATGGTCAGCGCGTCGAGGCCCGGGCCGTAGAACTCGACGAACTTGCCGACCACGCCCTTCTTGCGCAGCGCCTGGGTGACGGTGAGCACGAGGTCGGTGGCGGTGACGCCTTCCTTCAGCTTGCCGGTGAGCTTGAAGCCGATGACTTCCGGAATAAGCATGGAGAGCGGCTGGCCGAGCATTGCCGCCTCCGCCTCGATGCCGCCCACGCCCCAGCCGAGCACCGAGAGGCCGTTGACCATGGTGGTGTGCGAGTCGGTGCCGACGAGCGAGTCGGGATAGGCGACGGTCTCGCCGTTCTCCGTCCGCGTCCAGACGGTCTGCGACAGGTATTCCAGGTTCACCTGGTGGCAGATGCCGGTGCCGGGGGGCACGACGCGAAAATTGTCGAAGGCGTCCTGGCCCCAGCGCAGGAAGCGGTAACGCTCGCCGTTGCGCTCGTATTCCTTCTCGACGTTGTCATGGAAGGCGCGCGGCGTGCCGAACTCGTCGACGATCACCGAGTGGTCGATGACGAGGTCGACGGGCACCAGCGGGTTGATCTTCTGCGGATCGCCGCCGAGCCGGTTCATGGCGTCGCGCATGGCCGCCAGATCCACGACGCCGGGGACGCCGGTGAAGTCCTGCATCAGCACGCGGGCGGGGCGGAAGGCGATTTCCTTCTCCACCTTGCCCTTGTTGTCGAGCCAGTCCACGACGGCGACGATGTCGTCGCGCTTGACGGTCCGCTCGTCCTCGAACCGCAGCAGGTTCTCGAGCAGCACGCGGGTGGAGAAGGGGAGGCGGGAGGCGCCGTCAAGGCCGTTCTTCTCGGCCTCGGGGATCGAGAAATAGGTGTACGACTTGTCGCCCACCTGAAGGGTGCTGCGGGATTTGAAACTGTCGTTGGAAGTTGTCATTGCGTGATCCTTGCGGGGATGTGAGACACGAATGCCAAGCCTGGAAGCGCCGAACGCGCGCGCCGCCCCGGGAGTGCCCAGGTCCCCGCGCGTCACGCGCGCGGCGCAGCCTGCGTGCTATATAGTCAGTTTCGCGTCGGTGCGCTAGACCGTTGATAGTGGTTCTAAAGAGCTAGACGCACGAACGCAATTGCCCAAAGAGGAATTATTCCAATTTTGTCTTCCAGCCCTCATCTGCACCTTTCCGCGACCGATCTCGCCTGCCGCCGTTCCGGGCGGCTGCTGTTTTCAGGGCTTCGTTTCTCGCTCGGCGGCGGCCGGGCACTCGTCGTCACCGGCGCCAACGGCGCGGGCAAGTCGAGCCTGCTCGCCATCCTGCGCGGGCGCCTGAAACCCGCCGCCGGAACGGTCGCGCTCACGTTCGCGGACGAGCGCCCGTTGCCCGAGGCGATCAACTTCGTCGGCCACCGCGAGGGCCTCAAGGCGATGCTGACGGCACACGAAAACCTCGCCTTCGCGCGTGAGATGCTGGGCGGAGGGGCGCTGTCGCCGGAAGCGGCGCTGGAGAAATTCGACGTCGCGCATCTCGCGCAACTGCCGGTGGCGTATCTCTCGGCCGGTCAGCGGCGGCGGGTGGCGCTGGCGCGACTTTTTGTCGCATCCCGGCCGATCTGGCTGCTCGACGAGCCGACGTCGGCGCTCGACGCGGCGTCCTCGGCGCTGCTGACGCGGCTGATGCGGGAGCATCTTTCGGGAGGCGGCATCATCGTCGCGGCGACGCACCAGCCGCTCGGGCTCGACGGCGAGGATGTGCTGCGCATCGTGCCGCCGGTCGAAACCGATGAGGACGGAGAGGCGTGGTGATGGGGGCGTTTTGGGCCATCGTCCGGCGCGACCTCGCGATCGCGGGGCGGATCGGCGGCGCGGGCGGGCTGCCGCTGGTGTTCTTCCTGATGTTGGTGACGCTCATTCCCTTCGCCATCGGCCCGGACCTCAACCTGCTGTCGCGCATCGGCCCGGCCATCCTGTGGCTCGCGGCGGTGCTCGCCACGCTCATCGGGCTCGACAGGCTGTTCCAGGCCGACGAGGAGGACGGCTCGCTCGACATCATCCTGGCCGGTGATCTGCCGCTGGAGCTTGCGGTCATTGCCAAGGGGATCGCGCACTGGCTAGCGACCGGCCTGCCGCTCGCCCTGTTCGCGCCGCTGTTCGGGTTGCTGCTGGCGTTGACGCCCGACGCCATGCTGGCGGTTGCGGTGACGCTCTTCGTGGGCACGCCGGCGCTGACCTTCACCGGCATGGTGGGCGCGGCGCTCACCGCGCGGCTGCGGCGCGGCGGGCTCATCCTGTCGATCCTGGTGATGCCGCTGATGGTGCCGACGCTGATCTTCGGCGTCTCCGCTGCCCAGGCGGCGACGGGCGGGACGGTGCCGTTCCTGTCGCCGTTCCTGATCCTGTGCGCGATCAGCCTGTTCGCCATCGTCACCGGCGCGGTATCGGCAGCGGTGGCGCTGAGGGCGGAGGGGTGAGCGAGGCCGGCCCGTCCGTGCAGAGGTCCGATATCGTCAGGGGCATATTATCGCATTGTCGCGCGCCGCGCGCGCGGTTAGAGGTAGATGAAACTGTCGTTGTTCTAAATTGGCGCAACACCCTATATCGAAGAAGTGGCGTGACGCGCCGACTGTTCAGGAGATTTCCCGGGACCATGCTCACGGCACTCGCCAATCCGACCCGCTTCCTGTCGCTTTCAGGGCGCGTGCTGCCCTGGCTCGCGGGCTCGGCGGCGGTGCTGCTTGCCGTCGGCTTCTGGCTGGTGTTCTTCCACGCGCCGGACGACTACCAGCAGGGCGCGACCGTGCGCATCATGTATATCCACGTGCCGGCCGCGTGGCTGTCGCTGTTCCTCTATGCCATGATGACGGGCTCGGCCATCGGCACGCTGGTGTGGCGCCATCCGCTCGCCGACGTGGCGCAGAAGGCGGCCGCGCCCATCGGGGCGGCGTTCACGTTCCTGTGCCTCGTCACCGGCTCCATCTGGGGCAAGCCGATGTGGGGCACGTGGTGGGTGTGGGACGCGCGGCTCACGTCGGAGCTCGTGCTGCTCTTGATCTATCTCGGCATCATGGGCCTGTGGCGCGCCTTCGAGGAGCCCGCCGTCGCGGCGCGCGCCGTCGCCATCATGACGCTGGTAGGTTTCGTCAACATTCCCATCGTCAAGTTCTCGGTCGACTGGTGGAACACCCTGCATCAGCCGGCTTCCGTCTTCCGGCTCGGCGGCTCGACCATCGACGCCTCCATGCTCTGGCCTCTTCTGGTGACGGCGGCGGGCTTCTCGCTGCTCGCCGTGGCGCTGCATCTGTCGGGCATGCGCACCGAGATCCTGCGCCGGCGGGTGCGCGCGCTGAGCCTGCAAGAGGCGCAGCAACAGGAAGCGCAGCGGCGTGAGCGTTCGTCCACGCCCGCCGTCACGCCGGTGGAGGTGACGCCGTGAGAGGTGTGCCATAAGAGGTTTGCGATGAGCGGTCCCTATTTCGGCTACATCCTAGCGGCCTATGCCTTCGCCGTTCTCGTCGTCGGCGGGCTGATCCTGCGGGCGGTGCTCGACCACCGGGCGCAGGTGCGGGCGCTGGCGGCGCTCGAGGCACGCGGGGTCCATCGCCGGTCGCGGCGCAAAAGCGCGGCATGAAGGGCGCGGCATGAGTGACACGGTCGAATCCCCGGCCTCCCCGAAACCGCACCGCCGCCTGCTGGTGCTGCTGCCGCTCGTCGTCTTCGGCGCGCTGGCGGCGCTGTTCTTCACCCGCCTCGTGGACGGCGATCCCTCGCGCGTGCCCTCGGCGCTGATCGGGCGCGCGGTGCCCGCCTTCGACCTGCCGCCGCTCGACGGGCTGACGCGCGACGGCGCGCCGGTGCCCGGCCTCGCGACCGCGGACCTCAAGACGGGAAAGGTGACGATCGTCAACGTCTGGGCGTCGTGGTGCGTGCCCTGCCGGCAGGAGCATCCGTTGCTGGTGCGGCTCGCCTCGGATCCGCGCGTGGAGGTGGTCGGCATCAACTACAAGGACGCGCCGGAGAACGCCCGCCGGTTTCTGGGCGCGCTCGGCAATCCGTTCACGCGCGTCGGTGCGGACGAGAGCGGGCGCGTCGGCATCGACTGGGGTGTCTACGGCGTGCCGGAGACCTTCGTGGTGGCGGGGGACGGCACGATCCGCCACAAGCACATCGGTCCGCTGACGCCCGAAGCCCTCGCCACGACGCTGGAGACCGCCATCGCGGAGGCGGCGGCTTCCCGATAGACGCTCAGCCCTGCGCCTCCTCCGGCAGGGAGTGTTTCAGGATGAGCCGTGTCTGGGCGACGGCGAAGGCGAGCGTGATCGGCATCATGCCGAACACCTTGAAGCTCACCCAGAAGTCCGTGCTCTGGGTGCGCCAGACGATCTCGTTGATGGCCGCGAGCACGAAGAAGAACGCGCCCCAGCGGAAGGTGAGCTTGCGCCAGCCCTCGTCGTCGAGCTGGAACACGCTGCTGAAGATGATCGGCAGCAGCGGCTTGTCGAACAGGAAGAGGCCGCCGAGCAGAATGCTGCCGAACAGGCAGTTGACGATGGTGGGCTTCAGCTTGATGAACAGGTCGTCGTTGAGCCACAGCGTCATGGCGCCGAAGGTCACCACGACGATCCCCGAGACCAGCGGCATGATCGGCAGACGCCGTTCCAGCCCGTAGTTGACGGCGAGCGCCGCCACCGTCGCCAGCATGAACACCGCGGTGGCGGCGAAGATGCCGACATGGTCGGCGCTCATGTCCGCCGGCAGCAGCGGGCCGATCAGCGGCGTGAAATAGGCCGGACGGGCGTTCGCCACGAAGAACAGGATCAGCGGCCCCATCTCCAGCAGCAGCTTGGTGACGGGCGGCAGGCCCGAATGCCCTGTCTCGATTTTCTGTGTCATGCTCTCAAGCTTCCTCAAGTCCCGCGATGGCGCGGGCGAATTCGTCCGCCGCGAAGGGCTCCAGATCCTCGACGCCCTCGCCGACGCCGATGAAATGCACCGGCAGTCCGAACTTGTCGGCGATCGCCACCAGGATGCCGCCGCGCGCCGTGCCGTCGAGCTTGGTCATCACGAGCCCGGTGACGCCCGCGACCTCACCGAAGATCTCCACCTGGTTGACGGCATTCTGCCCCGTCGTGGCATCGAGCACCAGCAGCACGGCGTGGGGGGCGGTCTCGTCGCGCTTCTTGATGACGCGGATGACCTTTTCGAGTTCCGCCATCAGCCCCGCCTTGTTCTGCAGGCGCCCGGCGGTATCGATGAGCAGCACGTCGGTGCCGGTTGCCTCGGCCTCCTTCAGCGCGTCGAAGGCGAGGCCCGCCGCATCCGCGCCCTGCTCGCGGCGGATGACGCGCGCGCCGGTGCGCTCGCCCCATACCGAAAGCTGCTCGATGGCGGCGGCGCGAAAGGTGTCGCCGGCGGCGAGCATCACCGAGCGGCCCTCGGCCCGGAACTTGTGCGCCAGCTTGCCGATGGTCGTCGTCTTGCCCGCGCCGTTGACGCCGATCATCAGGATCACGAACGGTTTCTTCGCCGCATCGATGACGAGCGGCTTCGCCACCGGCTCCAGCACTGCGCCGACCTCGCTGGCGAGGATGGCCTTGACCTCCTCGGGCTCGATGGATTTCTCGTAGCGGCCCTTGCCCACCGCCTCGGTGACGCGGGTGGCCATGGCGACGCCGAGATCGGCCTGGATGAGGACGTCCTCCAGCTCCTCCAGCGTCGTGATGTCGAGCTTGCGCTTGGTGAAGATGCCGACGATCCCCGAGCCGATGCTGGAGGACGTGCGCGACAGGCCGTCCTTGAGCCGCCGCCACCAGCCGGTCTTGGGCTCGGGTTCCGGCTCCGCCTCCGCCTCGGGTGTGGGCTCCGGCTCGTGCGGTTCGGGCCCTGCGGCCAACGCCGGTTCGGGGGCGTCTGCGGCTGCGACGGGGGGCGGCGCCCATTCGTCCGGCGGGGCCGGCGCGACCGATTCCGGCGGGACGTTGCCGCCTGCCTCCGGCGGCGGGGGCGGTGCAACGTCCTCGCCCTCCGGCAGCGGGCTTTCCGGCTGCTCGTCTTGCCTGCGGCCGAAGAGGCGGGAGAACAGGCCACGCTTCCTGCCGTCCTGCCGCTCTTCCTGCCGGTCGTCGTCGGTGGTCATCTCTGTCGTCCGTTCGTGTGCTTGTTTCTGGCCCGGCCGGATTCACAGCAGACGGGGCTCGTCAACATGGGGCTTGCCAATGGTCGCCGTCCTCGATAGCCCGAACGGCATGAACGGGGAAGTCACAGAAGCGGATATAATGCGCCGCGTGCTCTATCGCGACGCGCTGATGCTCGTCATCGACAAGCCGGCCGGGCTGCCGGTACATCCGGGGCCGCGCAACGCCGCCTCGCGCAATGCTAGAGCGCTTTCCGATCAGATGAGATCATCTGATCGATCAGAATTCGCTCCAAATAAAGAATCGCAGATCGAAAACCGATCCAGTCAGATCGGCTTTCGATCCTCCGGCCGGGACGCGACGCTGACGGATTTTCTGCCGGCGCTGCGCTTCGGCCTGCCGCGCGTGCCGGAACTCGTCCACCGCCTCGACCGCGACACCTCGGGCTGCCTCGTGCTCGGCCGCCACCGCAAGGCGCTGGAGCGGCTCGGCAAGCTGTTCAGCGGCAATCAGGTGGAGAAGGTCTATTGGGCCGTCGTCGAGGGCGGCCCGCAGGCCGATTGCGGCGAGATCGATCTGCCGCTCGGCCCGCGCGATCCGGATCGGGGCTGGTGGATGAAGGTCGATCCGGCCGGCCAGCCGGCGCTCACCCGCTGGCGGGTGCTCGCGCGGGCGGACGGTCTCGCGTGGCTCGCGCTCGAACCCGTGACCGGCCGCACGCACCAGTTGCGCGTCCACTGCGCGGCGAGCGGCTTTCCGATCCTCGGCGATCCGATCTACGGCAATGCGCCGCGCCAAAGTGGACCGGGCGTGGGCGGTCCGGGGCTGCATCTGCACGCGCGGGTGATCACGCTGCCGCTCTATCCCAAACGCGAGCCGATCCGCGTGGAGGCGCCGCCGCCCGCCCATATGGCGGCAACGCTTGCCCGCCTCGGCCTTGGCATGCGGCCGTCGTCAGGCCGCGATCAAATGCCGCCCGTCGTGCCCGGCGATGCCGACCGGCAGGAGCTGCCCGGGGGCGGATGAAGCGGCAAGGCGCACCGGCGTGAACGCCTCCGTGCGGCCGATGCCGCCTCGCTCCGTCAGCACGATGTGCTCGCGCCCTACCTCGCCGGCGAGGTGGCGTTCCAGCAGGCGGGCGCCGAGATCGCGCAGGCGGGCGGCACGTTCCTTCACCGCCTCGCGCGCCACCTGCGGCATGCGCGCCGCCGGCGTGCCGGGGCGGGGCGAGAACGGGAACACGTGCAGGTGCGTCAGCCCATAGGCGAGGATCGCCTCGCATGTGCGGGCGAACATCTCGTCCGTCTCGGTCGGGAAGCCGGCGATGACATCCGCGCCGAACACCATCTCCGGGCGCAGGCCGCGCACCGTCTCGATGAATTGCAGCGTGTCCGCGTGGGAATGGCGGCGCTTCATGCGCTTCAGGATGAGGTCGTCGCCCGATTGCAGGGAGAGATGCAGATGCGGCATCAGCCGCGCGTCGGTGGCGATCGCCTCCATGAGGTGCTCGTCGGCCTCCACTGAGTCGATGGAGGAGAGCCGCAGGCGCGCGAGGTCCGGCACGTGGCGCAGGATGTTCTTCACCAGGAGGCCGAGCGTCGGCCGCCCCGGCAGATCCGCGCCGTAGCTCGTGATGTCGACGCCGGTGACGACCGCCTCGCGATAGCCGTTGTCGACGAGGCGCCTGATGCCGTCGACCACCGCGCCCATCGGCACCGAGCGCGACGGACCCCGGCCATAGGGAATGACGCAGAAGGTGCAGCGGTGGTCACAGCCGTTCTGGACCTGCACGAAGGCGCGGGTGTGGCCCTCGAAGGCGTCGGCCATCTGCGGCGCGGTGTCGCGGACGGTCATGATGTCGCTCACCGAGACGCGTTCCGTCTGCGTGAGGGTCCAGCTT
Source organism: Pseudochelatococcus sp. B33 (assembly GCF_053570585.1). Lineage (NCBI taxonomy): Bacteria > Pseudomonadati > Pseudomonadota > Alphaproteobacteria > Hyphomicrobiales > Chelatococcaceae > Pseudochelatococcus > Pseudochelatococcus sp. B33. The sequence goes on along the minus strand of NZ_JBSEFH010000001.1, from coordinate 375,768 downwards.
TCCGGGCGCATCTTTTCGGCGTTGCCGATGACGCGCGCCACCTCGGGCATGGCGGCGAAGCGCCCGGGCTCGATCTGCGCCGCGCAGCCGGTGACGACGATCTCGGCGCCCGGGCGCTCGCGCTTGATGCGGCGGATGCTCTGGCGCGCGTGGCGGGTCGCCTCCGCCGTCACCGCGCAGGTGTTGACGATGACGACGTCCTGCCGGCCGGCCGCTTCCGCATGGCGGCGCAGCGCCTCGGATTCGGCGATGTTGAGCCGGCAGCCGAAGGTGACGACCTCGACGCTCATCAGGCGGCGGCAGTGCGGAAAAGGGCGGGGGGCAGGCTGTCGGCCCATTCGAATTCGGCCGGGCCGGTCATCAGCACGTGGCCGTCGTCCCGCCATTCGATGACGAGCGGGCCGCCAGGCAGGCGCACCTCGACGCGCCGCTCCGTCAGGCCGCGCCGGACGGCGGCGACCGCCGCGGCACAGGCGCCCGAGCCGCAGGCAAGCGTTTCGCCCGCGCCGCGCTCCCAGACGCGCAGGACGACGTGCTCCCGGTCCACCACCTCGGCCAGCGATATGTTGGCGCGCTCGGGAAACAGCGCATCGTGCTCCAGCGCGGGGCCGATGGCGGCGAGGTCGTAGGCCGCGGCGTCGGTGACGAAGAACACCGCATGCGGGTTGCCCATGCTCACCCCGACCGGCGCATCGAGCGCCGGCAGGTCCGGCACGTCCCGGTGGAGGGGCAGCGCGTCCGTGTCCGGCACCGCGTGGGCGAGGGGGATGTCGCGCCAGCCGACGCGCGGCGTGCCCATGTCGACGCTGAATATGTCGACGCTGAACACGTCGTTGCCGAGGCGCCGGCAGGCGAGGAGGCCGGCGGCGGTCTCGACGGTAGTCGTGTCCCGGTCCGTGCCGTGCAGGATCGCCCATGCCACGCAGCGCGTGCCGTTGCCGCAGGCGCCCGCCTCCGACCCGTCGGCGTTGTAGATGCGCACGAAGGCGTCGGTGCCTTCCGAGACCGGATCATGCAGCACCATGAGCTGGTCGAACTTCGCCCGCTCGAACCCTGCGATGGCCCGCGCCTCGCCCGCCGTCACGACATGGGACGTGCCGCGCAGGTCAAGCACCACGATCTCGTTGCCGAGACCGTTCATCTTCAGGAAGGGCAGATTGGCGAGCGTGTTCAACTGGGCTGTTCCGATGCGTCGTTTCCGGTTGGGGCGTTCCAGATGTATCGACAGACTGCGCCTGTCAGGTAACGCACATATGATGCAACTTGGGGAAAATGGCGAGTCTTTCAATTTTGCCGCCGGTGTGGCTTGATGGTCATCGTGGATACGCCGACAATCGATGCACTCATTCCGGGAGGGCCTAGCGGATGGCCCGTGCCGGTTGTCCGTGTTCTGCGGCCGCCCATGGGAAGTCACATATGGGAAGTCACATGCCGGAGATCACTTGATGCGCGCAAGGGATGCCCTGAACGGTCTGCTGGCTTCGGTCCGCAGGCCGGCGTTCGTCGCGGCGATCGCCCTCGCGGCGTCCGTCGCGGTGGCGGCAACGGCGCGCGCGACCCCGCTGCCGCCCGCCGGCGCCGGGCAGGAGACGGCGACGCCCGTCACGCCTCCCGCGCCCTTCATACCCTATGCCAGCCGGTTGTCGCTGTCGCCGGACGATGCCGCGCCCGGCGCAACCATGGATCCGTCCCGCACCACGCTCGCCCCGCCACCCGCCGAGATCGGCGGCGTCGACGACGTGGATATCGCGCCGCGCCGGACGGTGGTGCTGTCGTCGCAAAGCACCTGGGAGAAGGGGTTCGACGCTCTCGCCGCCACGTTCCGGGCGCTTGACGAGATCGTGATGGCGGCGGGTTTCGACGTCAGGGGACGGCCGTTGGCCGTCTTCACGCAGACGGAGGATACGGGCTTCAAGTTCGACGCCATGCTGCCCGTCGCCGTTGACGGGGCCGAGGGCGAGGCGCAGGAAGCGCTGCGCCAGGCGGTGGTGGAGCATGCCGCGGCGAAAGCGGACAGGGAGAAAGCGGACAAGACGGATATGTCCGCCGGTCCCGCGCCGGACGTCCGGCTCGGGGTCAGCCCCTCGGGCAAGGCGTTCCGCTTCATCCACGCTTCGGCCTATGACGACATCGACGCCGCCTATGAGGCGATCACGACCTATCTCGACAGCAAGAACATCATCGTCCGCGACGCCTTCATCGAGGAATACGTCACCGACCTCACCGTGCCCACGGACGAGTCCCTCGAAGTGTATATCTACGTGCAGCCGGTCGAACCGGGAGGCGGGCCGTCGCAGCCGAAAAACGGCGCCGGCCCCGCTACGCTGCCCCCGGCTGCCGATGCGGATGCGCCGCCGGCCGGGAAGGACGTGCCGGAGTAGCCGGATTTGCGGCGTTTACGCCAGCCAGTTCTCGACCTTCAGTCCCTTGATGCGGGTGAACTCGCCGGTGTTGGCTGTCACCAACGTCATGTCGAGCGCCCGGGCATGGGCGGCGATGAGCAGATCGTGCGCGTCGATCGGCTTGCCGGCTTCCAGTTCCGCGCGAATGGCCGCATAGGCGGCATCGGCGGGGATGTCGAGGGGGAGGATGTGCAGCCCCTTCAGTACGGCCTCGACCTGCCGCTCCAGCTTCCGGGAACGACGTTTCGCGCACCCGAACCGCAGCTCGGCGACGACGATGATGCTCGTCGCCAGCAGGTGGTCGCCGATTTTTGCTATATGTCTGGCCGCCTTTCCCTCATGGGGGCTGCGGACGAGGTCGGAGACGATGTTGGTGTCCAGCAGGAAGCGTGGCCTCGTCATAGGTCGACATCGTCTTCGAGCGGCAGCAGGCTCTCGTCTATGTCGGGAAAGTCGTCTTCCGGTCCGAGCGGTTCGAGGGTGGAGAGGATCTCCAGCAGGCTTTTCTTGACCGGCTCGATGATCAGGCGGTCGCCCTCGCGGGTGATCAGCGCGCGGTCGCCGGGCAGTTGGAACTCGGCAGTTGGAACTCGGCTGGGATGCGGATGGCCTGGCTGCGGTTGTTGCGAAAGAGCTTGACCTCTTTCGTCGTCGACGGGGTGCGCGCCGGGGGTGTACGGATAGGCTGCGACATGACGCACCTCCATGTTTGAACAGTCATGTATATGCCATGTATATGCCAATCCTGGCCGCGTTTCAATGAATGCATCCCCCGCACGGGTTTTCGCTTGACTCGCGGGCCGGACCCGCCGCATAAGGCCCGGATATCTGCCCGAACCCTTGTTCGCGAGCCGCCGACCGTGTCCGGGCTATCCCGGCCGGAGGTCAACGTCCGACAGCGCGTTGCGCCCTCGGGCGCGTTCAGGCTTTGCGCGCCGCGAACACGAGGACTTGTCGCCGGGCGGATGGTGGAGAGAACCGCATGGTTGGTGAAACGGGCCGCGACGGGGTGTTGCGGCCGGGTCTGGTCCGGGCTTTCATGGGGGTGCGCGTCGCATTGCGGGGTTGCGCGCCGGCCGTTCGCGCGCCCATATCCAGCAACGGATAATCGGAGACAGCCATGTTCCAAAGCCTTTCCGACAAGCTTTCCGGCATTCTCGAGACGCTGACGCGCCGGGGCGCGCTGACCGAGGCGGACGTCAACGCGGCGCTGCGCGAGGTCCGCCGCGCGCTGCTTGAGGCCGATGTGGCGCTCGAAGTGGTGCGCGGCTTCACCGACAAGGTGAGGGAGGCCGCCGTCGGCGCCAATATCGTCAAGTCGGTGACCCCCGGCCAGATGGTGGTGAAGATCGTCCACGACCAGCTCGTCGAGATGCTGGGCAAGGATGCCGTCACCATCAGCCTCGATGCGCTGCCGCCGGTCGCCGTCCTGATGGTCGGCCTCCAGGGCTCGGGCAAGACGACGACCACGGCCAAGATCGCCCGCCGGTTTGCCGACAAGGAAAAGCGCAAGGTGCTGCTCGCGTCGCTCGACACCCGCCGGCCGGCGGCGATGGAGCAGCTCGCGGTGCTCGCGAAACAGGTCGGCGTCGATTCCCTGCCCATCGTCGCGGGCCAGTCGGCGGCGCAGATCGCGCGGCGCGCGCTGGAGGCGGCGCGTCTCGGCGGTTACGACGTCGTAATGCTCGACACCGCCGGCCGCGTCACCATCGACGAGGCGCTGATGGCCGAGGTCGCCGAGGTCAAGGCGCTCACCGACCCGCACGAGGTGCTGCTCGTCGCCGACAGCCTCACCGGCCAGGACGCGGTCAACACCGCCCGCGCCTTCGATGAGCGCGTCGGCATCACCGGCATCGTGCTCACCCGCATGGACGGCGACGGCCGCGGCGGCGCGGCGCTCTCCATGCGCGCCGTCACCGGCAAGCCGATCAAGCTCGTGGGCACCGGCGAGAAGATCGACGCGCTGGAGGACTTCCATCCGCAGCGGGTCGCCAACCGCATTCTGGGCATGGGCGACATCGTCTCGCTGGTCGAGAAGGCGGCCGAGAACATCGACGCCGAAAAGGCCCTGCGCATGGCCGAGAAGATGCGCAAGGGCCAGTTCGACCTCAACGACCTGCGCGACCAGATCAACCAGATGGAGCGCATCGGCGGCATGAAGGGCGTGCTCGGCATGATGCCGGGCGTGGGCAAGCTCAAGAACCAGATCGACAACGCCAATCTCGACGAGCGGGTGCTCAAGCGCCAGAAGGCGATCATCGATTCCATGACGCCGAAGGAAAGGCGTTCGCCCGATATCCTGAAGGCGAGCCGCAAGAAGAGGATAGCGGCGGGTTCTGGCACGAGGGTCGAGGACGTCAACAAGCTCCTCAAGATGCACCGCCAGATGGCGGACATGATGAAGGCCATGGGCAAGGGCGGGCGTGGTGGCATCGCCGGCGCGCTCGGCAACATGTTCGGGCTCGGCGGCGGCATGCCGCAGATCGATCCTTCCAGGATCACGCCGGAGGCTCTGGAGGAAATGAAGAAGCAGTTGCCGGCGGGGCTCGCCGGCGGCATGCCCGGAGGCATCCCCGGCGGCGGCGCCCCGGGCGGGTTGCCGTCCCTGCCGCCGGGCGGTGGCCTTCCGGGGCTCGGCCGGCCGGGCGGCGGTTTGCCGACGGGCCTGCCTGGCCTCGGCAAGCCGATTGCCGGAAAACCGCCGGCGGGGCTGTTCGGCAATCCATTCGGCAAGAAGAAGTAGCAGTATCGTTTTATATATCAGTCAGTTAAAGGGAAAAATTCAATATGGCTCTCAAGATTCGTCTCGCCCGTGGCGGCGCCAAGAAGCGCCCCTATTACCGTATCGTGGTTGCGGATGCGCGCGCGCCGCGTGACGGCCGTTTCATCGACCGCATCGGCTCCTATGATCCGCTGAAGGCGAAGGACGATCCGGCCCGTATCACGCTCGACGCCGAGAAGGCCAGGGAGTGGCTGGCGAAGGGCGCGCAGCCGACCGACCGCGTGCTGCGCTTCCTCGATGGCGCCGGCGTGGCGACCCGCCCGACCCGCAGCAACCCGAAGAAGGCCGAGCCCGGCAAGAAGGCGCAGGAGCGCGCGGCCGAGCGCGCCGAGCGGGCCGCTGCTGCGGCCGCCCCCGCGGAAGAAGCCGCGGAAGCGTGAGCGTGACGGACGCGGATCATGGCTGAGACCAAGCGCGGCCGCGTCCAGGATCGCATCCTTGTTGGCGAGTTCGGCCGCGCCCATGGCGTCCGTGGCGAGGTGCGTCTGAAGTCGCATACCGGCGATCCCGCCGCCATCGTCACCTACAACCCCCTGGAGACGGAGAGCGGCGCGCCTGTCGTCCTTCTCGGCCTGCGGCCGGTTTCGGGCACGCACGACATGTTCGTCGCCCGGGTCGAGGGGGTCGCGAGCCGCGAGGCGGCGGAGGCGCTGAACCGCGTGCGCCTCTACGTGCCGCGCGAGCGGCTGCAGGTGGAACTCGAGGAAGACGAATTCCTGCAGGCCGACGTCATCGGCGCGCGCGTCGAGGACGAGGCGGGCGCCGTCATCGGGCGTCTGGTGGCGTTCCACGATTTCGGCGGCGGCGACGTGATCGAGATCGCGCCCGTGCCCGCCCTCGGGCGCCGGCCCAATGCGCTGCTGCCGTTCACCAAGGCCTTCGTGCCGGTGGTGGACGTCGCCGGGGGCCGCATCGTGGTGGCGGCGGAAGGGCTGTTCAGCGATGGCGACGATGACGCACCCCGCGAGTGACGCCGCCGGCTGGCGGGCCAGCGTGCTGACGCTGTTTCCGGAGATGTTTCCGGGGCCGCTCGGCATCAGCCTCTCCGGCGAGGCGCTGCGGCGCGGCGACTGGGCGCTCGATGCCTATGACATCCGCCATCACGGCCTCGGCCGCCACCGCAGCGTGGACGACACGCCGGCGGGCGGCGGTCCCGGCATGGTGCTGCGCGCCGACGTGCTGGCGGCGGCCGTCGATGCGGTGAGCCCCGCCGGCGATCCACGGCCGCGCCTGCTGATGAGCCCGCGCGGCCGGCCGCTGACGCAGGCGCGTGTGCGCGAACTCGTCGAGGGGCCGGGCGTCGTCGTCGTCTGCGGGCGTTTCGAGGGCGTCGACGAGCGGGTGATCGCCGGGCGCGGCCTTGAGGAGGTGTCAATCGGCGACTACGTGCTCTCGGGCGGCGAGCTTGCCGCCATGGTGCTGCTCGACGCCTGTGTGCGGCTGCTGCCGGGCGTCATGGGCCATGACCAGTCCGGCACGGAGGAGAGCTTCGAGGCCGGCCTGCTCGAATACCCCCACTATACCCGCCCGCGCGAATGGGAGGGGCGGGCGATCCCCGACGTGCTGCTGTCGGGCAACCATGCCGCCGTCGCCCGCTTCCGGCGCGAGGAAGCGGAACGGATCACGCGCGAGAGACGGCCGGATTTATTCCCGAGTTTCCGTAAAGATAGCGACAATCGCTGATTGCAGGCACGATGGCCGCACGTTGGAGCTCAGCTAATCAGATCCAGCCGTGCCTCGATCCGCTGCAAGCGCGCTTCGAGGCGATCCGCGCGTCCATCCTGTCATGCGTCGGCGGCCCATTGGGCGGCGGTGCGCTCCGACAATTCGGACAGGCGCACTTTCAGGTCGTTCTGCCCTTCCTGCAAGGCATCGAGCTTCGCCTGAATCCGCTTCAAATGTTCCAGTATCAGGTCGCCGTTGACGTTGCTCATGATGGACTTTCCTATTTTGTGATCATTCTACCCCATCCGGTCGGCGGGCGCGAGTGGCGGCTGTCGCGGGAAGAATATGTAAGCACCTCGACAACCGCGCCACGCTCGTGTATAGGCCACCATCCTCCGCGTCGGCTTGCTGTTCGGCGGCCCGTGGGGGAATCAACTGAAAACAGCGCGCCGAAACGCTGCACCGCAAGGTGCGTCGGCAGGAGTCAAGGACCAATGAGCAACATCATCGAACAGCTCGAGAAAGAGCAGATTGAAAAGCTTTCCGCAGCCCGTGCGATCCCCGAGTTCCAGCCCGGCGACACGGTCATCGTGAACGTCCGCGTGAAGGAAGGCGAGCGCTCCCGCGTTCAGGCCTATGAGGGCGTCGTCATCGCCCGCGGCGGTTCCGGCCTGCACGAGAGCTTCACCGTGCGCAAGATTTCCTATGGCGAGGGCGTGGAGCGCGTGTTCCCGATCTACTCGCCGATCATCGATTCGATCAAGGTCGTGCGCCGCGGCCGCGTGCGTCGCGCCAAGCTGTATTACCTGCGCGACCGTCGCGGCAAGTCCGCCCGTATCGCCGAGCGCGTCGACCGCAACCGTCTCGCCAAGAAGAGCGAGAACAAGGATGCGGCTCCCGCGGCGGAGTAAGACGCCGGCGGCAGGCGTGTATCGAGGGGCGGCCCGCGTGAGCGGCGCTGCCCTTTTTGTTTTTTTGTTGCGTTTTTCCGGCCTGTATAAAAGCATTTGTTACCGCATCGGGGCTGTGATAAGAACAATTCTCATGACGACGCCTGTGCCTGAAAAATCGGTGGTTCGCCCGCTGGCGCGCAACGTTGCTCGGCGCAAGTGGCCGACGACGCAGGAGTTTGCCGCATTGCACGATCACGCCCGTCTGCCGTGGCGGTTCTTCGGGCGTTTTACCGCGTCGCTTGCCGCGGGCCTTATTCGCTGACGCCGGAAGGACCGGCGTCAGTGTCGGCCGCGTTGACCCGACGCGCGGTCCATTTTTTGAACTCTCTCTCGCTTTTTTCAAGACGATGCGCCCCTCCGGCGGCAGTCGCGCGATATTGAAGGTAAGGCCATGAGCGCCAGCCAGAACCACAAAAAACCCCGCACGCTTTACGACAAGATCTGGGACGACCACGTCATTTCCGAGCAGGAGGACGGCACCTGCCTGCTCTACATCGACCGCCATCTCGTGCACGAGGTCACGAGCCCGCAGGCCTTCGAGGGGCTCAGGGTCGCGGGCCGCAAGGTGCGTGCGCCTGGCCGCACACTCGCGGTGGTGGATCACAACGTGCCCACGACAGACCGCTCCAAGGGCATCGACGATCCCGAAAGCGCCCAGCAGGTCGAGGCGCTGGCGGTGAACGCCAGGGACTTCGGCCTCGAATATTACAACGAGCTGGACAAGCGCCAGGGCATCGTCCACGTCGTCGGCCCCGAGCAGGGCTTCACGCTGCCGGGCACGACCATCGTCTGCGGCGACAGCCACACCTCGACCCACGGCGCGTTCGGCGCGCTGGCCCACGGCATCGGCACTTCCGAGGTGGAGCACGTGCTCGCCACCCAGACGCTGATCCAGACGAAGGCGCGCAACATGCGTGTCACCGTCGACGGCAAGTTGCCCGAGGGCGTGTCGGCCAAGGACGTGGTGCTCGCCATCATCGGCGAGATCGGCACCTCGGGCGGCACCGGCCACGTCGTCGAGTTCGCCGGCGAGGCGATCCGCTCGCTGTCGGTCGAGGGGCGCATGACCGTGTGCAACATGACCATCGAGGGCGGTGCGCGCGCCGGCATGGTGGCGCCGGACGAGAAGGTCTACGCATATCTCAAGGATCGCCCAAAGGCCCCGCGCGGGGATGCGTGGGACGCGGCCGTGCGCTACTGGGACAGCCTGCGCACGGACGAAGGCGCGTTCTTCGACCGCGAGGTCAAGCTCGACGGCGCGCGCCTGCCGCCCATCGTCACCTGGGGCACGAGCCCGGAGGACGTGGTGTCGGTCACGGGCGTGGTGCCGAACCCCGACGAGATCGCGGACGAGATGAAGCGGCAGGCGAAGTGGCGCGCGCTCGACTACATCGGCCTGACGCCGGGCACGAAGATCACCGATATCGGGATCGACCGCGTGTTCATCGGCTCCTGCACCAACGGCCGCATCGAGGACATCCGCACGGCGGCGCGCATCGTCGCCGGGCACCGGGTGAACGAGCGGGTCAAGGCCATGGTCGTGCCCGGCTCGGGCCTCGTCAAGCTGCAGGCGGAGGCCGAGGGGCTCGACCGCGTCTTCATTGATGCGGGCATCGAATGGCGCGAGCCGGGCTGCTCGATGTGCCTTGCCATGAACGCCGACAAGCTGGAGCCGGGCGAGCGCTGCGCCTCGACATCGAACCGCAATTTCGAGGGCCGGCAGGGCTTCAAGGGCCGCACGCACCTCGTCTCGCCGGCGATGGCGGCAGCCGCCGCGATTGCCGGGCGCTTCGTGGACGTGCGCGACTGGCGCTGACGATGGCAGGCGAGGCGCCCGATCCGATCGAGTTGTGGGGCAGGCGCATCGGCCGGGCGCTTGGCTTCCTCGCGGCGGCCGTCCTGCTCCTGCTTCTCCTGCTGCAATTGCGGGGTGAGCCATGAGCCGGTCGGATGCGAGCCGCTCGGGTGCGATGCGCTGGCGTGAGGTGATGGCGCCGGGCCTCGACGTGTTCGAGGATCTGGCGGCCGCCGCCTTCGCCTCCCTGCCGCAGGCGTTCCGGGACATGGCGCGCGACGTCGTCATCCGCATCGAGGATTTTCCCGACGACGAGACGCTCGACATCATGGAGTGCGAGTCGCCGTTCGACCTGCTCGGCCTGTTCCACGGCAGCGGGCTGGCGCAAGGCGGCGGCAACCTGTGGACCGGGCAGATGCCCAACACGATCTTCCTCTACCGCCGGCCCATTCTCGACTACTGGGCCGATCATGAGGAAACGCTGGGCGGCCTCATCACCCATGTGCTCGTGCACGAGATCGGCCACCACTTCGGCCTCTCGGACGAGGACATGGAAGCCATCGAGAGCCAGGCGGAAGCGGACGGCGACGCGTGAGCGACTGATTTCACAGGGCCGGCGGAACGGCGCCGGCCGGCAGGATTTCGACACACAGGATTTCGACCATGGAAAAATTCACCCAGTTGACGAGCGTGGCGGCGCCGCTGGAGATCGTCAACGTCGACACCGACATGATCATTCCGAAACAGTTTCTGAAGACGATCAAGCGCACCGGCCTCTCGCGCGGCCTGTTCGCCGAGCTGCGCTTCAACGAGGACGGCTCCGAGAATCCGGATTTCGTGCTCAACAAGCCGGCCTACCGCAACGCGGAGATCCTGGTCGCGGGCGACAATTTCGGCTGCGGTTCCTCGCGCGAGCATGCGCCCTGGGCGCTGCTCGACTTCGGCATCCGCTGCGTCATCTCGACGTCGTTCGCCGACATTTTCTACAACAACTGCTTCAAGAACGGCATCCTGCCGATCCGGGTCACGCCCGAACAGCTCGACCTGCTGCTGGAGAACGCGCGCCGGGGCGGAAACGCTCGCCTCACCGTCGATCTCGAGGCGCAGACGATCTCGGCCGCCGACGGCGAGGTGATCCCCTTCGACATCGACGCCTTCCGCAAGCACTGCCTGCTCAACGGTCTCGACGACATCGGCCTGACCATGGAGAAGACGCAGCAGATCGCGAACTACGAAGCGCACAACGCCGTGGAGCGTCCGTGGGTTTAGGCAATGGGCCCAGCTCAAACCGGAAAACGATCCCGTTTTCCGGACGGGTTTGATGCTCAAACAAAAAGATAGCGCAGCGAATTTGGATTCGCTGCTCTGTCGGCGCCGGAAGGTGTAACAGAGGGGAGCGGGGCGGGGCGACTCGCCTGCGCCGGTGAGAAAACAAATGAACGAGGCGTCGATCGATGACATCCCATAATCTGTTGATCCTGCCGGGCGACGGCATCGGCCCCGAGGTGGCGGGCGAAGTCGAGAAGCTGGTGGCGTGGTTCTCGAAACGCGGCCTGGCGCAGTTCGAGATCGAGAAGGACCTCGTCGGCGGCGCGGCCTATGACGCGCACGGCGTGCCGGTCACGGACGCTACCATGGACCGGGCGCTCGCGGCGGACGCGGTGCTGTTCGGCTCGGTCGGCGGGCCCAAGTGGGATGGCGTGCCCTACAACGAGCGTCCGGAAGCGGGCCTGCTGCGGCTGCGCAAGGACCTCGGGCTCTTCGCCAATCTGCGCCCGGCGATCTGCTACCCGGCGCTGTCGGAGGCGTCCGCGCTCAAGCGCGAATATGTCGACGGACTCAACCTCGTCATCGTGCGCGAGCTCACGGGCGGCGTCTATTTCGGCGAGCCCAAGGAGATTGTCACGCTGGAGAACGGCGAGAAGCGGGCCGTCGATACGCAGATCTACACCACCCACGAGATCGAGCGCATCGCGCGCGTGGCGTTCGAGCTGGCGCGCCAGCGGGAGGGCCGCGTGGCCTCGGCCGAGAAGCGCAACGTCATGAAGACCGGCGTGCTGTGGCATCAGGTCGTCACCGAGGTGCACAAGGACTATCAGGACGTCGCGCTGGAGCACATCCTCGCCGACAACTGCGGCATGCAGCTCGTGCGCAACCCGAAGCAGTTCGACGTCATCGTCACCGACAACCTGTTCGGCGACCTCCTGTCGGACGTGGCGGCGATGCTCACCGGCTCGCTCGGCATGTTGCCCTCGGCGTCGCTCGGGGCGGAAGACCCGGTCACCGGCACGCGCCGCGCGCTCTACGAGCCGGTGCACGGCTCCGCGCCCGACATCGCAGGGCAGGGGCTCGCCAATCCGCTCGCCATGATCGGCTCCTTCGCCATGGCGCTGCGCTACTCGTTCGGGCTCAAGCAGGAGGCGGACCTCGTGGAGAAGGCCGTCGCCAACGTGCTGGCGGCGGGCGTTCGCACCAAGGATATCGCGGCCCCCGGCGCCAACGCGGTGAGCACCGGCGAGGTGGGCGACGCCGTCATCCGCGAGCTGGAAACCCTGACGCATTAGATCGTGTCGGCGTTTCATGGAAACGCCGACACGATCTAACTTTTTGATTTTGAGCGAATTCTTATCGATCAAATGATTCCATTTGATCGGAACGCGCTCTGGGCCGGGATCTCACGCACCCTTCGGCGGCACGGGCAGCGGCACGCCGCCGCATTCCGGCCGCTGCCGCCGGGCGGCGGTCTCGAACAGGGCCACGAGCCGCGGCTCGGTCGCCGCTTCGGTCAGGGCGAGATGGTCGATGAAGCAGGCGATCTCGGGTGCGGTCACGGGCTCGTCGTCGCATGTCCAGCCGAGGATCTGACGCGTCGCGTCGGTGGCGGCGACGTCAACGCGAAAAGCCTGGCAGGCGCGCTCGCGGCCGTCGAGGCTGAGCTCGACGCCGGCGATCTCGGCCGTGCCGAACTTGGTGTCGTGGGTGATCGTGGTGCCGATTCCGGTCACGCCCACGCCCGATTCCGCCGCTCGGCGCGCCAGATCGACAAAGAGCGTCGAGGGCGGCGCCGCCTCGCCCCCCATGCGGTAGACGACGAGATGCAGATGCAGGCCGGGGCCGGCGAAATCGCCGAAGCTCAACAGGTCGAGCCGCCCGCCGCGGCCGTGCTCGCGCACGCCGTAGCTCGCGGGAAGGTCGACGACTTCGAGCGAGCGCACCTTGAACAGCGGCACAGGATCGGCAACCTCGGTCCAGATGTCCGGCTTTTGCGTCAGCCCGTCGATGGCCGGCGTCGGCGGAGCGGCGTAGGTGAGGGCCCCCGGCCGTGCCGCCCGCGTCTCACGCTCAGCGGGCGCGATGTCGAGCAGCACGATCGCGGCAAGGCCGACGAACAGGATGGCGCTCAGCGCGAACGACAGCAGGGACAGGTGCCGCGCCGACCGCCGGCGCGCACGCTTTTTGGTCTCGTGCCGCGGCTGCGTCTCGCCGGCGTCATGAGAATAGCCGTGATGCTCTCCAGATGCCATAAAGGCCATGCCGGACCCCGTCAATACTCATTCCCTGGGCGATGTTCGGCCAGTGATCGTTTGGCCAACGGGGCCATTCTACACCGGGACGCGAGGTTCGGGATGGCGGCGCGAAAATTTCCGCCAAGCACCATTAATGACGGGTTAACGCACTGTGTTATCCACAGCGAATTCACAGGTTCTGCACCTGTTTATTCCCTGCTGCGCGGCGACCGCTCTTCAGGGGTTCAGCCCACCTCGCGCACGAGCCGCGCGGCGAAGAAGCCGTCGAGGCCGGCGAGGCGCGCCGTCTCGTGGGGCAGGTGGTGGGGCAGCGTGCGCAGCTCGCCGGCGGGGGTGATGGCCTCGCTCAACCCGCCGATCTCGCTCGCGCCGACGGGCGAGCGGGCGAAATCGGGATGGCGGGCGAGAAAGGCTACGATCTGTTCCTCGCCTTCCTCCGGCTCGAGCGAGCAGGTGCTGTAGACGAGCCGCCCGCCCCTGGCCACAAGGGTCGCGGCGTGGTCGAGCAGGGCGGTTTGCAGCGTGGCGAGGCTCGCGATCTCCTGCGGTCCCCTGATCCAGGCGACGTCCGGATGACGGCGGATGGTGCCGGTGGCGGAGCAGGGCGCGTCGAGCAGCACGGCGTCGAAGGGCGTATCCGAGAAATCGCGCGCGTCGGCCGCGACGACCTTCGCCTGCAGGCCGAGGCGGCGCAGGTTCTCCTGCAGACGCTCCAGCCGTTCCGGCGAGCGGTCCACGGCCGTCACCGCCGCGCCGGCGGCCGCGAGCTGCGCCGTCTTGCCGCCGGGCGCCGCGCACAGGTCGAGCACGCGCTCGCCCGCCCGCGCGCCGATGAGCAGCGCGGGGAGGCTCGCGGCGGCGTCCTGCACCCACCACGCGCCCTCATCGTAGCCCGGCAGCGTCGACACGCGCGCCCGGTCGACGAGGCGGACGGCGCCGGTCGGCAGCAGCACGCCGCTGAGGCGCTCGGCCCAGCCGGGCGCGTCGGATTTCACGCTGATGTCGATGCCGGGCTCGCGCCTCTGCGCCTCGGCGATCGCCCGCGCGGTCGCCTCGCCATAGATCCGCTGCCAGCGTTCGAACAGCCAGCGGGGCGTGTCGACGACGTCCGTATCGGCCAGGATCGCCTCGCGCGCTTCCGCCACCCGGCGCAGCACGGCATTCACCAGCTTGGCATAGGGGAAGGCGCGCCGGTCCGCCCGCGCGTGATGCACGGCGAGATCGACGGCGGCGCGGTCGGGAATGTCGAGCAGCAGGATCTGCGCCGCGCCGACGATCAGGATCTCCGCAAGCCAGCCCGATTTGGGCGGAATGCCCTTCGGCATGCGTTCGTCGAGCGCCGCGTGGATGGTGCCGAGCCGGCGCAGCGCGGCGGTGACGATGGCGCGGGCCAGCGCCCGGTCGCGCTCGTCGAGCGCCGCGCCCTCGCCCTCGCTGAACTGCCGGTCGAGCGCCTCGTCGAGGGGCAGGCGCGCCTCGGTGACGTCGCGCAGGATGAAGGCCGCGACGCGGCGCGGCGCGAGCCCGCGCGGCACGGGCGGCGCGCGCCGGCCGTCGACGGCATGGTGTGAAACGCCATGGCGGGAATTCGTGTTCGGGGAGACGCCGTCACGCGGCCGGTTGCGTTGCACGCAGATGTTTCCTTAATATACGCGGTGATCCATCCCATTCGCCGGTCAGGAGGCACCATGGCATCGCCGCTGGACAAACCGTCGGACAAGCCGCCCGCAGACCAGCCCGCGGCCCGCAAGCGGCTGACGCCCGCGGCCGAGCGCGCGCTGGCGGAAGCCGCCAAGCGTCGGGCCGAGATCGACGGCAAGGCGAACGAACTCGCCCGGCATCGCGAGATCAACGGTCGCGGCGGACTGGAACCGGTGCGCTATGACGATTGGGAAGTCAAGGGCATCGCGAGCGATTTCTGATCGGCCGGTAACATAGTAGATGGAGAACCCGTCCGCCGCTCTATCGCGGCTGCCCCGGCATCGGAGACGGCTTGCGGGCTGCGCGGCGCGTGCCCGGCAATGCCGGCAAGCACCTTGTCCAGTTCCTCTGCGGCTTTACGGGTAAAGCGAATTTTTAAAGGCCGTGCTTCACCCCAATTGCCCGTATCTGTTCGTCAGTCGCGAACTCGCCTCGCTCCGCTTGCGACAGCGATCCCCGCAAGCGAGGCTTCTTCCTCGTGCGTGAGTTGACAGGTAGGCCCGTCATCCCCCGCGAGCCTCAGCAGGACACGGGCGAAATCGTCCTGTACGTCGGGGGGAGAGCGCGCACGCGCTCAATGGCATGTTCAAACAAACTAGTCATAATTAACTATAGCCCCCTTTTCCGACCAGGAGAAAGAGCGGCTTTCCTACCCCGCGCACGTGTTACCCTGCGCATGGTGGACATCCCCCGGCGTCCGCAAACGCCGGGGTTGTCTTTGGCGACAGATCGCCTCAGTCGTGGCGGTTCTGGCGGTTGTTGACCAGATCGTCGACCACGGTCGGATCGGCCAGCGTCGAGGTGTCGCCGAGATTGCCGAACTCGTCCTCGGCGATCTTGCGCAGGATGCGGCGCATGATCTTGCCCGAACGGGTCTTGGGCAGGCCGGGCGCGAACTGGATGAGGTCCGGCGAGGCGATGGGGCCGATCTCCCTGCGCACCCAGGCGACGAGCTCCTTGCGCAGTTCGTCTGTCGATTCCTCGCCCTCCATCAGCGTGACATAGGCGTAGATGCCCTGGCCCTTGATGTCGTGCGGATAGCCGACCACAGCCGCTTCCGACACCTTGGGATGGGCGACGAGCGCGGATTCGACCTCCGCCGTGCCCATGCGGTGGCCGGAGACGTTGATGACGTCGTCGACGCGCCCGGTGATCCAGTAGTAGCCGTCCGCGTCGCGCCGCGCGCCGTCGCCGGTGAAGTAGACGCCGGGATAGGTGGAGAAATAGGTTTCCTCGAAGCGCTTGTGATCGCCGTAGACGGAGCGCATCTGGCCCGGCCAGCTGTCGGTGATCACGAGGTTGCCCTCGGCCGCGCCGTCGAGCACCTTGCCCTCGTTGTCGACGATGGCGGGCTTCACGCCGAAGAACGGCAGCGTCGCGGAACCGGGCTTCTGGGCGATGGCGCCGGGCAGGGGCGTGATCAGGATGCCGCCGGTCTCCGTCTGCCACCAGGTGTCGACGACCGGGCAGCGGCTGTCGCCCACGACGCGATAGTACCATTCCCACGCCTCGGGGTTGATCGGCTCGCCGACCGAGCCGAGCAGCCGCAGGGAAGCGCGCGAGGTCTTCTTCACCGGCTCCTCGCCCGCCTGCATCAGCGAGCGGATGGCGGTGGGCGCGGTGTAGAAGATGTTGACCTTGTGCTTGTCCACCACCTGCCAGAAGCGGGAGATGTCCGGATAGGTCGGCACGCCCTCGAAGATCAGCGTGGTGGCGCCGTTGGCGAGAGGGCCGTAGACGATGTAGCTGTGGCCCGTCACCCAGCCCACGTCCGCCGTGCACCAGTAGATGTCGCCCTCGTGGTAGTCGAAGACGTACTGATGGGTGATGGAGGCGAAGACGAGATAGCCGCCGGTGGTGTGCAGCACGCCCTTCGGCTTGCCGGTGGAGCCGGAGGTGTAGAGGATGAACAGCGGGTCTTCCGCGTTGACCTCGACCGGCGGGCACTCGGTCGTGACCTGCTCGACGGCCTCGTGATACCAGACGTCGCGGCCCGGCTCCATGTTGACGTCGCCGCCGGTGCGGCGCACCACGACGACATGGTCGACGCCGGAGACGCGCTTCAGCGCCGCGTCGACGTTGGCCTTCAGCGGCACCTTGCGGCCGCCGCGCAGGCCCTCGTCGGCCGTGATGACGAACTTGGAGCCGGCGTCTTCGATGCGGCTGGCGAGAGAGTCGGGCGAGAAGCCGGCGAAGACGATGGTATGGATGGCGCCGATGCGCGCGCAGGCCAGCATGGCGAAGGCCGCCTCGGGGATCATCGGCAGATAGATGGTGACCCGGTCGCCCTTCTCCACGCCGCGGTTGCGCAGCACGTTGGCGAGTTCCGCCACGCGGTCGTGCAGCTCCTGATAGGTGATGTGGCGCGACTCCGACGGATCGTCGCCTTCCCAGATGATCGCCGTCTGGTTGGCGCGATGGGGCAGATGGCGGTCGATGCAGTTGTACGCGACGTTGAGGGTGCCGTCCTCGAACCAGCGGATCGAGATGTTGCCCGGCTCGAAAGACGTATTCTTGACTGTCGTATAGGGCGTGAACCAGTCGAGCCGCTTGCCGTGCTCACCCCAGAAGCCTTCCGGGTCGTCGATCGACTGCGCATACCACTCGTGGTAGGTCTTCTCGTCGATGAGCGCCCGCTTTGCCCACTCCTCGGTGACTTTGTGGATATTCTCTGTCATCGCTTCTCTCCCGCCCGTCCGCAATAAGCTCAGTGCGATTATCGCTCCGCGGATTATTGATCATGATCCTTTTCCGGATCCGTGGTCGGAATGTAGGCGCAGAAACCGCCTCGCCGCAAGCCTTTGAGGGATTCCACTTTGTGCTAAGGCGCCTGCTGCAATGGGAATTATTTTTCGGAGAGTTCGAGCACGACGGCCCACTCCTCGTCCGTCACCGGCTGGACCGACAGACGGGAGTTGTTGACCAGCACCATGTCCGCGAGGCGGGGCTCCTTCTTGATCTCGTCGAGCGTCACCGGGCGCTCGAGCGGCCGCACCGCCCTGAGGTCCACCATGCCGAAGCGCCCGGTTTCGTCGGTGTGGTCGGGGTAGTATTCCCGGATCACCTCGACGATGCCGACGATCGCCTTGCCGTGGTTGGAGTGGTAGAAGAACCCCTGGTCGCCGGTCCTCATCGCCTGCAGATGCTTGCGGGCGAGGAAATTGCGCACGCCGTTCCACGGTTCGCCTGTCGCGCCGCGCGCCACCTGCTGGTCCCACGACCAGGCGTCGGGTTCGGATTTGTAGAGCCAGTGCGCCATTTCATGCCTCCGGTTTGAGCGGGCGCGTCATCAGCGCCTCGATCGCCTGATCGACGGTAAGGCGGTCGTCCACCACGGCCTCGACGGCCTCGCTGACCGGCATCTCGACCCCGACCGACCGCGCCTTGGCGATGAGGGCGGAGGCCGTGAGCGCCCCTTCCACCAGCTTGCCCCCGGCCGCCTGCGACGGAGGGACGCCGCGCCCGAGCGCCTCGCCGAAGGCGAAGTTGCGCGACTGGCTCGACCCGCACGTCAGCACCGTGTCGCCGAGGCCGGACAGGCCCATCAGCGTCTCGGCGCGCGCGCCCATCGCCCGCGCGAAACGGGTGATCTCGGCGAAGCCCCGCGCCACCAGCGCGGCACGCGCGCTCTCGCCGAGCCGGCGGCCGTTGACGATGCCGCAGGCGATGGCGAGCACGTTCTTGGCCGCGCCGCCGATCTCCACGCCGCGCACGTCCGCGCCGTGATAGACGCGCAGCGTCGTGCTCGACAGGTCGTGTGCCAGGGAGGCCGCCAGCGGCAGGTCGCGGCTCGCCAGGATGACGGCGGTGGGCAGGCCGCGCGCCACGTCGGCGGCGAAGCTCGGCCCCGACAGGATGCCGGGGATGGCGGCGGGCACCGTAGCGGCCACGACATCGGTCATGAACAGGCCGGTCTCGCGCTCGATGCCCTTGGCGCAGACGATGAGCGGCGTGCCGAAGGGCACGACGCGCGCGACCGATTGCAGCGCGGCGCGCATCTGCTGGGCCGGCACGGCGAGCAGCACCGCCGCGGCGATGGACAGCGACGACACGTCCGCCGTCACCTCGACATTGGGCGACAGCAGGATGCCGGGCAGGGCGCGCACGTTCTCGCGCGTCTGCCCGATCGTGCGGGCGCGTGCGGCGTCCCGGTCGATGAGCACCGCCGCGTGGCCCTTGTGGGCGATGGAATTGGCCAGCGCCGTGCCCCAGGCGCCGGCGCCCAGCACCGCGATGGGGCGGCCGAGAATGCTCATGCGGGCAGCTCCTGGGCCAATGCCGCGACCGCCTTGCCAGGTGCGGGCGCAACCCCCGCCGCCACTTCCGCCGCCGCCGCTTCCCCCACCACTTGCGCCTTGACGCTGTCGAGCGGCCAGCGGGCGCGGGCGGGTGTCGCGAGATCGTCGGTGACGCCGAGGCGCAGACGCTCGAGCCCCGCCCAGGCGATCATCGCGCCGTTGTCCGTGCACAGCGCCGGTGGCGGCGTGACGAGCCTGATGCCGGTCTCGGTGGCGAGCTGGTGCAGCGCCGCCCGGATCGCGCCGTTGGCGGCGACGCCCCCCGCGACCACGAGCGCGTTGGGCCGCCCCGCCACGGCCTCGAAAGCGCGCAGCCCGGCGCGGGTGCGGTCGATGACGATGTCGACGATCGCCGCCTGGAAGGACGCGCACAGGTCGGCGATGTCGGTGCTGCTCAGCGGCGACACCCGCTCGCCCTCGATGCGCACCGCGGTCTTGAGCCCGGACAACGAGAAATCCGGCGCCGCGCGGCCCTTCAGTGGCCGGGGCAGGGCGAATCGCTCGCCGTCGCCCCTCAGCGCCTGCTTCTCCACCTCCGGCCCGCCGGGATAGGGGAGGCCCAGCATCTTGGCGGTCTTGTCGAAGGCCTCGCCGATGGCGTCGTCGATGGTCGTGCCGAGCCGCACGTAGTCGCCGACGCCGCGCACCGCGACGAGCTGGGTGTGCCCGCCCGACACCAGCAGCAGCAGATAGGGGAAGGCCACGTTGTCGGTGAGGCGGGGCGTCAGCGCATGCCCTTCCAGATGGTTGACGGCGATGAACGGCTTGCCGGTGACGAGCGCCAGCGCCTTGGCGGTCGTCAGCCCGACGATCACCCCGCCGATGAGCCCCGGCCCGGCGGCGGCCGCGACGCCGTCGATGTCGGCGAGCCTCACGCCGGCCTCGTTCAGGGCGCGGGCGACGATGTGGTCGATCACCTCGACATGGGCGCGCGCGGCAAGCTCCGGCACGACGCCGCCATAGGCCGCGTGCTGGGCGATCTGGCTCAGGACGGCATTGGACAGGATGTGGCCGCGGCCGTTGTCATCCGCCTCGACGACGGCGGCTGCGGTTTCGTCGCAGGTGGATTCAATGCCAAGGACACGCATATACGGGTTTCACCAATCGTCTTCGTCTCGCGCGGCATCGCCGCCATTTTGTCGTTTTGCGCGGCGATGCCGCGCATGGATTTCGCTTTCCGTTTACCTCACCCTATAGTCGTCGGCAAACGGCGGCAATCCCGCCGCCGCGACATTGCCGGTAGCGGCGCGGACCGTGGCGGCGTAAACCGCTCGCGTATGGACTGGCCAGCCCGGAAAGGAACGAATCGCCGTGTCGTCGCATCTCCCGCCGAACGTTCTGCCGCCACACCTCCTGCCGGCCCCGCTCGTGATCGGCACGCGCGGCAGCCCGCTGGCGCTGGCACAGGCGCGGCAGGTGGCCTGGCGGCTCTTCGCCCGTCTGACGGGAGACGAGGTGGCGGCAAACGCCGGCGAGGCCGCCGGCGAAGCGCCGCAGGGCGCGGTGCACGGAATCGCGATCGAGGCGATCAAGACCACCGGCGACCTGATCCAGGACCGGGCGCTGTCGGAAGCCGGCGGCAAGGGGCTGTTCACCAGGGAGCTCGACGCCGCGCTCATCGACGGGCGCGCGCATCTCGCCGTGCACTCCGCCAAGGATCTGCCGACCGACCTGCCGGAGGGCCTCGTCATCGCCGGTTGTCTGCCGCGCGAGGACGTGCGCGACGCCTTCATCAGTCTCACGGCGACGTCGCTCGCCGGGCTTCCCGCCGGCGCAGTGGTCGGCACCGCCTCGCTGCGGCGGCAGGCGCAGGTGCTGCGGCTGCGGCCGGACCTGCGCATCACGCTGCTGCGCGGCAATGTCGGCACCCGCCTGCAACGCATCGAGGCGGGCGAGATCGACGCCACGCTGCTCGCCATGGCCGGCCTCAACCGCCTCGGCCTCGCCCACAGGGCGGCCGCGCCGATCCCGGTCGAAACGATGCTGCCCGCCATCGGCCAGGGCGCGATCGCCGTCGTCACGCGTGCGCAGGACGAGGCCGTGCGCGCGGCGGTGGCCGCCATTGCCCATGCGCCCACCGGCATTGCGCTCGAGGTCGAGCGGGCGTTCCTGCGCGTGCTCGACGGCTCGTGCCGCACGCCCATCGCCGGTTACGCGCGGATCGTGGAGGGCAGCCTCCATTTCAGCGGCCTGCTGCTCGCCGAGGATGGCAGCGAGGCGGTGGCGGTGGACCGCACCGGCGCGCTCGACGAGGCGCGGGCATTGGGCGAGGACGCGGGCCGCGAGGTCGTCGCCCGCGCCGGCCCGGCGCTGCTGCCCCACCGCGCCGGCGGGAAGGCGTGACGCGGATGACGGTGGCGCGCGTCCTCGTCCTGCGTCCGCGGGCGCCCGGCCTGCGCACCGCCGCGCGGCTGGCGTCGTTCGGCCTGGAGGCCGTGACCGCGCCGATCCTGCGCATCGAGCCGACCGACGCGCCCATGCCCGAAGGGCCGTTCAACGCCATCGGCGTGACCAGCGCCGCCGCGCTGCATCGCGTCGGCCGTCTGCCGCAGGCGATGAAGGCGCTGCCGCTGCTCGCGGTCGGCGAGCGCACGGCCCTGCTGGCGCGCGAGGCCGGCTTCGCCCACGTGCACGCGGCGGACGGCGAGCGCCATTCGCTGGCGGCGCTGGCGCGGAACCTGTTCGGCGGGCAGGTGCTCGGCGGGCAGGTGCTCGGCGGGCAGGTGTTCGGGGGGGAGGTGTCCGGCGGGAAGCCACGCCCGCGGCTGCTGCTGGCGCTCGGGCACGACCACAAGCCCGACACCCCGGCGCTGCTCGCTGCAGCGGGGATCGAGCCCGTGCCGTGGATCGTCTACGCCGCCAGGGCGGCGCAGGCGCTGCCGGAGCCGGCGCGCGCGGCGCTGGCGGAGGGAACCGTCGACGCGGTCGTGCATTATTCGCGCCGCAGCGCCGCCACCGCGTGCGACCTCGTCGCGGCGGCGGGGCTGTGGCCCGCATTCGCCGCGCTGGCGCACTACGCGCTTTCCGACGACGTCGCCGCACCGCTGAAAGACCTTGGCGTGGCAAGGGTTCTGGTGGCCGAGCGGCCGCACGAGGACGCGCTGCTGGCGCTTTTCACCGGAATTGATCGGCCGCAAGGCTCGCCATGAGCCGGGGCGCGATGGTAAGAACGGGGCGACGACGCGGGCATGACGGCTTCACTGTCGTGCCATGGGGCTCGGCTACATCTGGCCGACCTTGCGCGCCCCCGACAAGACTGCACGGAGGAACAGCCTCATGACCGACGACAAGCCTGGCGGCAACGCCAACGACCGCCCAACCGGTCGTTCCAGGTCACGCCGCGAGCCCGTGACGCTGGAGCAGAAGCCGCTCTCCGTCACCATCGAGCCGGCGGCCGATCCGGCTCCTGAAACGGCGAAGGTCGAGGCGGAACAGCCGGTGGAGGATCAGCCCGCGGCTGAGGCGCAGCCCGCCGATACGCTCACAGGATCCGATGGGCCGTTCCAGGCGACGCCGGCTTCCGACGATGTTGCCGCGCAGGACACGCAGCCCCCGCAGGAGGAGGTGCCTTCGCAGGCGGCGCAGCCTGCTGCCGCCGAGGAGCCGCCTGCCGCCGCGGAGCAGCCTGTCGACGAGCGGCCCGCTGCCGCCGAGGAAGAGAGACCCGAGGAGCCGCCCGCGCCGGCTGCGCAGGGCCGGTCGGGCGCGTTGGTGGTCGCCCTGCTCGCCGGCGGCATTGCGGGCGCTGCCGTGAGCGCTGGCCTGCCGTTCCTGCTGAATGCGGACCGGGGGAGCGAGCAGCGCTTCGCCGCGCTGGAGCGATCCGTCGCCGCCGCCGCGAGCCGCACCGACGTGGAGACCGCCGCGCAGGCGGCCGAGGAGGCGGGCAGCCAGAACGCCGCCGTCGCCCAGCGCGTCGCGGCGGTGGAGGAGCGCGTCGCGCAACTGGCCCAGAAGCTCGACGCCGCGCCCGAGCCCCCGGAGAACGCCGCTGGCGCCGTGTCCGAAGCGGCCCTCGACGAGCTGCGCGCCGAGATCGGGCGCATCAACGAGACATTGGCCGCCTCGGGAGGCGAGATCGCCGAGGTCGGGCGCAGGGTCGCGGCCGTCGCCGGGCAGGTCGGCGGCGTCGAGGAGACCGTCGCCGCGCTCGACCCGGCGGGCGTCCGGGAGGTGCTGGAGGAGCGCCCGGGCCTGAACCAGCGCCTGGCCGGGCTGGAGGAGACGGTGCGGGACAAGCTCGGCCAGATCGATCTTGCGCGTCTTGCCGCCGCCGCCGACACGCAGGCGGGCGAGATCGCGCGTCTTGCCACCCGCGTCACCGCCGCCGAGGGCGCGGTGACGGAAACGGAACGCCGGGCGCTCGCCGCCACTGCCGCGACCGGCGAGCGCGTCGTCGTCGTGGCCCGCCTTGCCGTCCTGGAGCGGCTCGGCGGTGCGCTGGCGCGCGGGCAGGCCTTCCCGGCCGAGATCGATACGCTGTCGCGGCTCGGCGTCGACGCCACGCCGCTCGCGCCCCTGAACGCCGCCGCGGGCGGCGTCGCGACCCCGGCGTCGCTGGCCGCCTCCTTCGCGAATTCCGCCGCCGCCTTCGAGGTGGAGGACCTGCCGGCCGATGCCGGCATCGTCGACCGGCTGGCGGCGAGCGCGTCGCGGATCGTGCGCATCCGCCCCGTCGACGGCGAGCCGGACCCGTCCGACGTCGCCGGGCAGGTCGAGACGTTCCTGCGCCGCAATGATGCCGAGGCGGCGCTCGCCGCATGGCGCCGCCTCCCCGAGAAGGCGCGGGCGCAGACCGGCGCGCTGGCCGAGACGCTGCAGCGGCGCGTCGACGCCGAGGCGGCGCTCGCCGCGCTGACGCAGGCGCAGATCCAGGCGCTCGAAGCGCTGCCCGCCGCCGGGCAAGGGGGCTAGTGCCATGGTGCGCATCGTCGGATTCATCATTGTCGTCGGCCTCCTCGCGCTGGGTATCGGCTGGCTGGCGGACCGGCCCGGCGACGTCTCGGTCGTCTGGCAGGGCTATCGCATCGAGACGTCGGTGGTCGTCGCGCTGGCGGCCGTGGCGGCGACGACGCTGGCGCTTGCCCTGATCTGGGCGGTGCTGCGTTATGTGTTCGGCCTGCCGGGGGCGATCTCGCTGTCGTCGCGGGCGCGCCGCCAGGCGAAGGGGTTCGCCTCGGTGTCGCGCGGGCTGATCGCGGTGGGCACCGGCGATACCGTCAGCGCCAGCCGCCATGCCGGCGAGGCCGAGCGGCTGCTCGGCCGCGAGCCGCTGACCCTGCTGCTCAAGGCGCAGGCGGCGCAGATGTCCGGCGACAGGGCCGGCGCCGAGACGGCCTTCAACGAGATGCTGGAAACCTCCGAGACGCGCGTGCTCGGCCTGCGCGGCCTGTTCGTCGAGGCACGGCGCAAGGGCGATGTGGAGGCCGCGCGCGCCTATGCCCAGCGCGCCAGCGAGCTCGCGCCCAAGGTCGCGTGGGCCAGCGAGGCCGTGCTCGAATACCAGTCGGCGGACCGGGACTGGCGCGGCGCGCTCGCCACGCTGGAGCGGCAGGCACGGCAGAAGGCCATCAACCGCGACACCGCGCGGCGCCTGCGCGCCGTACTGCTGACCGCCGATGCACTGTCGCGCCAGCAGCAGGAGCCGGAGGAGGCGCTGCGCGAGGCGCGCGAGGCGGTGAAGCTCGCGCCCGATCTCGTGCCTGCGTCCGTTCTCGCCGGGCGCCTGCTGTCGCACGAGGGCAACCTGCGCAAGGCGGCGAAGATTCTGGAGGCTGCGTGGAAGCTGTCGCCGCATCCTGACATCGCCGACGCCTACATCGATCTGCGTCCCGGCGATTCGGCCCGCGACCGGTATGAACGCGCGCAGACCCTGGCGCGTCTCGTGCCGCACCATCCGGAATCACGGTTCGTCAGGGCTGCGGCGGCGCTGGAGATCAAGGACTTCGAGAAGGCCCGCACCGCCATCGCGCCGCTGCTCGATGAATATCCGACGGTGCGCACCTGCCTGCTGATGGCGGACATCGCCGAGGCCGAGCACGGCACGGCCGGCGAGTGGCGCGAGTGGATCGGCCGCGCCTCGCGCGCAAGGCGGGATCCGGCCTGGATCGCCGATGGCGTGATTGCCGACAGCTGGGCGCCGGTGTCGCCGGTCACAGGCCGCATCGATGCTTTCAAATGGACCGCGCCGGCCGAGCAGATAGGCGAGGGCGCCCCGGCGCAGGAGGCCGAACCGGCGGGCGAGCCCGCGCCGATCTCCGCGCCCCCGCTGCCGGTGCCGCCGCCGGCCCCGGACGTGCCTGCGGAAGCGGAGCCCGCGCCGGCGCCGCAGGCCGAGCAACCTGCGGCCGAGGCGTTGCCCGCAGCCGAGGCCCCCGCCGTTGCCGAACAGGCGCCGCCCGCGGCGGCCGATACGGCGGCTCCAGAACCGCCCGTGCCGGAGGCGGAGACGCAGACCGTCGCCGACGACGTGAAAGCGGCCGCCGACACCAAGCCCCCCTCCGACACCAAGCCTGCCGGGGAAGGGGACCGCGACGGGCAGGCGCGCAACGGGCAGACCGTGGTGTTCCCGCTGGCGCACGCGCCCGACGATCCCGGCCCCGACGCGCCGGAGGAGGTGGTCGAGGAGCCGACGCGCGTGCATCTCGCCGGACGCACGCCCTGAGGGGACGGCGCGCGCCGCCATGTTCCCCGGCAAAGACAGTCCTTGTCACGATTGGCGGGTCGGCGTAGATGAAGATCGGAGAGGGTGCGGTGCACCGCACCCTCGCGATGCACGATCGGGGAGGGTTCCTTGCTGCACATTTCGACACGCGGAGAAGCGCCGGAGATCGGCTTCACCGACGCCATGCTCACCGGGCTGGCGCGCGACGGTGGGCTCTATGTGCCGCGCGCGTTCCCGGTGTTCGACGCCGCCACCATCGCCGGCTGGGCGGGGCAGAGCTATGAGGAGATCGCGAACCGCGTCGTCGGCGCGCTGACCGGGGGCGAGATCGCGCCCGACACGCTTGGTGTCATGATCCGCGAGGCCTACGCCACCTTCCGGCACGATGCCGTGTGCCCGTTGGTGCAGCTCGACGACAACCTGTTCCTGCTGGAGCTGTTCCACGGCCCGACGCTCGCCTTCAAGGACGTGGCGATGCAACTGCTCGGCCGCCTCATGGACCACGCGCTGAAGGAGCGCGGCGCGCGCGCCACCATCGTCGGCGCCACCTCGGGCGATACCGGCAGCGCCGCCATCGAGGCGTTCCGCGGGCTCGATCAGGTCGACATCTTCATCTTCTATCCGCTGAACCGCGTCTCCGAGGTGCAGCGCCGGCAGATGACCACCGTCGACGCGCCCAACGTCCACGCCATCGCGCTCGAGGGCACGTTCGACGACTGCCAGAACATGCTCAAGGCGCTGTTCAATGATCACGCCGTGCGCGACGAACTGTCGCTGTCGGGCGTCAACTCGATCAACTGGGCCCGCATCATCGCCCAGACCGTCTATTACTTCACGGCTGCCATTTCGCTCGGCGGCCCGCACCGGCCGGTGTCGTTCGCGGTGCCGACCGGCAATTTCGGCGACGTGCTCGCCGGCTATGTGGCGAAGCGCATGGGCTTGGCCGTAGATCGGCTGCATGTCGCGACCAACGTCAACGACATCCTCGTGCGCGCGCTCGACACCGGCCGTTACGACCTGCGCCAGGTCGTGCCGACCTCGGCACCGTCGATGGACGTGCAGATTTCCTCCAACTTCGAGCGGCTGCTGTTCGACGCCTACGGGCGCGACGGCACGGCCGTGCGCCGCCTGATGGAGCATCTGCGCCAGTCGCACGCCTTCACCATCGAGGATGAGCCGCTCAAGCGCATCCGCGCGGAGTTCGACGCCTCCGCCGTGTCGCAGCAGGAGACCGAGGACGAGATCGGGGCGACCTTCCGCGGCACGGGTTATGTGCTCGATCCCCACAGCGCCATCGCGGTGCGCGCCGGCAGGCAGGCGCTCGCGCGCGATCCGGCAACGCCCGTTGTGGCGCTGGCGACCGCCCATCCGGCCAAGTTCCCGCCGGTGGTGGAGCGGGCGACGGGCGTTCACCCCCACCTGCCGACGCATCTCGCGGACCTGTTCGAGCGGCCGGAGCGCACGGTCATCCTGCCCAACAATCAGGCGACGGTGGAAAGCTACATTCGCAAACATGCGCGCGCGGGCCAGTAGACGAAGCATGCATGACGGTAACGGGCGCGTTCGCCTGACGGCGCTCGACAGCGGGTTGAGGATCGTCACCGAGACCATGCCCCATGTCGCCACAGTGGCGCTCGGCGTGTGGGTGGGCGCGGGCGCGCGCCACGAGCTCCCCGGCGAGCACGGGCTGTCGCATCTGCTCGAGCACATGGCCTTCAAGGGCACGGCCGGGCGCGACGCGCGCGCCATCGTCGAGGCGATCGAGTCGGTCGGCGGCGACCTCAACGCCGAGACCGGCGTGGAGCACACCTCCTACACCGTGCGCCTCATGGGCGAGGATATCGCGCTCGGGCTGGAGATCCTCGCCGACATCCTCACCGATTCCGTCTTCGATCCGGACGAGCTCTCGCGCGAGAAGAACGTCATCCTGCAGGAGATCGGCTCCATCGAGGATACGCCCGATGAGCTCGCCACCGACCTCTTCCTGGAGGCGGCGTTTCCGGGGCAGGCGCTGGGGCGCAGCATCCTCGGCACGCCGGAGTCGGTTGCCGCTTTCGGGCGTGAGGCGATCGTCGGCTATCTGGCGCGCAACTATCGCGCGCCGCGCATGGTGATCGCGGCCGCGGGCGCGGTCGAGCACGAGACCGTGCTCGCGCTGGCGCGGCGCCTGTTCGCGCCGATCCCCCAGGGGGCGCCCGAGCCGCCGGCCGCGGCGCGCTACGGCGGCGGCGAGAAGCGCCTCGGGCGCGATCTCGAACAGACGCACCTGCTCATCGGTTATCGCGGCGTGCCCTTCGCGGCCGGCGAGGCCTACGCCATGCAGGTGTTCGCGCATCTGCTCGGCGGCGGCATGTCGTCGCGGTTGTTCCAGGAGGTGCGCGAAGAGCGGGGGCTCGCCTATTCCATCGACGCTTTTCACTGGGGATTTTCCGATGCCGGCGTGTTCGGCATGGCGGCGGGAACCGCCCCCGGCGACGTGGGCGAACTGCTGCCGGTGATGCTCGGCTGCCTGCGCGCCGCCGGGAGCGACGCGGGCGACACGGAGGTGGCGCGGGCGCGCGCGCAGCTGAAGATGTCACATCTGTCGGCGCTCGAATCTCCGGTGGCGCGCGCGGATCAGATTGCGCGGCAAGTACTTTCCTTGGGCAGGGTCTTGCCGCATGATGAGGTTGTTGCCAAACTTGACGCGGTAACCAGCAGCGATGTTCGATTCGTGGGAAGCGCGTTGATGAGATCCGAGCCCACCTTCGTGGCCATTGGTCCGACCTCAGGCCCGTTGAAAAGGGCGGGCGTGATCTCTCGCGTGATGCGGGGTGGCTGACGCATGACGCAGTTTCGGTTTTCTCCTCCCGGCAGCACCGCACCCTATATTCGCGGCGGCGGCATCCACCTGCGCGTGCCGCAGATGCGCGACTTCGAGGCGTGGGCCGCCATCCGGGAGGAAAGCCGCTCGTTCCTCGAACGGTGGGAGCCGACCTGGCCCACCGACGATCTCACCCGCCCGGCGTTTCGCCGGCGTATCGCCTGGTACGACGAGGACGTGGCGCGCGACGCGTCCTATCCCTTCTTCCTGTTTCGCGAGGAGGACGGCGCGCTCATGGGCGGGCTGACGCTCGGCCCCGTCCGCCGCGGCGTGGTACAGGCCTGCACGCTCGGCTACTGGATGGGCGAGCGCTACGCCCGGCAGGGATACATGAGCAAGGCGGTGGTGGCGGCGTCCTATTTCGTCTTCAACACCCTGGGCTTGCGCCGCATCGAGGCGTCGTGTCTGCCGATCAACGTTCCCTCCATCGGCCTCCTCGAAAAAGTCGGGTTCGTGCGGGAAGGATATGCTAGAGAGTATCTTTGCATTGCCGGCGTGTGGGAAGACCATTTCCTCTACGCAATGTTGAAGGACGAGTTTACGCGCCGCTACAAGATATGAGCCGGGGGACGGTTTGGATGAAGCGCTCGGGTCGAAGGCCCGGAGGCGTCGGTCGAAAGGATGGAAAGGCGGTAGCCTGTCGGCCCCTGCCGTGCTAACGGTCGGGCTTACGCCTTTGGCAGATGGGCTGTTGCATGGCCGGCGTCGTCCCTGGGGGAGGGTGCCTGTTGGTTCGAAAATTCCAATCGGCGCACCCCCGCGCCAATCGGTCCGCGGCAGCGGGTCGTGATTCACTGAGAACGAGACCTGTGCGTTGCTTGTGATCCGCGTTCTTCTTCTGGCGACAATGGTTTTTCTCGCCCCCGGCCTCATGCACCGGGCTTCGGCGGTCGAGGCCGTGCGGGTGGCGCCGGATGCGCTCGCCATCGACCTTACCTCCGTCGTCGAGCATTACCGGTCCGAGGGCGATCTCATCCAGATATCGACCGCGCCGGGGTCGGACGGGATCGTGCGACGCGTGGCCGTGCGGGCGCGCGAGGGAGGGACGCGGCCGGACTGGATCGTGTTCGCCCTCACCAACGATACCGACGAGCAGCTAGAGCGCCTCCTGGTCGCGCCCCATTACCGGCTGGTGGGCTCCGGCGTCATCTGGCCCGATCTCGGGTCGTCGCGCATCGCGGCGATCACTGCGAGCCAGGGCATCCGGCCCGAGCGGGAGGACGCCGCCGGCGCGGACATCTTCAACATCACCCTCGATCCGGGGTCGACCGTGACCTTCATCGCCGAGCTGCGCACGCCCGGCCTGCCCCAGCTCTATCTCTGGGAGCCGGAGGCTTACAAGGCGAAGACGAACGGGCTGACGCTCTACAAGGGCATCATCATCGGCATCGCCGGCCTGCTGGCGCTGTTCCTCACCGTGGTGTTCGTGGTCAAGGGGGCGGTGATCTTCCCGGCCGCGGCGGCGCTGGCGTGGGCGGTGCTGGCCTATGCCTGCATCGATTTCGGCTTCTTCCAGCAGCTCTTCCCGATCGCGCTGTCGACGAACCGCGTCTACCGCGCCGCCGCCGAGGCGGTGCTGGCGGCGACGCTGCTGGTGTTCCTGTTCGCCTATCTCAATCTCAGCCGCTGGCATGTGCGCTACAGCCATTTCACCCTGGCGTGGCTCGTGTTCCTCGGCGCGCTGGTGGGGCTTGCGGCGTTCGACGCGCCCGTGGCGGCGGGCGTGGCGCGCATCTCCATCGCGGTGGTAGCGGGCATCGGCTTCCTGCTCGTCGTGCATCTGGCGAGCCACGGTTATGACCGGGCGGTGATGCTGATCCCGACATGGTTCCTGCTGCTCGTCTGGGTGACGGCCGCGGGCTTCACCATCAACGGGCAACTGACGCGCGATCTGGTGCCCTCCGCCCTGATGGGCGGGCTGGTGCTCATCGTGCTGCTCATCGGCTTCACCGTGGTGCAGCATGCCTTCGCCGGCGGCGCGCTGGCGCAGGGGCTGGTGTCGGACACCGAGCGCAAGGCGCTCGCGCTCGCGGGATCGGGCGATGTGGTGTTCGACTGGGACGTGAGCGCCGACCGCATCCATGTCGGCGAGGAGGTGGAGAGCCAGCTCCTGCTGCCGCGCGGCGCGCTGGAGGGCTCCATCGGCAGGTGGCTCGACGCCATCCACCCCTTCGACCGGGACCGCTACCGCGCGACCCTCGACACGGTGCTGGAGCAGCGGCGCGGGCGCCTGTCGCTCGATTTCCGGCTGCGTGCCGCCGACGGCCAGTATTTCTGGTTCAACCTGCGGGCGCGCCCGGTGGTGGCGGCGAACGGCGAGGTGATCCGCGTCGTCGGCGTGCTCGGCGACGTGACCGACGCGCGCAACACCGAGGAGCGGCTGCTGTTCGACGCGGTGCACGATTCACTGACCGGCCTGCCCAACCGCCAGCTCCTGCAGGACCGGCTGGACACGGCGCTGGTGTTCGCGGCCCAGAATCCGGCCATGCGCCCGACTGTCATCTATGTCGATCTCGACGGGTTCCGGGAGGTGGTGGATTCGGTGGGGCCGACGGTCGCCGACTCGATCATGCTGACGCTGTCGCGCCGGCTCGGGCGGCTGCTGCGGCCGCAGGACACGATCGCGCGGTTCGTCGGCGACGAATGGGGGCTGATCCTCATGTCCGAGCACGAGCCGGAGCGGATCATCGCCTTCGCCGACATGATCCGGCGCGCCATCTCGACGCCGGTCAGCTTCGCCGACAGGGAGATCTTCCTCAAGACCTCCATCGGCATCGCGCTCTACGACGCGCAGTCGTCCTCGGCCGAGGGCGGCATGCTGAAGAACGCCGAGATCGCCATGCTGAACGCCAAGCAGCAGGGCGGCGACCGCATCGAGGTGTTCCGGCCCGGCATGAGCGCCCAGCGCCTCGCGCGGCTCGCGCTTGAGGGCGACCTGCGGCGCGCGGTGGACCGGGGCGAGATCCGCCTCATCTTCCAGCCGATCGTCAGCCTCGACGACCGCACCATCGCCGGCTTCGACGTGCGGCCCTACTGGGACCATCCGCGGCTCGGGCGCATCGAGGCCGACGAGTTCGTGCCCGTGGCCGAGGACATCGGCATCATCGCGGAAATCGGCCAGTATGCGCTGGAGCGCACGGCGCGCGAGCTCGCCGCGTGGCAGATGGCGCTGGAGGTCGAGCCGCCGATCTTCGCCACGCTCACGCTGTTCAGCCCGCGGCTGCTGCGGCACGAGCTCATCGCCGACGTCAAGCGCGTGCTCTCGGCCACGTCCGTGCGGCCGCAGTCGCTCAAGCTCGGTTTCCGCGAGGCCATGCTGACCGAAAACCCCGAATTCGCCGCCCAGATGCTGATCCGCCTGCGCCAGCTCGGCGCGGGGCTCGTGCTCGACGGTTTCGGCACCGGCTATTTCGCCCTGTCGCAGATGCGCTATCTGCCGTTCGACACGCTGCGCGTCGACAGGGTGTTCGTGCGCGATCTCGGCGACCGTTCGCGGCCGGGCGTGCTGCGCTCCATCATCACGCTGGCACAGGACCTCGACATGGACATCATCGCCGACGGCGTCGAGAACGAGGCCGGTGCCTCGTCGCTGGCGAGCCTCGGCTGCCGCTATGCGCAGGGCTTCGCGTTCGGCAATGCGATGACCTCGCACGACGCGCGCCGCTTCCTCGGGGCGACGTCGGCGGCGGCGTGACACTCCCTGTCCGGGGGAGCGTCAAAGCGCGCCTCAGGCGTGGCCGGCTTGTCCGGAGAGCGTGGCGATGTCCGCCCCCAGGCTGCGCAGCGCCATCTCGTACCTGTGTTCCACCGCCGTGTCGAACAGCAGCGTGGCGTTGGCCGGGCAGTGCAGCCAGCCGTTGGCCTGGATCTCGGTTTCGAGCTGGCCGGCGGCCCAGCCCGCATAGCCCAGCGCGAACAGCGCGTTGGCCGGCCCGTGGCCGGCGGCGATGGCGCGCAGAATATCGACGGTGGCGGTGAGACAGACGCCGTTGTTCATCGACAGCGTGGAATTGTTCACGACGAAGTCAGGCGTATGCAGCACGAAGCCGCGTCCGGCCTCGACCGGCCCGCCGCGCAGCACGTCGACGCTGCCGATACGCGTCGGCAGCCGGATGGCCTCCTCGGCGCCGATGATATCGAGCTGCACCAGGAGATCGGCGAACTGCAGGTCGACGGCCCGCTTGTTGATGACGATGCCCATGGCGCCGTCTTCGGAGTGGGCGCAGAGATAGATGACGGTGCGCGCGAAATTGTCGTCGGCCATGCCCGGCATGGCGACAAGCAACTGGCCGTCGAGATATTGATCCGAACCTGTATGGGCGTGGCCGCGACGCATGATGTTCTCCTAACGTCTTCCATGCTATGCGAGAACGGCGTTGAATGGAATCCGTTTTTTGCCTTTGGGCCGAATTGGGGATACCGCCGGTGTTTTCCCGCCGTCTTGCACAGGAAGATGCGCCATGATTTCTGAATGTTGGGGACAGTTCGCATCCGGGCTCCGCCGGCCGGCCGTGCTGGCCTTTGCGACCTGGTGCGTCTGCATGGCCGCCGCGGGAGCCGCGCCGCCGCTGTCCTCCGGCCTGCCGCAGAAGGCGGTGGGCGACGCGCCGGCGCAGGTGCGACTGTTCCCGGCCGGCCGGGACGCCGCCGCCGGCCGTTACCGGGCCGTGGTCGAGATCGCGCTCGCCGAGGGCTACAAGACCTATTGGCGCGAGCCGGGCGATTCCGGCGTGCCGACGACGTTCGACTGGAGCGCTTCCGGCAACGTGGCCGACGTGCGGGTGCGCTATCCGACGCCGGTGCGCTTCTTCGACGGCGTCGGCCATGCCATCGGCTATCTGCGCACGGTGCGGTTTCCGCTCGAGATCGCGCCGCTCGCGGGTGACCGGCCGGCCGAGTTGCACCTCGACATCGCCTTCGGCGTATGCCGGGAGATCTGCATTCCCGAACAGGTGACGGTCGCGGCGAGCCTCTCGGACGTCGCGCAGATTGCGGGGCTGTGGGAGGACGCCGTCGCCCTGCTGCCGGCAGAGGCGGAACCCGGCGGCGCGGCCACCGGCCTCGGCATCGGCGACGCGACCCTTTCCGGCGGGGATCTGCGGCTCGCCGTCACCGGCGATATCGGGGAGGGGGGTGATGTTTTCATCGAGGGACCGGCCGGATGGCAATTCGGCCGGCCGCAGCGGGAGCAGGGCCCCGGCGGGGCGGCGTTCGTCGTCCCCGTCCGGCATCCGGACTTCGACGCGCCGGTGGAACTCACCGTCACGCTCGCGGGAAGCACGGGCGCGGTCGAAACGCGGGTGCGCCTCGATCCGCCCCGATGAGGCGGCGGACGGCCGCGCCCGGACGGGAAATCCGTCAGCGCGGCCGCACCTGATGCAGCATGAGGAAGATGCTGAGCACAGCAACGACTGCAATGATGGTGACCACTGTCTGCATGATATTCACCGGCGTTCGATAGAGAAAAAATGCATTGAATCTGAATCGCTGTTTTCTCTATCCATTTGTTAATGCATCAAATTTTTCCAAAACGTGCGCACACTTTCTGGTTTGATGCCGTAGTGAGTTTGTTTCGCGATGGCGGGCATCGCGGAACAACCTTGGATTGCGGCCACACAGGTTTCATCGCCCGCACAAGAATATCCTTGGGCGGTTCGGCTGAGCCGTGGCGGCACAATAGACGCGCTCTTCCGGTAAAACGGATACCGATTACCAGTCTTGCGCCGGGGTTGGAAAAGGAAAGCACCCGCGAATTGCGAATGCAGGAATAATATGCCTGCAATTGCGGTGAAAATCTGTGTCAACCCGCACGCAGGGCCGCACAATTCCGGGTCGTGGTGAATCCTTCGTTACGGCTGTGTGCCGCCGCACGGCAGGGAGAACAGCCGCGTGTGCCGCAGGGAGGGGATCTGCGTGCGCGCCTGCGTGACGAGCGCCGGATTGACCGTCGCCAGCAGCAGGCCGGGCTCCGACCCCGCTTCCGCCAGCACCCGTCCCCAGGGATCGATGATGATGGAATGGCCGTAGGTCTGGCGGCCGTCCTCATGGGTGCCGCCCTGGGCGGCGGCGATGACGAACGCGCCGTTCTCGATGGCGCGGGCGCGTTGCAGCACCTGCCAGTGCGCCTCGCCGGTCTGCCGGGTGAAGCAGGCAGGGACGGTCAGAATCTCGGCCCCGACCTCCGCCAGCGCCCGGTAGAGATAGGGAAAGCGCAGGTCGTAGCAGATGGTGAGGCCGAGCGTATAGGTTTTGTTGCCGACCCCGAGCGGCGCGGTCACCGCCTGGTGGCCGCCCGCATAGGTCGCCGACTCGCGCCAGCTTTCGCCGTTGGGCAGATCGACGTCGAACAGGTGGATCTTGTCGTAGGTTGCCGCGATCTCGCCCTGGCGGTCGATGACGATGGCGCGGTTGGCGATGCGGTCGCCCTCGCGCAGCGGCAGGGACCCGAGGTGCACGGTGATGCGCCGCTCCCGCGCCAGCTCTCGCGCCGCGGCGATCAGCGGATCGTGCGCCTGGTCCGAAACCTTGGCGAACAGTTCCTTACGGTCGCGCACCAGCAGCGACGTCATCTCCGGCGTCTGGACATAGACGGCGCCGGCGTCGGCAGCCTCGCGAATGCCCGCGAGAGCCGTTTCC
This sequence comes from Pseudochelatococcus sp. B33, assembly GCF_053570585.1. NCBI lineage: Bacteria > Pseudomonadati > Pseudomonadota > Alphaproteobacteria > Hyphomicrobiales > Chelatococcaceae > Pseudochelatococcus > Pseudochelatococcus sp. B33. The sequence goes on along the minus strand of NZ_JBSEFH010000001.1, from coordinate 340,482 downwards.
CGGTTCACGGCCGGATCGCGCGACGAGCGCATCTGGAGGCAGGCGACCGTGAACGAAGCGGCGTTTTCCGGCATGGCGGCAGCTCCCGGCTGGGAAGGGTTGGCACGTTCAGGCCGCGGCGTGCAGCAGGGCGTCCAGCTCGCCCTTCGCGTCGAGGGCGTCGAGATCGTCGGCGCCGCCGACATGCCGGCCGCCGATGAAGATCTGCGGCACGGTGGTGCGGCCGCCGGCGCGCTCGATCATCGCCGGGCGGGCGTCCGGGTGCTTCCCGATGTCTATTTCCTCGAACGAAGCCCCCTTCGACGACAGCAGAGCCTTTGCCCTGACGCAATAGGGGCACCACGATTTCGTGTAGATCGTGATGTCCGGCATCCTGTTCTCCTTCATGGCATGTGCTGAATGGCGCATTGTCCCCGCCCGGCGGGAAGCGCCGGGGTGACGTCTTTTCCTTGTCAAGTGTTAGCTTGTCATCACCACTCTTGCAAACACAAGCACATCGACGTCGGCCGCTCCGGCGCGAAGCAGTGCGCGGGCGCAGGCGTTGGCGGTCGCGCCCGTGGTCAGCACATCGTCGACGAGCAGCACCCGCCGTCCTTCCACGGTCGGGTGGCGGGGCACGGGCACGTGGAACGCGCCCTGCAGGTTGCCCGCCCGTTCCGCCCGTGACAGGCCGACCTGCGGACGGGTGCGCTTGCGCCGCACCAGCGCCAGCGGGTCCCAGGGAACGCCGCCGAGGCGCGAAAGTTCCACCGAGAGGGCCGCTGCCTGGTTGAAGCGCCGCGCCCAGAGCCTGCCGTAGTGCAGCGGCACGGGCACGATCAACTGGGCATCGGGCAGCAGATCGCGCCCGGCGCGCACCATCATGCGCGCCATCAGCCGCGCGAGCTCGGCCCTGTCGCCGTACTTGAGCCGGTGGGCGAGGGTACGCGCGCCGCCCTCGTATCGAACCGCCGCCCGCGCGCGCTGGAAGACGGGCGGATTGGCCATCGCCTCCACCGACAGCAGCGGCCCGCCCAGATCGACGGCGAACGGCAGGCCGAGCCGCTCGCAGAACGGGCGGTCGAGCAGGGAAAGGCCGCTCCAGCATCGCGCGCACAGCGCATCGTGCTCGGCGGTGGCGGCGAGGCAGAGCGGGCAGGTGGGCGGATAGAGCAGGTCGAGCGCCCGGCGCCAGCCGCCGGCGATGGAGCGCCCGATGCCGCCGACGAAACGCGCCCGTGCCGGTGGTGCATCGGCGCGGGTGTTGGTTTCAGCGTCGCGATCGGAATGGTGATGGGAGGCGAAGTTCATGGCGGAATGCCGATGCGCGCGAGCCGGAAGTGACCGCCGCCAGCCTATGCGGCGCGGCTTGCGCCGGGCTGTCGCGTCCTCCCCGCGCCGCGCGTCTGCATGGCGGCACGTCTGCCTTGCCGCGTGTTGGCCTTTATGCGCCGATGCGCTACATAGCGGGCATGACATCAGCGCCCCGCCTGTTCGACCGCCCGTTGCAGCGCCGCCGCCTGACGCGGGCGCTGCGGGGTGAGGCCGGCTACGGCGATTTCCTGCTTGCCCGCGCGGTCGAGGATCTCGTCGACCGGCTCGCAGCGGTCAAGCGCCACTTCGGCCTCGCGCTCGATCTCGGCACGCCCACGCCGGCCGCCGCCGCGGCGCTGGCCGCGACCGGCGCCGTCGAGCGCCTCGTGCGCGCCGCGCCCGTCGCCGGGGCGGAGGGGGGGGGCGATCTCGCTGCGGACGAGGAACTGTTGCCGCTCGCGGAAGGGAAGTTCGATCTCGCCGTCTCGGCCCTGGCGCTGCAGAACGTCAACGACCTGCCCGGCGCGCTGGTGCAGGTGTGCCGCATCCTGAAGCCGGACGGGTTGTTTCTGGCGGCTCTCCTCGGCGGCGAGACATTGACGGAGCTGCGCCAGTCCTTCGCGCATGCCGAGGCGGAGCTGGAGGGCGGCGTCAGCCCGCGCGTGGCGCCTTTCGTGGATCTGCGCGATCTGGGCGGGCTGCTGCAGCGGGCAGGGTTCGCGCTGCCGGTGACGGATGTCGACCGGGTGTCCGTGCGCTATGGCGACCCGGTTTCGCTGATGCGCGACCTGCGCGCCATGGGGCTGGCCAACGCGCTTTCCGAGCGCAGCCGCCGGCCGCTGCGCCGCGCGACGCTGATGCGCGCCTGCGAGATCTACGTGGAGCGGTTCGCCGGCACCGACGGGCGGCTTCCCGCGACGTTCGACGTGCTCTGGCTGTCGGGCTGGGCGCCGCACGAGAGCCAGCAGAAGCCGCTTCGTCCCGGCTCGGCGCGTGCGAAGCTGGCGGACGTCCTGCCCGACCGCTCACGCCCGCCGCCGCCCTCCCGGCAGGATTGACGCCCGCCTCATCGGCCGCTTCCCTGCCCGTTGCCGCGCGCATCCATCCGGCATTACAGGTAGCCGAGCAACAGCAGGATCAGGATGATCGGGATCGGTATCCCGATAAGCCAGAGCAGGGCGCCTCTCAACATTGCATGCCTCCATCGGTCGGTTGCGTTCCGTTCTTGGACGCTGCAACAACGCCTTGTGGCGGCTGCGCGTTCCATGGGGCAAGGCGAAGAATTGCGGTACGGCTGCAAGAGGTGCTGTCGCAAGCAAGGGCGCACCGCTGCCGACGTGTCGGCGCGGGCGCGCCTTTTTCCACCTTTATTTCACGATCCGCGTTGACCCGGTTCAGCTAATCTGCAAAGAAGACGTCCCATGGAGACGTGGCCGAGTGGCTGAAGGCGGCGGTTTGCTAAACCGTTATAGGGTTTATAACCCTATCGAGGGTTCGAATCCCTCCGTCTCCGCCAAACACCGCCGATTGCCCTCTATGGCGCGATATTGCGCCGATCACAGCACTCTCGTATCAAGCGATTCTGAGAACCGCCGATTCTACGCTTCGGCCCGGAATGTCTTGAAGATCAGCAGCGTCAGCAAGCGGGCCCCATCACTGCCTTTCAAGCTCTACGCGCAGCATTTTGAAGGCTGCCGATAGCGGTGGCGCAGCAATATCGGTTCCACGCCCCTACTGGCAGACACCGCCGCATCGGCCATTCACACCCCTAGCTCCTTTCGCGAAGCAAGGGCGAGTGCAACGATGAGTTCGTCCGGAATGGGCTTGCTCGGCGAGAATGTGACACCAGTCTTCGATGCTTTGAGCCCGGCTGCGGCAATGTCGTCCGAATAAGCGCTGATCGCGCCCTTGCTAACGTACAGACCGCACTGTTTGCTGAATGCCGCATAGCCCGCGATGATTAAATCCGCTGAACCGAACCCCGGCATGTCGTATCTGATGACCTCTTCCACGTCAGGGAGCGTTTGCGCAAGCCGGGCGCGCACGAGCGTTAGCAGCGGCCGGAGCGCTTCCGGTGCCGCAGCGATGTAGGCATCATGGTCGGCAAATGCAGTCATGCACTATCATCGGCAATCGGATGTACGCGCGCAAGCGGAAAAATGTCCGCAATCCCAGCAGGTCCATCCAGAAGCCGCCGGTCCGAATTTCACCCATTCTAGCCATTCGCTCGTGCCTCAACTTTGGAGGGCTATAGCGTAGACGTAGTTCTCCGTTTCATCGGCTTCCGCCCGCCATGTTCTCATCCCGCTAACCCCTAAGCACTCCCAGACACGTTGATTTGCAACGCGTTCCGTGAGATAGATTATCTCATTTGTTCTTATTTTGTTCAATCTGTTCCAGATTATGCCCACGATATTTGTGGGCATTTTGCGGGTACCGGAGAACGAAATGCGGGCATCGGAGGGATTGGGGCATGGCCGCTGACCTTCGAGGCGATTGCGCGGGAGTGGTAGGGGAAGAACCACGCCATTTGGACAGAGAAGACGCACGCCTATGACGTCCTACGGTCACTCGAACGGGATGTCTTCCCGAAGCTTGGCGACCGCTACATCGCTTCGGTAACAGCGCCGGCAGTGCTCGATGTGCTGCGCGAGATCGAGGATCGGCCGGCGATCGAAACGGCCAAACGTGTCCGGCAGCGGATGTCAGCGGTCTTCGTCTACGCGATGGCTCTTCGTCCCGGTACGCTGATAACCACGGCTTGGGGAGCTACGGCAACGTCGTTGTCGAAGATATCGGCCGCGCGCTTTCTGTCATCGAGGAGTCCCCATGGTTCTCGACCGGCGTTCTTGGTCAGTAGACGCGGGGCATCGGCGGCACCCCGGCGAGCCGGCTCGGAAATCTTCTCAACACCATCAAGGGGAACGCGAGCTTTGACCGCTTGCAGGCAATGCGCGACGCATCGCCGACAGGCGGGGCACTCGGCGCGGTTTCCGATACGGAACTGGGGCTTTGGGATCCGCCATCGGCAGCCTGGAGCAGAGCAATTCGGCCGAGGACCTCACGTACAACCGTCATGCTGATGGCGGCCACATTCCATTGGTATCGGTTGCTGCGCGGGGCGACCGGTCGATTCCATCCCTGATTTCCGCGACCGGCTATGGGGCGATCATCACGCAGGTCGATGAGGCGGGAGAGGAGAGGGCGATTGAGCTGTGCGCTCGGGAGGAGGACGGATCGGTGCCACAATGGGTGCTAAATCGATGGTTACTCCGAATCGGTGTGAGCGCGATCGCCACTGCCGATGGCACGTGGCTGCATCCGTCCGGTGACCGGGTGCCCTACGCGGCGGATACGTCCTCCCTGGCCGCGGCGGGGTCGTCGTCAGTCCAGTATAGCCACACGTACTATCAGCATCTGGCGAGCGAGATGGGGGCTGGATTTGGGCCGCTGGGCTATGGTGGTACCGTCGCTGCCTACACGATGGCGCAGCTTGGCGTCATCTCCCCTCGGATCACATCGACGACTGGACAAATCCCTGCATCGGGAGCGGTGGAGGTAACCACTCCTGACTTGTGGCATCCTAATGTCCCTGGTATCCCCGGAACTTTAGCTGGTGTTGTGGGAGTACTATCACAGGCTGGTGCGGGAAAACCACTGTTGTTTAGACGGTCGGCTGATGGAAATGCAGTACCGCTGCCTGACGGCAGTCCGTTTACCTCAAGACATCTTCGTTACCGGGATAGTGTTTTTATACTAGAGATCGGTAAAAACGATGTGTCGGCAGGGCGCGCTGCACCTGACATCCTGCGTGACATCCTCAAGATCGATAGTTGGTTCTCTCCTTACAAAAGCCAAGCCATCATTATGGGACTTTTTCCCGATGGCGGCTACAGCGATGCTCGTAGGCGAACTGTCAACGATATCAATGCCGGTCTGAAAGCTGCTTTCGGCATCCGTTTTGTCGATCAACTAGAGTGGTTACTTAGTGACCGATTATGGATCGATATCGGCGTCACCCCGACGCAGCAAGATCTGGACGAACAAGCAAATGGCTATGTTCCTAGATCACTGATGGATAAGGCCCGCGCTCATCTTACTGCTGAAATGTATGAACAACGAGCTATACACCTCGTGCGCCCCAAACTGGCCGTCATGGGCCATATTCCGGAGACGCTCACATGGCCGTAAGGGCAGGCCAAACCTCCACAGCGACCGGACCAACCTCGATAGCCTTGCATGGTTCACGGATCGGCCTGGGGCGGGGAGCAGACGTTCGCAGTCTCCGCAGAGTCGCTGAAAGTACGCGTTCGAATGTTGCCTTGGGAGTCGGAAGCTGTAAGCGCAAAGGGGGGAGCTGTCGCTTCGGCCTCAAATTTGGCAAGTCGAACCGAAACTCGTTCATGGTGGTCTCCTGCTTTGACACCTCGTGCCAAAGCAGGACTAACAAAACTCATCAACGCCACCCAGAGGAGCAGACCCTCATGCTGGCTGGCGATCAAGACAGATCCCATACCTCGAAATTCACCCTGTCTCCCACTGTCTGTATCATCAGATTGTGCGCTTCGTCCGAATTGGCGAAGCCCAGCACCACATCCGCGTCATCCAGGCTCTGCCCGGTGAGGGCGTTGACCCAGTAATCCAGACCCTCCGTGTCGGCCGCGCGGTCGAAGAAATACCCGTACAGCTGGCTGACCCATGTGCGGGCGTCGTCAGGCTCCGTGGAAGACGGGCCGATGCCGGCCTGAAATTCGTTACTGTCGATGAAGCCGCCCGCCACAGTGCGGGCGCCGTCTCCGGCATCGAGCCGGGCGATCCAGTAACCGAGGCCCGCGTCATCCGGCGCGCGGCCGAGCGACCCATAGAGCCGGTATGCAAGGCCGGCGTGGCCGTCGAGATCGAACGCCAGCGCGCCGTCGCTGAAAAGCAGGCGTTCGATATCCCGAAGCTGGTCGTTGCCGTCGCGTCCCGGAAGGAGATCATCAACGAGCAGAGCATCGGCTTGCCAACGCAGTTCATACGACGAGCGGAGGCCGTGGTAACTGACCCAGTTGATCTCCACATTGCCCCGGATCTGATCGTCCGTGGCCCGCGTTTCCGCGTGGGTCTGGCCGGCAGCGAAGTCAATGGCGTAGTGTGCGTCGACCGCGAAGGAGGCGTAGAAGAGCTTGCCGTCGGGATCGACGTACTGGTAGATCTCGTGCCCGGTCTGCGTGTCGTGCACCGCAAGCCCTCTGTACGCGCCGATCGGCTGGCCGGTAGCTGGGTCGCGGTAGACCCGGCCGTCGATCTCCACATATGACACATAGGGGTCCTGTCTGATCAGATTGGCGACCTCGATGCTCATCGGTGAGCTTGGAACGGTGAACGGCCCTTGGGGACCGCCGGCCGGATCGTTGCCGGGGCCGCCCGGGTTGTAGACAGGCGAGTAGTCTCCGGAAGACGGCAGATGGACGCGCGTGATGGACGCAACGGCCGCGGCGTCGCCGGCCAGGATGATATCGTACTGGTTGTCGTGATCCTCGACATAGGAGAGATCATAGCTGTCCTGCGCCGGCCCCGTATCGGCAATGCCGAGCACACGGACGGAGCCGAGGCCTCCGATCGTGACGTCGGTCCCGGCTTCGCGGATCCAGACGGTCCGGCCCTGCTCGTCGACGGCTTCAAGCAGGAAATAGCGTTCGAAATCGGTGGGCAGGATGCTGGCGATGCCGTCGGGCGAAAATCCGGCGCTGGTATACAGCCGCAAGCGATACTCCGCTTCGCTGCCGAAGAGGTCGATGCCACTGTTCTGGTTGGACGCCTGCAGCCAAAGCGGCGCGCCTTCGCCGAGATCACTGATATGGTCAAGGTTGGCGGCCACCAGTTTCGGGCCGTTGCCGGCCACGTAAGGATTTTGGCTGTCGATGCCCAACCCCGTCGCCAACACCAGACCATCGGCCGTTACCAGTGTCAGCGGCGTATCGGTGGCGACGATATCGACATGGACGGGGTAGAGTGCATCGGGATTATCCGGGCTCAGACGATTGCCCCAATAGCCGGTCAGCACAACGGTCTGCCGCTCGTTGTATTCGCTGTTGGGCACCAAGCTCGCCGCCAGCGGCGTGACCGTATCGCCGGTGTTGAGCGTGATGCGGAAGGCCGCCGGGTCAACCGTGTCGCCGAGCACCGGATGGCTGAAAACCACGGGAATGGTGTCGGCCTGCAGTGCGGCAACGCCGTAGAGGGCGAGAAAATTGTCGTAGCTCACGGCGGAATAATAGGCACGGGCGGCTGCCTGCAGCGCGGGGTCGAGCGTCTGCCAGGCCACGTTGCCGGCTTCGGCTGCCTCGCGGGAAGCCTCGTCGGTACCGTCCAGCCCCGGGACGCCCATGTAGCCGTCGAAGCCGTAGTTCGCCGTGATGATGCGCGGTTGCGATCCGTACCAGTCGGCTCCCAGATGGATGGACTGATTGAGCGCGGGAGAAGATGCCGTGGCCGACAGGTTGTTCCGGAGCAGGAACTGCAGAAGGGGTTCGGCGAGTTCGGTGTAATAGATTGACATGAATCATACCCCTGCGGTGAAGTAAACAGCCGGTCCCCGACGCGGGATCTGGCCTATTTTTCTGCTTCCCGGACACCGTCGAAGGGAAAGGGCTCCTGCAACCCAACGCTGTACACCCCCTTCGGCTCGAGGTTGACATGTAGCCCGGGTGGTGCCTGTCCACCACCCCATGGATTTGGGATTGACACCTGGCCACGTCGAATGACCCGCACATTGCAGGGCAGAGCATGCGACCGGCAGAACGGCGACGGGGCTTTTGCCGGCCTTGGCCTGCGCCATTGAACTGGCCCACCTTTACGTATGTCTTCGGAAGAATAGGAGGACGACGAGATGGCAAGAGGCACAGAGCGGGAGAGATCGTTGCCAAGCTTCGGCAGGTTGAAGTGCTGACGGCGCAGGGCAAATCGGCTGCGGAGGCGATCCGGTCGATATGGGTTACGGAAGTCACCTATTATCTCGACGCAGGGGGCGACATGAGCCAGACCACGTTGCTGCCTGATCCTTCAAGCCCATTGCAGTCACCAGCAGCGGGGTTCCGGAGCCGTCGATCGGCCCCGGCATTTAAGATCTCAGAACGTCAGTCCGCAGGCTTTGCGGATCGCGATCTGGACAGGCGATGGCGGCAACGCCGGGTCGAATTCCTCCCTGGGCAGCAATGGCGGTTGCGCCATGAAGCGTGGCCTTGTCCCTCGGTGCGGCTGCGCTGCATGAACCAGGAACGGATGGCACAGATAGACCGTGCCCGCCGCGCCCGTCGCAAGCTCCTGCGGGCATTCGTCGGTCGAGGCATAACCGCCCGCCGAAATTTGCCGCAGGGTTGCACCGCCCTCGCCGTAAGGAAGGAGCTCACGCGCAATGGCCGCATGCGAGCCTTTCCTGATCCGGGTCGGCGCGTCATCGGGTCCGACATCCGAGAAGAGGAACAGCATCAGCAAAGCGCGGCGACTGCTTTTCACGTTGGCCCGCCACTCCATGAAATCCGCGCTGTCGCCGAAGCTCATGTCGACATGCCAACCATCATCGCCGGGTTCATCCGGTGAGGGGAAACGGATCGGGAAGCTTCCCAGTCCCTGTGGCGCGAGCCAACGGCCCGGCCCGGCCAACTGGTCGTAGGCTTGATGAAGGAGCGGGGTGTTGGCAGCCTGAACGAAGGGGGGCGTGGCGAGGGACGCGATCCGGATGACAGGTCGCGTCCAGTCCTCGGGCCTGTCGGGCGAAAGACCCATCGCGGCCCATAATTCGTCTCTGCATTGCCTTGCGAGATCGGCCGGAAAGGCGCCGTCGATCCTGACGAAACCGTCGTCGATAAATCTCTGGACCTGACGCGGAGTCAGGCCGGAAGGAAGGGAACTGGACATGATGCATTCTCCATTCGGCACCTGCATCGGAGGCGCCGCGTTGATCTGACGGCGCGTATGCGCCGGGCGACAGGGCCGTTCAGATCAGCGGGAAGAATGTGGACATGAACATCATTGCCCAAATCTAGCGTGAGTATCGGGAAGCCGCAAGCGATGTGCAGTCTTGCGATGTGCAGTCTTGCCCGCCAACGTCCGCAAAGCTCCGCATCGCCGGCGCTTCCGCGCAAATTTCGCTGCGGCAAACACGAACAGCCGTTATCGGGAAGGACGGCAACGCTCTCGACGAACGACTTCCTGCCCGGATGATCCCTCCGGAGCGGCGCAGACAACGAGAGGCCGCCCCGGAAACCAACCTTGGGCGGCCTCTTTCGCGTCCGGAGCGTGAGGTTCAATACCGAAACGTTTCCGAAAAGGGGAGGGGGCTGCGAGCCGATCTGCCCTCCGCGGCCTTTCCTTCACTTAGGGGAGGTGTATTGCCATCGACACGACTTGCAGGCCAACATCGAACTTCAGCAGGAAGCACGACATGCTGATCGCGCAGATTTCTGACCTTCATGTCCGTCCCACGGCCAGCTCGCCCATGGCGTTTCAGAGACCAACCTGCTTGCCGAACGTTGCGCCAGCCCCCACGACGATGGTTGCGAGCGATGCTTCACGGTGCGTTCTGCGATCGATCTCCACTCGCCTTGACCCCACGCGTCTCTCGCAAGAAAATGAAAATCCCGCTGGAGATAATCAAGCTTGCCCCACCGAGCACGTGCAGCTCAGGAAGGTCTGAAAAGACGACATATCCGGTGAAAATGGCAATCGGTAGCTGTGTGTAGGAAAACGGGGCAAGAGTCGAGGCTTTCGCAAAGCGATAAGCATATACGAGCAAGAGATGGCTTCCCAGCCCGAGAACACCAAGCACCATGAAGAGTGGCGCATGCGCTAGCGTCGGGGTCACCCAAGAAAACGGGAGGAACAGGCCGGATGCGACAGTGCCTGCAAACCCCGTATAGAACAGGGTGACCATCGGCGGATCGGACTGGTTGATCACGCGCGTCGAAACCTGAAAAAGGGCCCAGGTGAACGCCATGCCCAGCGGCAGCACCATGGCCCATTGGAAGGCGGCTCCTCCCGGCTGCATGACGATCACGACCCCCAGCACGCCAACGAATATCGCTACCCAATGAAAGAGGTCGACGCGCTCGCGCAAGAAGATCGCCGCCAGAAGCGTCACGATCAGCGGCGACACGTAGCTGATGGTATAGGCTTCCGCCAGCGGCAGCCGCCGCAGGGCGGCCACGAACATCACGGTACCGCAGAGCAGCAGCAGAGCCCTGGCCGTCTGGAACCAGGGCCTGGCGGAGTGGAGCTGGCGTCTCCAGCCGGTGAGCGGCAGCACTGCGACCATCGGAAGGAAGTGGAAGAAGTATCGCGCCCACACCGTTTGCAGGACGGGATAGCCGCTTTGCACAAGGAACTTGGCGATCGAATCCAGCACCGAGAACAAGCCGACGGCACCAATCATCAACCCGATGGCAAGAGCGATCCTGCGCCCGGAACCGGAGCTTGAATATGCTGTCTGACCGCTCGCCATGGGTTGGCTATCCTGTAGGGCCTCAAGGCAAGGGCCTGAAACAGCCTGCGTTTAATCTGAGCATCAGATCAAATGCAAGATATTGGAGAATATGGAGATTTTAGCTATTTGCACAACATGCTCTGCTTCAACAGTTGTGCAAACAGCGCTGGCCTGCATCACTGACGGGCCGGGTGGAAACGAACCGGATCCGACAGGCCACAGCGCGGCCGCGGCTCACCGTCCCTTGGCTCACCGTCCCTTGAAAGAGGGGGGCCGCCGTTCGAGGAATGCCGCCATTCCTTCCTTCCGATCGTCCGAAGCGAAGGGCAGGCGGAGCGCCTCGCGCTCATAAGCCAAGCCCGCCGAAAGGCTCATCTCGAACGATTGCAGCACCGCCTTCTTCGCGGCTTTCAGCGCGACGAGCGAATGCGCGGCGATACCCGAGGCAACGGCCAGCGCGCGCTCCAGCAACTGGTCGTGTGCAACTACCTCGGAGACCAGCCCCGCCCGCTGCGCGGTCGAAGCATCGATGGTCTGCCCGCCGAGGATCATCTGCATAGCCATCGACTTCCCGACCGCGCGTACCAGGCGCTGGGTGCCGCCGTCGCCCGGGAAAATGCCGATCCTGATTTCAGGCTGTCCGAAGAGTGCCTTCTCCGAAGCGATGATGATATCCGCAATCATTGCCAGCTCATTGCCACCTCCGAGGGCGTAGCCATTGACCGCCGCCACCAGCGGCTTGCTGAAGCGTTCGATCGCCCCCCAGTCGGCCAGACGGTCCGGATTGAAGGGGACCATCTCTCCATACTGATGCTGATCGGCGATATCCGCGCCGGCCGAGAAGGCCCGCTCATTTCCTGTGAGGACGACACACCCGGTGGTGTCGTCGGCCTCCACCTCCCTCAACCGCGCTGCAAGTTCGGCAACCACGGCCATGCTCAGCGCATTGAGCTTTTCCGGCCGGTTGAGGGTCATGAGGACGACCCTCTCCGCCGGGCGTGAAACGACCACATAGGAACTCATCTGCTTTCATCCTTCGAAGTCAGCTTGCCAGGCGATGCCGCGCCAAGCGAAAGCATCGTTCCGGGCGGTAGCTGGCGCCGCACCGGCAATGGGCCATGTGCGGATCAGGCGTGCGTGGGCGCATCGCGGCGCCCAGCCAGGATCACCTGATGGTTCACGAGCACGAGTTCGTCCGCCTGGTTGAAGACATGGCATTCGACCGTGACCATGCCCCACGTCGCGTCGCGCGGCCTGCAGTCGAGCAGCCGCATGCGCGAATGAACGGTGTCGCCGTCATAGACCGGCTTAAGATAACGGATCCTGTCATGCCCATAATTGAGGCTGAAGGCCAGCTTGAAACCGATCTCATAGGCAAAGAAGGTATCGCTGACGCTCAGGACGAGGACACCCTGAGCGCAGGGGCGCTCGAACACCGGGTGACGTTTGCAATATTCCGCATCGGTGTGATGAGGATGGTCGTCGCCGGTCGCTCCGATGAACAGGCGAATATCGGCATCAGTTATCGTTCGGCCCCGGCTGCGATATTCGGTTCCGACGACAAGATCCTCGAAATAAAGCAGGCTCATTACCACCAACCTCCCTGTCATGCTTGTTCCGGCTACGCTCAACGGCTCGCCAGAGACGCGGACAACCATTCCTTTGTCGCGGCAGCGTCATCTGCCAGGATTTCCGGTGCGTATGGCCGACAATTCTCCGCCACACGGAGCGGGAAGCCTACGACAGGCGCAATATCGCGCTCAGGTACGATCCCTGGGGCCACTTCTGTCAGGAGCCATCCTTCCTGATCGAGCGTGAAAAGCCCTCTTTCCGTCACGATATTCACTTTCTGGCCGCGCTCGAGGGCCTGACGCCCGTTGAATGTCTGGTGTTCGATCGTCTCGACGAACTTGCGAGCACGCCCTTCCCGGCGAACGACAACGCGGCCGTTTTCCACCCCAACATCCGTGCCGCCGGCTGTCAGCGTCGTGCAGAAAAGGATCGTTCCGGCCCGAGCGGAAATATTGATGAAGCCCCCGCACCCCATTAACCGCCCGCCGAACTTGCTGACATTGACGTTGCCCTGTCCGTCGGTCTGGGCCAGCCCGAGCAGCGTCGCGTCCAGCAGTCCTCCGTCGTACATGTCGAACACGCTTGGCGGATCGAGGATCGCGTCCGCACCGACGTGCGCTCCGAAAATCGGTGCTTCCAGATCGCCGTTGATCCCTCCGTGTTCGGTGCTGATCGTCAGTTCGTCTTCGAGATGCAGCGATGCCAGCAGCGAAGGCAGGCCAGCGGGTAGGCCCACCCCCAGGTTCACCAGCCAACTGCGGCGCAACTGCGCGGCTGCCCTGAGCAGGATGACCCTAGCCGAGCCATGGGGGGCTGCGTCCCTGCTCCTGGGCGGCCGTATTTCTCCGGTGAGGCGTGCATCGAATCGGGAAGCTGCCGACTGCGGCGCATCGGGCGCAAGCACCACCCCGTCGACGAGGTGCTCCGGCACGACAATGGTTTTCGGCGAACGGGAGTGGCGCTCCACCAGCCGCTCCACCTGGGCGAAAACCTTGCCGCCACTCGCCTTGGCGGCAATCGCGAGGGCGAGGGAGCCGAGGGTGAGTGGCTCGTTCTCCAGGCTGAGATTGCCCTTGTCGTCGGAGGAGGTGGCTTTCAACAGGGCGACATCGATCGCCGGCGCCTTGTAGAACAGATATGGACTGCCGCCGATGGAAATGGGCTCGACCAGGTCTTCGGTCGTCCGAGCGTTCATTTTGCCGCCCTGCTGGCGAGGGTCGACATAGGTTCCCACTCCGACTTCCGTCACCAACCCCGGGCGGCGGGCGCCGCTTTCGCGCAGCAACGCATAAAGGACCCCCATGGGGAAGTTATAGGCTTCCACATCGCCATTCAGGATCATCGCGGCGAGCGAGGAGCCGTCGTAGATTGGAAACGCCGAGGCGATATAGCGCTTGAGCAGCCCCTTGTGCGCCAGGCGGTCGACGCCGGTGCCCGGTCCCAGCCCCGCATTGCAGGGGACGAAGGCGGTGATCTGCTTCGGTCCTCCTTCGTTTCGGAACCGCTCCTCCAGCGCCTGTAACAGGCAGTCGACGACCATGAAGCTGGCGTTGCCCGGCAACGTGATCGTCGCACCATCGCCAATCTGCGCCGCAACCTCTGCTGCGGAGATAACCTTGGACATCTCAACCCCCATTGTTATGGATTTGCGCCCTGTCCCCGCAGGGCCCCTGAACCGGCGGCACGACTCTGTTCGAATACCTGCGCGCTCTAATGAATGATCTTTCTCAGGAACTCGCGCGCCCTTTCGGAGCTGGGGTTGCGGAAGAATTCCTGCGGGCTTCCCCCATCCACGATCCTGCCCCTGTCCATGAACACCACGCGGTCGGCCACCGCGCGGGCGAAGCCCATCTCGTGCGTCACGCAGATCATGGTCATGCCTTCCTCGGCAAGCTCCATCATCGTGTCGAGAACCTCCTGAACCATCTCGGGATCAAGAGCCGAAGTCGGTTCGTCGAAGAGCATTATCGACGGTTTCATGCACAAGGCCCGCGCGATCGCCACACGCTGCTGCTGGCCGCCGGAGAGATAGCCGGGATATTTCTCGGCCTGCTCCGGAATCTTGACCTTGGTCAGAAAATGCATCGCCCGTTCCTTGGCCTGGGCTGCGCTCAGGCCAAGCACGGACATGGGTGCCATCGTGCAGTTCTCGAGAATGGTCTTGTGCGGGAAAAGATTGAAGCTCTGGAACACCATCCCGGTGCTGCGCCGTACTATATCGATGTTCCTGGGCTTTTCGTCGAGTGGAACCCCGCCGACGACAATCACACCTTCATCGTGCTTTTCGATGTGGTTGATACAACGGATCAGCGTGGACTTTCCCGATCCTGACGGGCCGCAGATCACGACCCGTTCTTTGTTGGCGATGGAAAGATTGATGCCTTCCAGTGCAGTAAAGTTGCCGAACCGCTTGCAAACGCCCTCCATCAAGACGGCAGGGCGTTCGCCAGCTGCGCCGCCATCGACGGATTTTTCAGGTTTGGCCATCGATTTCTCCTGACAGGTCAGAACGAGGGAACAGCTTGGTGGATCGGCTCATCGGTGACTGTCTGTCGCCTTTCCGGCAAGCTGGGAGCGCCCGAAATGCCGCTCCAGGCGTTCCTGGCACAGATCCCAGATGGAAGTGAGAGCAAGATAATAGACGGTAGCTGCAGCGTATACTTCCAGAATCTGGAAATCCTGCTGCATGAGCATCTCGCTTCTTCGCAGTATTTCCTCGACGGATATGACGGATGCCAGCGATGTTGCCTTCAGAAGACCGTTGATCGAGTTCCCCAGCGGAGGGATCATCAGGCGGAAGGCCTGGGGAAACGTCACGCTGGAGAAAGTCTTGGACCTGGACAGCCCCAAGGCCCACGCCGCCTCCCTCTGCCCGCTGGGAACGGCGAGGAATCCGCTACGCACGATCTCGGCAAGATAGGCGCCCTCGTTGAGCACAAGGCCTACAAGGGCGCAGGTGAGAACGTTCATCCTCAGGCCGATCACGGGAAGGCCCGAGTAGATTATTATAAGCTGGATAAGAAGCGGGGTTCCACGAAAGAACCAGATATAGAACTTCGCAAACCCCGATAACAATCGGTTCCGAGAAGAACGCATGAACGCAAGTATCATGCCGAGGATAAGCCCGCCGACGATGGCAGCGGCCGTCAACCCTACAGTGACGGGGATTCCGCCCAGCAGGAATGCATTGAACAGGTAGCCTATGAAAGCCGTAGTATCGAAATGTGCCACGAGCTTATCTCCAAACGGATGGGAAGCAGGGGCGACTATTTCGGACCGGGCCCACGAATGGCGATGACCTGATCGGCCTGCAGCGGCGTCATCTTGAACTTCTTGAAAAGTTCGTCATAGCTGCCGTCCTCGCGGACCTCGTTCAGTGCCTTGACGAAGGCATCAGCCACAGCTCTCTTTCCGAACGCCATGGCCATAGGCGTCGGGCCGAGATCATTGAGCACAACCTTCACCCTGCCCTCGGATTCCATGATTCGAGCGGTGAAGTCCGTGACGGCGCCGGCATCTACCTGCCCCGCAAGGGTTGCTGCAACAACGTTCGTCGCGGTCGTGAACGTGCGGATATTCATTGCGGGCAAGCCCTTGGCGACTTGCTCCTTGTCGCGAGCCATCAGCCAGTTCGTCTGGGCACCATTCAGTTCCCCGCCTACCGACTTGCCGGCGAGATCTTCAACACTGGCAGGCGCAAAAGTACTGTTCGGCGGCACGAAGATGCCAACGGCAACGGTCCCGTACGGCACCATATAAAGAATCTTCGACCGTTCCTCCGTCCAGAACATGCCGGTGTTCATGCCGTCGAGCCGGCCAGCGGTGACGGCCGGAATCATGGCGGGGAAATCCATGCGGACCAACTCGATGTCCAGACACAATTTTTCGCTGAGTGCAGCGGCGAGTTCAACGTTCAAACCCTGCAGCCTGCCATCCTTGTCCACGAACTGGGCCGGCGGATTGGTCGGATTGATGGACAATTGGACCTTGCCGGGGCTTATCAGGTCGCTGTCGCTGATAGCCGGTGTACAGGCGAGGGCAATCGACGGGGACACATATGCCGCAAGAGCCACTGCGATAGTGTATATCATTTTCATGTTGAATTTCTCCCGATAATTGTTGCACAAAAGTGCAAAGTTCCCTTCCGCATTAGTTATATCTCCCTTTCATATTATTTGTTATAAGTTACGAATCTGTCTCCTCTGCTTCGACTTTCTTGCCATTGAGTGGCCGCAATTGGATACGGGAGAAGTCACGCACATGCGGCGTGAATTCGAAGAACCCGGTCACTCGATGGTATTCCGGAGTATCGAAGGCCCAGTCTCCTGCAACCTCATAGATCGCGGCATATTTGGGTCCCTCGCCAAGTGTCTGGAAACGCTGTCCTGAGAGCCATCCAGGGCAGGACAGGATATCCGGCAAGTGCTTGCTGTCATACCATTCGTTGAATTCCTTCTCATAAGCCGGATCTATATTCAGACGGACAATATGAATGATATTCGCTTCCATCGTCTCTATGTTCCACAATCTTCATCTAGCCAATTTTATACTTCCATTGTCGCGCGCGGCGATCGCGAGCTCACCGACCTTTCGCGCAACCTCGGGCAGCAAGGGCATCAACGGCGACCTCGGATCGGCGTTCTCGATGATGGCGAGCGCCTTCAGCGCACCCTTGATGCGCGTGTGCATGTCGACGAGAGGCGCCTCGCCATAAATGCGGCGCACGATCGGATGGAGCCGGTCGCTGGCGCTGCGCATCGCGCTGAGATCAGTCGCGCAGGCTGCGTCCCACAGCTCGATGAAAAGGTGTGGCACCAGGCTGACGAGGCCGGACAATATGCCATCGCCGCCCACCGCGAGTTGAGGCAGGAACCAGTTGTAATTCGATGGCAGGATCAGAACGTCCGGGTTCGCGGCTTTCACCGCCCTCCAGTTCTCCTCATAGGAAAGCATGAGATCGCTGCCTTCCTTGATCGCCAGGACTTCTTCGATGCCAGAGATCTCGACAAGCGCCTCAGTCGTGAAACCGAACCCGGACGGCACGGGATACTGGAAGATCGACAGAGGCATGTGGGTCGCCTCCGCGATACGCCGCACGAAATCCACCGGTGCCCTGGCTGATGCGGAAGCCCCGCCTCCCAGAGACGAGGGCGGAAACAGAACGGCGCAGTCGGCACCAGCCTGGCGCGCAAGCTCGCACTGACGGATGGCTTCATCGGTCGAGTTGGCGATGATGCCCGAGAGCAACGGCTTGCTGCCGATGTGACGACGTGTGCGCTCAATGACCTCGCCGCGTTCCTCGTCCGTGAGCGTCGCGCCTTCTCCAGCATGACCATTGACGAACACCGCGGCAATCCCTTCGGGCATTGCGCAGTAGTCCAGGAGGCGCTTGTAACCGTCCCAGTCGATCTTCAAGTCGCGGTCGAAAGGCAAAACAGTAGCAACCGTAACGCCTCTTAAATCCACTTTCTTCATCTTCGGCCTCATACGGGTTTGCGACGCGGAAATTTGAGCGTGGCTCTCGCCTTGAGAACTTCGTTGCCATCCTCGTTTCGGGCGCTCGCCTCCCAGACAATCGTGCGGTTCTCCGCGTGGCATTCGGCGATCCAGACCTCGAATACAATCGTGTCTCCGTAGAAGACCGGGCCGGTGAACCAGAACCGGTCCTCGATCGACACGCCGACAATGCCCACGAGCTCGCTCGTGAGCACGCTCGTGCATATGCCCGCGATCATAATCCCGGGTGCAAGGCGCCGCCCGAAGCGCGTCGTACGTGCAAAGGCCTCATCGATGTGGACGGGACCGAAATCCCCCACCGCGGCGATGAACAGGGCACCATCGGCCTCGGTGATCGTTTTCGAGATGATCGCTCTGTCGCCGACGCTGAGAGACTCGAAAGGCTTGAGATCATACATCCCCGGCATCCTCCCGCACCGGAACCAGAGTGGCGTGGCCTTGCGCGATCACCCCCCCCTCCGTCGGCAGCGTACGCACGCATACAATGCGGCATTGGACCGTCTCACCGCTCAGCGCGATCACTTCCGCCTGCGCTTCCACTGATTCGCCCACGAACACCGGTTCGGGGAATTCGAGCTGGATTTCCCCGATGCGCCGCCCCGGGCCGCCGAGGTGCCACAGGCAGGTGGTCACCAGCGCGCCGAGTGCCAGCTCGAAGACGACCATGCCCGGCAGGCCCGCGCCTTTCGCGCGCTTTGCATCCACATAGAGCCCGCCCATATTGCCGCTTATGCCCGTGAACATCGCCTGTTCGGCGACGGTCATGGTCTTGCGGAACGAGAGGGTGCGGCCAACTGTGAGCTCGGATGGAGCCGATTGCGGCATTTTCATTCTCCTATATCGTCAAGCCTTCGCGCATTGTCGCGCGGGCGATGAGCATGCGGTGAACCTCTGACGTCCCGTCATAGATGCGGGTCACGCGTGCATCGCGGTACATCCGCTCGAGCGGAAGATCCTTGCTGAAGCCCATGCCGCCGAACACCTGGATCGCCCTGTCGACGACCCGCCCCTGCATTTCGGAGGCCGCGACCTTGATCATTGACACCTTGGTGCGGGGATCGAGGCCCTGATCGACCTCCCATGCGGCGTTGAGAACCATCATCCGAACGCCGAAGATGTCCGTCGCGGAATCCGCGATGAGCTTCTGAACCATCTGGAAGTCGCCGATCGGCTGGCCGAACTGGCGCCGCTCCGTGGCGTAAAGGCGCATCATCTCGAAGGCCCGCCGCGCCATCCCGACCGCCCGCGCGCCGATATGCGCCAGACGCACGTTTGAAATGCTGCGCATGATCAGCCTGAAGCCTTCACCAACCTCGCCGAGCACCGCGTTGGCGGGGATCCTGCAATCATCGAAGACGAGCTCGGCATGACCGTAACCGCGATGCCCCATCATCGGCTGTGTGCGCGCCACCGAAAATCCGGGCATTCCCCTGTCGACAAGAAACGTCGTGATGCCGCCCCGCGCCCGCTTTTCCGCATCGGTCACCGCGAGGACGATCGCATAGTCCGCGATGTCGCCGTCACTGATGAAATGCTTCGTGCCGTTGAGAACCCAGGTGTCGCCCTCTTTGCGCGCCGTCGTGCTGATCGAGGCAGCGTCGGAGCCCGCGCCGGGTTCGGTGATCGCCATGGCGCAGATCTTCTCGCCCCTGATGGTCGGCAGGAGGTAGGCGTCGATCTGCGATCCGCTGCATGCCATCAGCATCGGATAGACCTGGCCGAAGATACGGCGGATCAGCGCATCGGACGTTCTGCCGAGTTCCTCCTCGACGAGGCAGTGCTCGACGCATGTCAGTCCGCCGCCGCCGACATCCGCCGGCATGTTCATGGCAAACAGGCCGAGCGCACGCGCCTTGTTCTTCGCGATAGCCAATGCCTTGGGGGGGACCTGGCCGGTTCGCTCTACCTCGTCTTCAAGCGGCAGGACTTCCGTTTCGATGAATTTCCTGACGGTCTCCGTCAGTAGCCGTGTTTCTTCGGGGATCGAGAAATCAATCATGTTGCTATTCCATGTTCTCCGTCGCAGTTGCAGGGCTGCGTGTCGCCGGGTTGTCGCCCGTCCCGATGACCTTGCGTGCGACGAGATCCGCTATCCTGTCCGCGGGCATGCCGCGTTCGGTAAGAATGTCCTTGCTGTCCGCGCCCGGCGCGAGCGGCATCCTGACACAGCCGGGCAGCTTTCCGTCGTAGCGCAACGGGTGGGAGATCAACGTGGCCGGGCGACCGTTCACGTCGATTGATCCGAAAACGCCGTTGTGAATGGCCTGCGGGTCCTGGTACAGGTCCTCATAGTCGCGCACGCGCTCATACCAGATGGAATGGGCGTCGAAGCGCTCTGCCAGTTCCGCAAAACGCCGCGGTCGCAACAGACGCGCCACCACCTCCGCATATCGCTCCCGCTCGCTATAGCGATCGATATCCTTCAGAGCGCGCAATTCGTCGCTATCGAGTGCTTCCGCAAGGCGCCCGGCGTCGTTCATCGACAGAACGAGGTGAGCGTCCGCGACCCGGTAAATTCCGTATGGGGCGTCATGATACCAGCTGCCGAGATCGGGGCCCCTCTGCATGCGCGACCGGCGGTCCGGCGCGGCGTAGTACTTCGTCAAGGCCTCAACCTGCAGATCGATCGCCGCGGCGAAGAGACTGGTGTCGACGCGTGCGCCTTTGCCGGTCTGCTGCCTGCGCAGCAGAGCGCCGAGAATGCCCATTGCCAACAATGCCCCGCCGTGCTGGTCGACGACCGCCGCGCCCACCACGCAGGGGCCCTTGTCGCCGCCGCCCGTCGCAGCGATCAGGCCGGAGCGCGCCTGCATGAGCAGATCCTGCCCCGGACGTGCGGCATCGGGACCATCGATACCCAGACCCGACGCCGATGCATAGATGATAGCGGGATTGGTAGCCTTGACGGCCTCGTAGCCCAATCCAAGCCGTTCGAGCACGCCCGGTCGATAGTTCTCGACAAGCACATCAGCGTCGCGGATCAGATCGCGGGCGATCTCCAGCCCTTCGGGGTGCTTGAGGTCGATCGCGATGCTCCTCTTGTTCCGGTTGACGGCCAACGAGAAGGCGCTGACGCCGTTGACGGTCGATTTTCCGCCAGACCAGTGTCGCTCGAAAGCGCCCTGTAACGGTTCGATTTTGATGACGTCTGCCCCCATGTCCGCCAAGTATTGGCTGCAGGCAGGCCCCTGGAGGTAATGACAAAAGCTGATGACGCGTATGTTCAACCGCATGGAATACACCGATCGCTCAAAAACAGACCATTTAATCCCCTCATCGTGGTCTGAAACCGATGTCGTGATGCATCAATACATATTCCCCGCGTGGTCAGCCCACAGGTGATTATCCCCACCGGTGAGCATCGATTTCCGGGGCACAAGTATCTCAGCCCTGCACGGCGCCGTCGCCAGGCGCAGGCGATAGTGGAGGCGATAACACGGCGGAACGCGTAGCACGCGCCCTTACGTTTGGAAGTGACAAGCACTCATCGATTGAGACCTCTCTGGAAGGTTCTGTATGTTTTGCATTCTTCTTGCCCGGCATTTGACAGCCGGTGCTTGCTAAGACTGTACGTCCGTCTTGCATCGGAAAACAAGATAGCCGATTATTATTTATTCGCATATTTAATAATCAAAAATGATACATTGTCTGCGACAGCAGGAACGGTTCGGCGCAGCACACATCAGCCGCCCCGGCAGAAGGGCCGCTGCACATTGCTTCGCCGAGGACAGCGATTCCGCAGAAGCGATCGATATGGCTTCACGCCCCTCTACGGCGCGGGTGGCTCCAGCGAGGCTGCCGCCGTCACGACGACCGGCCCGTCGAGGCGGAGAAAGTCGCAGTTCGTATCAGGCGCCGCACGGCCGATGACGGCGAAGTCGGATACGTCTTCCAGCGCGAGCAGGGCATGATGCCAGACGCCGGGCGCGTAATTCACGCCCTGGCCGGGCGTTGCCCGGAAGGCACGGATATCGGTTGGCGAAACCGCGTCGCCGGGCGGCGCCACCACGATGAGGAATGGCCGGCCATTCAGGGGCAGGAATGCCTGGGACGACAGGGGATGGCGTTCCAGCACACCGACTGTCAGAGGAAGCCGGCAGGGATCGGCGCGGAACAGGCTGAGGAGCGGCCGACCTCCTTCTTGCGACAGGTCGAGTGCAGCGACGTCGTCGAACCGCATCGCCGTACCGTCGTTCGCGCTCTTGCCGCCGCTCGTCGGGATTTCGATAACTTGACCGAACGGGGCGAACGCGTCGCCGGTGAGCGGCTCGACGACGATCGATCGGGCAGGTGCGGATGCAGCGCTCATGCTACACCTTCCGCCAGACCGGCCCCGACAACCGCGGGCGCCACCCCGCCTGCCACACCGGGCCGCAGAGCGGGTTCCTGGTCCCGGAACGGCCCGGAACGAAATATCTCGCCCGCGTCGACGATATGCGCCCGGACCTCGCTGCAGTCCGGTTGACCGGATTCGTCGAGCCGCGGACCGGTCAGATCGCAAATGAGCACGCGATAGGCGCGCGTCGTGTCATATACTGTCATCGCCTGACTTCCCACCTCTGTCATTCCCCCGATATTGGTTCCTGCCCACGCGATCGGCACTGGGCGGGATTCCCGAGCGCCTTCCGCAGTGCGCGGAAACAGGGCCGGGAGCGGCAACGGCCCGGAAAGTCGGGGTTTCCTCTTCATTGAAGCTCGCCATCGGCGCAATAACGTCGATATCCCCCGGGTGTCCACACCGCCGTACGACGCGGATGCGCGTGCTTCGACGCATCCTCGACCGGGTTAACGCGACCCTAGACCGGATCGACAACCCCCACTCTCTCCATCGCTTTATTGCTTGTCAATCGCCCTGGGCGACTGGCTGCTGTGGTCCCGGAAAACCGGATCCTTCTGAACCGGCGTTTCGCGGCAACGTCTGTTGGTCGGCAGGAGCGGAGAACGGCGGAGAAAGCAAGGTTCCCGGACGCGCAAAAGTCGCCCTTTCAGGCCGAAATCCCGCTCTCCTCAAGCGCCTTTTCCAGCATGGCGGTTTCCTCCTCGCCGGCGCAGGAAATAGGCGCGCGCGTTCTTGACGTCGGGATGCGTCCCAGAATGTGCAGACAGGCTTTTATCCTGGCCGTGGCTCTGCTGGCCGGGGCAGTCCCGTAGACCGCCTTTGCCAGCGGATAGATCCGCTCGTGAGCGTTGCGCGCTGCTGCGAGGTCCCCCGTGGCGACGGCATCCCGCAAGGCAACGACCGTCTCGGGGATGATTGCCGCGATGCTGACCTGACTTCCTTTGCCACCGAGAATGAAAGTCGTCAGCAGGTGCTCGTCGCCGGAAGGCATCATCAACACCTCGGGAGCGCAGCGGCTGACCAACCTGTAATTGGCTTCGTAGCGGGACGTTTCCCAGCTTCCGTCCTTGATCGCCGCAATGCGCCCGAGCGCGAGCAGCTGCTTCAGGGTGTCGGGAGAATAGGCGAGAGATCCCGCTCCGATCGACGCCTGATAGAGCATAATGGGCAGTTCGGTCGCCGCCAGCACAGCCTTGTGATGGATGAGCGCCACGTCGGGGCCTTGCGGCAGTGCCCAGGAAAAAGGCGGGAAGACCAGCAAGGAATCGGCTCCGGCAGCCTCCGCTGCCGCGGCATCCGCCGCGGCCTGGGCGCTCGCCTCGGCATTGACGCCCGATATCAGGATGACGCCGTCGCCGACGGCCTCGCGAGCGATCTCAACGACGATCTGTTTCTCCGCCGCAGTCAAGGTGGCGTTCTCTCCCGCATGGCCATTGATCAGAAGACCGCGAATTCCGGTAGTCGATGCCACGTCCGCCATGTGCCGCGCCAGGGCCTCCCGATCGATCCGCTCGCGATCGTCCATCGGCACGATGGTGGAGGCGTAAATTCCGGCAAATTTCTCGTACATTGCCCGTTATCCTATTCTTTGACTCTGTTCACTTGCGGGTTTATCGAGATATTTTTCATTGTCTTGTTTGGGGATCGTCGATTATCAGCTTTACTTCTTCCTTTGCGCAATTGATAAGCTCGGCGATAAGCTTCTTTTGACTGCTTTCGCTGGAGACGATCGCTTTCAGGGGAATGGTTATCATGGGCCTGAATGGTGCGCTGCGCAGCTTTGTCCGCAGCTTTCCGGACGCTGTAAGCGCGTCCATGAAGGTCGTTCCGAGGCCCTGTTCGGACAGATTCGCGGCAATATTCATGAATCGCACATCGATCATCGAGAGGAAAGGAACCGAGGCCGCAATGAAGGCATCCTCGATCAATTTCCTGGCCATGCCCCTCGTGCTTATGAGAGGCAGGTCGAGAAGGTCGGCCGGTGTCACGTATTCACGCCCGACCAGCGGGCTGGACTGGTGAAAGGCGCATACCATGTTGAGGTCGGCAAGGTGGACGAATTCGAGATTGTGCCGATCCGGCGGGCGCATGGCGAAACCCACGTCGCAGGCGCCTATCGCGACGTATTCGAGCAGCGTTTCGACGGGGAGGGTTTCCAGCGTTATCTCGATGCCCTGGTACTTGCTCAGAAAGCGCGCCAGAGTTGCCGGAAGCAGCGAATCGGAAAGCTCCGACGTCGCGACTATTTTTACGGAGCCCCTCCGCCCGGCCTTCAGCCTCGTCGCGATCTGGCTGATTGACTCCTTGATAAGGAAAAGCGGTTCGGCCTCGGCCATCAGAACGTAAGCCTCGTCCGTGGGGATCAGTCGCCTGTTCTGTCGCCGGAAAAGAGCGAACCCCAGATTTGTCTCCGCAGCCTTGATCGCATTGCTGACCGCAGGCTGAGACATGCCCAGATCGTGCGCTGCGCCAACTGTTGAACGCGCGCGCATCACCGCCCGTATTACCTCAAGGTGCCGCAGGTTCATGCTCTTCTCCCCAAAAAGCCGAACCTCGGTCAGGCTGGCGGCTACAACCAGAAGGTCCGGAAGGCGGCATCGCTTTGCCGCCCTCTTCGGCAAACTGAGAGGATATTCATATGGTTCGCCATGGCTGAATGCCCGCATGCGACACCTTCCACGTTAATATAGAGTGTGTCCGTTGAACACCGGGTCGCGAGCAAGGTGACATGAGGAGCTGTTTCACGATTCGCCCTCTCATTAAGGGGACACGGCGATGGCGCGGGCTTATGCGGATGATCTTCGGGTGCGAGTTCTACCTTTCCCGCTGCCAGTGCGGCGGGGCCCGAGCCGGCAAAGCTGTCGGAAACGATGTCGCCGCGATGGCATAGTCCGTCCGTCATCGACGCGACCGGGCATGGGGCCCGTGACCTGTGGCAGGACGCCTCCGTCATTCCGGTGCGCGGGCCACTGGCTTGGCTGGTTCCGCAGCCGGACATCCGTTTGGGCTTCTATTGCAACAATGTCGGTCTGTTATCGCGTCGCCACCACCTGATCGTGCAAGCGACGGGGGACGACGACTATGCGGGCTATAACGATGCGAATGAACAGCCGGACCGGAGCGAGGCCGAGCAGGCGGTTGCCGTCCGGGCCGATCCGGGCGGCAGGATCGCCAGACGGAATAGACCAGGGACCAGCCAGCTTGAGAACGCAGGATCTACACACTCAGCATCCCTTGGCCGAGCACCCCTTGGCCGAACCGGATTAAAATCCGGAGCGCACGTTCCGATTCCATCGGAACGTCCGGCGCTCCAGGCGCCCAGCCCTACCTGATTCCGCCGGAGGCGTTCGACGCGATCTTGGGCGCGGCCTCACCGGCGCCGGCGTCTGGCCCAATGCCCGCCCCGCCACACATACCCTCTGCGCGGTCCGGCCCATACCCATCTGCCGGGGACCCATACCCATCCCGCTCTAGGCCGTGGCCTGCGCTCGTACCGAGGTCGAGGCGGCGGTGGGCGCCCGCGCCGCCGCGGACCTGGTCGCGGAGGGTAGTGCTGGGCAGAGGCCGTGTCCTCCCGGGAAAGGGTAAGCGGAGTGGCAACGGCGCCAAGCAGCGTTGCAAACAGCACGCGACGCGTAATCATCGCTCAATGCCTCCCATGCAAACATGCCGAGATTCTATTTGTCGCCCGCGATTGTGGCGGAAAATCCGGCGCCTGCGTTCGGTGGGACGCACATTTTTGCGTGCTGCGTTCGCGAGGAACGCACAGCGAGCCAGCCCGCGAGCCTTGGCCGCGCCGTCAATCGCTTCCGAAGTCCCGCATCGAGCGAGCGGTTTAGGCGCGGCTACGATCCGCGGGGCCTCGGACAGTCGTGGCCTTGGACAGTCGTGGCCCCGGACAGTCGAAGAGTTCCTGATGCACATGATGGAGGCGCTTTCATCGCGGATGACGTGGACCCGACCCCCGTCCGCCAATGGCGGATGCAGCCCCCGCTGCACATCCGCGATCATGCCCCGGCAGTCAGGCCGTTCTGATGCGCAAGCCGGGTCGTCTCCTGGCAGTCAGCTCCTCATAAATCATGAGATAGTTCTCCGCCATGATACGGGAGGTAAAACGCTCCTCGAACCGGCGGCGGATGGTTTTTCGGGAGAGGCGGCCAATATCGCGCACCTTCGCGGCCGCTGCATCGGCGTTCTCCACGATGAAGCCGGTGACCCCGTGTTCCACGATCTCCGGAACCGAGGCGCGGTTGAAAGCAATGACGGGGGTGCCGCAGGCCATCGCCTCGATCATGACCAGGCCGAACGGCTCGGGCCAGTCGATGGGGAAAAGCAGGGCGGCTGCCCCGCTGAGGAACTCCGCCTTCCCGTCATCGGCGATCTCACCGATGAACTCGACATGCGGCAAGGAGAGAAGCGGTCGGATGGCCTCCTCGAAGTAGTCCTGATCCACGCGGTCGACCTTGGCGGCGATCTTGATGGGCATGCCGCTTTTCTCCGCGATCCGGATCGCCCGGTCGACGCGCTTCTCGGGCGAGATGCGGCCGAGGAACGCGAGATAGCGCGGCTGCGTGTCCACGGGGCGCAGAAGATCCTGCGGTACCCCGTGATGCACGGTCGCGAGCCAGTTGGCCCTTGGCACCAGCGATCGCTGCGCGTCCGATATCGAGATCATGCCCGGTTTGTCGAAGACGCGGAAGAGTGTCTGATGCTCCGGCAGGTCGAGCCTGCCATGCAGTGTGGTCAAGAAAGGCGTCGACTGCCTCATCATGAGCGAGAACGGGTAGTAGTCCAGATGAAAATGGAGGACGTCGAACTCGTCCGACCTGCGAAATACCTGTTCGATCATTGCCATGTGCAGCGCGTTGGCGTCCCGGACCGTGCCGTCGAGACGCAGTGCCCGCGGCCAGACCGCTTCCAGCGTCGCCGCCGTTTTGGAGTCACCGCTGGCGAAGAGTGTCACGTCATGGCCCATCGCAACGAGCTCTTCCGTCAACCATGACACCACGCGCTCTGTGCCTCCATAAAAGGTCGGGGGCACGGCTTCAGTTAGGGGGGCAATTTGAGCAATTCTCATCGGCCACTGTCCTTCTTGATCCGTGTTCGTGGGTTGAAAGCTGCTTCTGTGAAGCGAGGCTCCAATTTCTGGCCACATAAATGTGTCAGATGTGAGTGTGAACAAAGGATTCTTTAGTAATGCGTCATTCCGCTCGCGCTGACTGCACTCCTTCAAAAGCTGGAAGAGGGCCAGATCATATGGGGGACAAATCTCTTTTCTTTTACGCAGATCGACCCGTAGATTTCCTGTTCCGATATATTCGTCGTCGCCCGCTTATGCATTCGATTATTGTCGTTTGCGTATTGGGCGCGGTCGCCTGTTCTATCAGCACCCAGTACGGGGTGAAATTTCTTGTCGATACGCTCTCCGGTTCCGCCGGCGGGAGTGATGCCGGTCCGTGGGTGGCCTTTGCTGTTCTCGTCTCCTTCATTGCCGCGGACAATCTTCTCTGGCGGGTCGCGACCTTCGTGGCGAGCTATGCCTTCGTGGGGGTGACGGGCGATCTCAGATCCGACCTTTTCCGGCACTTGACGGGACACGCTCCGAGCTACTTCTCCGATCGCCTGCCGGGGGTATTGACGAGCCGGGTCACGGCGACCTCGAACGCCATGTTCCAGATGGAAAACATGTTCTGCTGGAATGTGTTGCCGCCTTGTGCCGCGACAGTCGGCGCCATCCTTTTCTTGACGGCGGTCAGCGTGCCCGTGGCCATGACGCTCGCCGTGATTTCCGGCTTCGTCATCGTTCTCATGTTCAGGATGGCGGCGGCCGGCCGCCCGCTGCATCACGAGTTCGCGGCCAAGGCGGCCGCCGTGGATGGCGAAATGCTGGATGTCATCGGCAATATGCCGCTGGTGAAGGCTTTCGCGGGCATCTCGCGCGAGCATCGGCGTTTCGATACCAGCCTCGTTTCGGAGATGGATGCGCGCCGCAGCAGCTTGCTCTACCTGGAAAGACTGCGTCTGACGCACGCCATGATCGTGGTCACGATCACCATCGGGCTGCTGGGCTGGTCCATCTGGCTTTGGCGGGAAGGGCGGGCGACGATCGGGGATGTGGTCCTGGTCTGCACCCTGGGCACTGCCGTTCTCAGTGCGACGCGCGATCTGGCCATCGCGCTGGTCGATGTCACCCAACACATGGCGCGGCTTTCCGAATCGCTGCTGACGCTGCTCACGCCGCACGAACTGCGCGACCATCCGGAAGCATCCGCTCTCGTGCCGTCCGGCGTCAGCGTGACTTTCGACGATGTCTCGTTTCGATATCCGACCGGGCGCCCGGTCTTCGAGCACCTCAATCTGGACATCAAGCCCGGCCAACGTGTGGGCGTGGTCGGCGAATCGGGCGGCGGCAAGTCGACGCTCGTGGCCTTGCTCCAGCGCTTTCACGACGGCCAGGGCGGGCGTATCCTCATCGACGGGCAGGATATCGCCCGGGTGACGGACGAAAGCCTGCGGGCGGTCATCACGGCGGTCCCGCAGGATACCGCTCTCTTCAACCGCACCCTGCTCGAAAACATCCGCTATGGCCGGCCGGACGCCACGATCGACGAAGTCAACTACGCCGTGAGAGCCGCGCATTGCGAGCGCTTCGTGGAAAATCTGCCGGAAGGCCTCGATACCCTTGTCGGCGACCGCGGCTTCAAGCTGTCGGGCGGCCAGCGCCAGCGCATCGCCATCGCGCGCGCCTTTCTCAAGGATGCCCCGATTCTCATCCTGGACGAAGCCACCTCCGCCCTCGATTCCGAATCGGAAGAGCTCATCCGCGACGCCCTGGAGCGGCTGATGAAAGGACGGACCGTGATCACGATCGCGCATCGCCTGTCGACACTGCGCAACTACGACCGCATGCTTGTCATGCACGACGGCAAGATCGTTCAGGACGGTCCTCCGGACGATCTGATGCAGGTGGACGGTCCCTATCGGGTCCTGGTGGAGAGGGAGCTGGAACGCCTGGAGAAATTCCCGCGTCAGCAAGCCGGCTGGATGCCTGCGCGTGCGGCCTCCGAGACACGCTCGCGGCGTTTGCCGACCTCGCAATCGGCGCTCTAGAAAGAAGGGCAGGGCGGTCTCCCCAAGCTGCAAGGCAGCGCGGGGAGACCGTCTCGGGCACCGCCGGTTCCACCCGCGGTCAGGTGTCGAGGCCGAGCAGTTTCGATGCCGTCAGTCCGGAGACCTTCGCGACCTCCTCCTCGGAAAGGCCGGCCGTGCCGAGCACATGGCCGACCGGGTCGTAGTCCGCCATGTCATAGGGATAGTCCGTGCCCATCACGATCTTGTCGGCGCCATAGACTTTCACGAGATACGCGAGCTGGTGCGGGGTGAAGACCACGCTGTCGAAGTAGATCTTGCGCAGGTATTCCGTGGGCGGCCTGGGCAGGCCGGCATGGCTGTCGCGCCGGGCGCCCCAGGCATGGTCTATGCGGCCGGAATAGGCCGGCAGGAAGCCGCCGCCGTGCACGGCCAGTATCTTCAGCTCGGGATGGCGCTCCAGCACGCCGCCGAAGATCAGATGATGCAGGGCGACCGTCGTCTCCAGCGGGTTTCCGATGACGTTGGAGAAATAGAAATTCCGGAACCGGTCCCCGTCCGTGAATCCGTTCGGGTGGATCATGACCAGCGCGCCGAGCTCCTCGGCCTTGCTCCAGAACGGCTCGTACTTCGCCTCGGCCAGCTCCTCGCCGTTGACGTTGGTGAGCACCTGCACGCCCTTCAGGCCCAGCTCGCGCACCCCGCGCTCGAGCTCCGAAACCGCCTCGCCGGGGTCCTGCAGCGCGACCGTCCCGAGGCCGGCAAAGCGGTCGGGACGCCTCGCCACGGAGGCCGCGACGCCGTCGTTGACCATCCGGCTCGCCGGAACCGCATACTCGGGCGGCAAGGTGTAGTAGCAATGAAAGGGCGGGGGGGCGACGAGCTGGAAGTCGATGCGCAGCTTGTCGAGCACCCACAAACGATCCTCGAGGTCGACCATCGCCAGCTTGCGGTCCTCGTCCTGCTTCTGGTTGATCGCCCTCGTTTCATCGCTGGAATATTTCACCATCGCGATATCGGCAGGATCAAGGTGCGGCGCGACATATGCCGCGGCTTCCGGGACCGCGATGTGCGAATGGACATCGACCGTCCGGGTGCGGGGCCGGCCGGTGCCCGGTCCGACGCCGCGCGCGGCAGTCGGACCGTAGCGGTTGAGGTCATCTCCAAGCGCGGTGGTATCAATTGCTGAATGAGCCATAAAGCTATCCTGTCGAACGGAGTGAAAGGGGTTTCCGGCCGCCTTGCCGGATGTCGCGGCCGCGGGTCATTGCGCGGTTGTCGGGAGGTTTTTCTCCTTCCAGGCGGCGACCTCGGCCTTGACCTCATCCAGATCCCAGTCGTTCGCCGCCGCGATGAACCGGTCGTCGAGGAATGTCGCGGGGTCGACCTCGCGCGCGATGGCGCCATGCTCGACCATCGGCGGCTGCACCTTGGCCCAGACACCGGGCTGAAGGTCGCCCGCCCGCTCGGTCACCGAGACGTTCATCGGGATCGAAGCATCGAGGAACTCCTGACCGAACTCCTCGTTCTCCCATTCCTCCGGCACCGCTGCCTTCGACATGGCGGCGACAACGTCCGGGGCGAACTCGGCCACCCGCATGCCCTTCGACCAGGCGCGGAAGAAGCCTTCCAGCGGGGCCGCCAGTTCGTCCAGCCGCCCGGTTGCGGCGACGAACACGTTGGCCGGCTGATCCTCGAGCTCCGGCGGGGTGATGAGGCGGATAGGGATCCCCGCCGCCTGGATCGCCAGCCAGTCGGGAACGGCGCCGGCAATGGCCGACACGGTCTGGTTGCGGAAGGCATTGGCCAGCGTCGGTCCCGCCTCGCCGACCACCACGGTCGTCACGTCGTCGAGCGTCAGGCCCGCCGTGCCCAGGGCGATGGCGAGCGTGACCCGGTCGCGGTCGGAAACGAGCCCGATCGTCTGTCCCTTGAGTTCCGAGACGTTCTGGATCGGGCTGTCGCCGGAAACGGCGATCCCTTCCGGCGCCCGCTGCATGGCCTCGTAGACGACCTTGACGTCAGCGCCTGCCGATACGGCCTGGAACGTCTGCGGCGGATCCAGCATCGCAAGATCGGCCTGCCTGTTCTGGACGAAGGCGACATAGGGAATGGTCGTCGAGGAGGGCAGGAGATTGACGCTCACACCCTCCTCCTCGAAGTAGCCGAGCGCCTCGCCGACGATCAGCGGATAGAAGTTGGCCGAACGCGGCAGCGGCATGATGATATTGAGGGTTTTGACCTCCTGGGCAACGGCTGCAGAAGCGGGCATTGCCATTGCCGCCACAAGGAGCGAGCTGATCAGAATCTTCATCGTTTCCTCCACTTTCTTTATCGTTGCTTACCGTTGATCGGCTTAGAGCATGTCATCATTTCACGGAGACGGTGACATGCCCTAAGTTTTTGATTTTGAGCGAATTCTTATCGATCAGACGATTCCGTCCGATCGGAACACGCTCCGGACCCGCGGCCCTCGGCCTTTTTCCAGATGCGTGCGCGCCGACGCGCCTTCGCCGCCAGCCGCCCGTCGTGACGC
This sequence comes from Pseudochelatococcus sp. B33, assembly GCF_053570585.1. Taxonomy (NCBI): domain Bacteria; kingdom Pseudomonadati; phylum Pseudomonadota; class Alphaproteobacteria; order Hyphomicrobiales; family Chelatococcaceae; genus Pseudochelatococcus; species Pseudochelatococcus sp. B33. The sequence goes on along the minus strand of NZ_JBSEFH010000001.1, from coordinate 308,670 downwards.
CAGAAGACGATACGGTCGTCGAGGAATTCCATCAGGGTGAAGAGGAAGAGGCCCATCACCGACATGCTGAGAAGCGTCGCAATGGCCGCGCTCATGTCGAGCGCGAACGAGTAACGCTGCATGAGCACGCCGACTCCCTCGCTCGCCTGGGCGAACTCGGCCACGATCGCGCCCACGAGCGCCGTGGTCATGCCGACCTTCATGCCCGCGAAGGCGACGGGCACCGCGCCGGGCAGCCTCAATCGCATGAATGTCTGGAGGCGTGTGGCGCGCAGCGACCGGAACATCTCCAGGCGATCCTCGTCGGTGTGCGAGAGGCCGGCCAGCGTGTTCACGAAGACCGGGAAGAAGGAGATGATCGCGGCGAGCGCTATCTTCGAGCTCCAGCCGAAACCGAACCAGGCGATGACGATCGGGGTCAGCGCCAGTCCCGGCGTGACGTTGAGGACGACCGCATAGGGAGCGACGTAACGCTTGAAGCCGTCGTTCAGCGCCGACGCGACGGCGAGCGCGATGCCGACGGCGGCGCCGATGGCGAAGCCCGCGACCGCCTCGTAGAGCGTGACGAAGAAATGCCGGTAGATCGTGCCGTCTACGACATAGAGCTTGCCGATCGACTGCATCACGGCGCTTGGCCGGGGCACCAGGAACTCGTTGAGAAGCCCCATGAGCCCCGCCGCTTCCCACAGACCGACGAGCGCCGTGAACAGCAGCAGGTGGGGCAGAAAGCGCCGCAGCGCGAGGCCCACGGGGAAACGGCGGCCGCCGCCGGCGCGCATGGAGATCGTGCTCATCGGACGTCACTCCCGCTGGCGGACGCCCGGCGCCAGCGCCGGGCGCGTCTTCGTGCGACTGCATCCATGCGCTCTCCGCCGCGCCAGAAGACGACATGCCGGTCGATCGCTTCCATCGTCCGGAAGATGAAGAAGCCGAGCGCCGTCAGGGTCAGGAGGCAGGCGAAGGCGGCCGGCATGTTGAGCGTGCCGGTATAGGTTTTCAGCAGCACGCCCATCCCCTCGTTGGCGGCGATGAACTCCGCCACCAGCGCGCCTCCCAGCGCCGACGCCATCGCGAGCCGCAGCCCGGCCATGATGACCGGCATGGCATCCGGCAGCATGAGCCTGGTGAAAGTCTGCCATTTGCTGGCGCGCAGCGACCGGAACATCTGATGCGCCTCGATGTCGACGTTCAGCATGCCGCTCAGCGTGTTGACGAACGGCGCGAAAAAGCACACCAGCATCACGATGGTGATCTTCGAACTCCAGCCGAAGCCGAGCCATGCGATGATCAGCGGCCCGACGGCGATGCGCGGGGTTGCTTCGAGAACGATGATGTAGGGCTTCAGCAGCGGCCGGGCCGCCTCGTTGAGACCGATGGCGACGGCAAGGCCGATGCCGAGCAGCGAGCCGGCGAGGAAGCCGGCCGCGACCTCGCCCAGCGTGATGCCGAGGTGGAAGTAGATGTTGCCCTGCAGGACGTAGAGGCGGTAGAAGGCGAGCACGATCGCGCTGGGCGCGGGCAGCGTCAGCTCGTCGACGACACCGGTGCGGGCGGAAAGTTCCCATACCAGCAGCAGCGCGATCAGGATCGCCACATGGTTGATCGCCCGCCCGAACCTGAGCCTGCCGCGGGAACGGGGAGAAGGCCGCCGGACAGCGACGGTTTCGTTGATCGCCGTCATCAGTGCCCTCCCAGAATCTCGCGAACCTCGCCGACGAGGTCGTTGAATTCCGGTGTCTGCTGGATCGAGACGTCGCGGGGACGCGGCAGCGGGATGTCCACGATGGCCGCGAGCCGCCCCGGTCGGGGGGTCATCACCATCACCCGATCGGCGAGGAAAATCGCCTCGGCGATATTGTGCGTGACGAAGAGCGTAGTCTTGTGCACCTCGCTGACGACGCGCATCAGCTCGACGTTCAGACGCTCGCGCGTGAACTCGTCGAGCGCCCCGAACGGCTCATCGAGCAGCAGGATGTCCGCCCCGGTCTGGAGCAGACGCGCGAGCGCGACACGCTGCTGCATGCCGCCCGAGAGCTGGCGCGGGAAGGCGAACTCGAAATCCCTGAGGCCCACCATGTGGAGCAGGTCGATGGCCCGGCGGCGGTCTTCCGGCCGCGGCTTGCGGATCAGCTCGGTGGGCAGCAGCACGTTCTCCGCCGCGGTCAGCCAGTCCAGAAGCGTCGCCTTCTGAAACATCATGCCGATGTCCGCCCGCGGCTCGACCACTTCCTCGCCCTTGACCTTGAGGCTGCCGGCGCTCCTCGGCAGGAGGCCGGCGAGGATGCGCAGAAGGGTCGACTTGCCGCAACCGGACGGCCCGACGAGCGAGACGAACTCCCCTTCCTCGATATCGAAATCGGCACCCTCGAGCGCGACAACGGCCCCGTCACCGTATATCTTCGTGAGGCCTCGGCCGGAAATATAGGAACGTTTCGATATGATCGGTTCTGGATGCAAGGTATTCGGCAGATCGACTGCAATCGAATTCATCTGTTTCCTCCCGAATGCCTGTCCGTCCCGCCTGCGCGCGAAGCGGGGAGCTTCGAGCTGCAAGGCACCTGCGGCGGCGTTTTTCTTTCCGGGTATGGCTTCTCGCGACCCCATCGACGCTGAGCGGCAACATCGAGGCGGCGACGTTCTTATTCGAGGGCGCTTTCGAAACGCGAAGGCCATATCCGCGTTTGCCCGCAGCGCAACGGAAACCATTCCCGATCTTCAGCCGGACTCGAGCCCTGCGCCCCCCGCGAGGGCGGGATCAGGCAACCACCGGCCTGTTTTCCAGCGCCCGCATGATCTGCGTGCGCGATCTTCCGATGTGCCGACGCAGCAGGGTCGAGGCGAGGCCCGCCTTCCTGGCCTGCAAGGCGTCGATGATTGCGATGTGGTCGGCGAGCGGCCCCTCGAAGCCCGTGCCGTTCGTCAGCGCGGACAGCGAGATGATGCAGAGGCGATCATAGAACGCCATCACGCGCCGGCATTCCTCCGTCAACCGGCGGTTCTTCGTCATGAGGGCGAGGAATGTATGGAATTCGTAATTATAGGCGGCGAAGGCCGTCTTCGAGCTCATGTCGGCGGTCCTGAAGCGGTCGAGTTCCGACAGCTCCTGATCGCTGCAATTGTCGACGATCAGACGCACCACCCCCATGTCGAGGATGAGCCGCAGATCCAGAATGTCTTCCGCATCCTTCAGGGAGATCGGCCGCACCCGGTGTCCGCGCCGGGGCTCGATCTCCACCAGCCCCTCGAACTCCAGCTTCTGCATGGCGTCGCGCACCGGTGATTTCGAGACACCGAAACGTTTCGCCAGATCCGCCTCGCGCAGCTCGACACCCGGCATCAGGGCGCAGGAAAGGATGTCCCTTCGGATCCTCTCGAACACCTGGTTGCGTATCAAGCTCATGCGAAATCCGCCTCTCTGATATTCCAAGATTATGTCTCTAGAATATCAGGGCGTCAAGAGCGCAAACCGCGGAACAGCGGGCCGTCGTATTTTGCCGATGGCGGATCGAGCCAGGCCGCCGTGCTGCGGGGGCGGTATCGTCGTGTTATTGTTTTGAATTCAAGCAACCCGATTTTCTGCTATCGTAAACATAGCTTTCATCGGGGGAATCACGGTGGCGTTCTTCCAGGAACATCAGGCACAAGCATTGTCCATCACACGGATGGTCTTTCATCTCGTTGGGCCAAGACCTGAGGATATGGTCCGGCTGGAGGAGATACATCCAGGTCCTTTTTCGAGCTTCTTCATCGACCGCATCCGCTCCGTCAACAATGGTTTGCCCTATGTCTTTTCCGATGCTTCGTCGACGCGCGAGCGTTTGCGGCGGATCGCCGAGGACACGACGCTTTTCCAGGTGGAAAGTGAACGGCTGGCCGAGGATTTCCAGCGGCTGCATGGCGGCAGCGCGGCGGCCGGGGCCTTTCTGGTTTTCCTGCTCGATGTCGCGGGGGAGCAATTTTTCGCCTTGCTGAAATATGACGATGAGACCGTCCTCGCCTATGAGCTCGCGGAGGGGAGGGACGGCCGCAAGAGGGTGAGCCTCGATGCGCTGGAGCGCACTTTCGTCCAGAATCGCGATGCGCTGCAGAAATCCGCGCTGGTCAAGCTGACCGATGAAGGCGGCGAACTGACGGTCCTCGATCGCCGCAATCAGCAGAACGTCGCCCGCTATTTCGAGAATTTCCTCGATGCCGTGCGCCGCTTCGACGATGCGGAGGCGACCCGGAAGATGGTCGACGTGACGCGGCGGGTCATTCGGGAGAACAAGGATCTCGTTCCGCTCCGGGTGTATCAGGAGGTGACGAAACGCGCTTTCGAGGCCGCGGCCGCGGGCGGTCAGGTCGGGGTGGACGATCAGAAATCCTTCCTCGACACTGTGGTCGGCCAGGCTTTGCCGCCCGACCATCCCCTGGTGGACAAGTTTCAGAGCGCGCTGCGCAAGCATCGGCTCGACGGGACGCCGATCAAGTTCGACGTGAGCAACGTCAGTCCGCCGTCCGTGTTGCGCTATGACACCGTCAACGGCATTCAGATCCGCGTGCCCGCCGAGCTGAAGAAGGTTGTCGTCGTCGAGAAGAACCGGATCATCATCAACGACGTGCTCGAAGAACAGTATGATGACACCGACACGCGTCGCTGAACTCATCACCCGCACCGCGGCGCGGTCCGATATCGACGAGCGGCCGGGACTTGCGATCCTGCAGGCGGCGCTGTCGGACGCGGATATCCGGAACCAGTGGCTTGCGCTGCGCCGGACGCCGCCGGCGTTCATCGTCTCGGTCACCATCACGGAGGCCGGCTCGGACACGCCCCTGGAGGAGGACGAACCGGTATCGGACATCCGTTTCCGGATCGTCGTCGAAACGGTTGCGGTCGACGGCGAGCTTCGCCTGTTCCTCGGGCGCTCGCTCGCCAACGCGGTTGCCGAACTCCCCCATGTCGGCTGCGTGCAGATCGCCGACATGGGGGAGGACCAGACGTTCGCCTCGTTTCGCAGCCGGTTTCAGCTCTGGAGCGGCGAGCCGGCAGAGCCCTACGCGCCGTCCGAGCCCCTGCCTGACCCGCGCAGCCTGTCGACCGACTTCACGCGGCAGCATCTCGTGCCCGACGATCTGCGCCCCTGGCTGCAACGCGATGCGCCGAGGGGGAGGGGGCCGGCCTACGAGGCCTGGACGCGGCTCTCGGGTCCGCGCCTCCTTGCCGCGCTCGCCAACCGTGTGTCGGAATTGCCGCAAGGCGTCGGCTATCATTTCAGCGGCCCGCCGTCCCGCGTCATCAGCCCGTCGGTCGAGGAGATCCTCACCGTTTTCGGGCACCTGAACGAGGGGGCGAAGTGGGTTTTCACGGAAGGGCGCGATACCGACACCCGCCACCTCCTGTTCGCCCACGAACTGGCGCGCAGCCATCGCAGCAGCGTTTTCGACCACTTCGGCGGCGGAAGTCTCGAATCGGCAAAAAACGCCTACGCCGCCTACGTGAAGGCGAGCAGCCGCGAGACGCTGAAGGCACTGGCGGAACTGCGCAAGGCGGTGATCGACGAAGCCCAGAAGACCAGCCAGAAAGCCCAGGATCTCGCGACAGGTCTGTGGAAGGATGCCGCCGTGGCTGCGGTTCCGTTCGTCCTGAAGCTGCTCCCGGATACCGCGCGGGCGCAGAACCGCTATATCGCCGGCGCCATGGCGGTCGCGGCCGCTTTGCTGGTCGCCTTCTCCTACGGCACCCAGATCTTCATCAATCGCAAGTTCTTCAGGAACCAGGACGCTGCGCGCCGGGTGTGGCGCCAGGCGCTGAACGTGGTCCTTACCCCGTCGGAAATCGAGGAATTCAGCGAGCAGCCGATCAGGAACAGCATCGCTGATTACCACACCGTCCGCTTCTGGGCCGGCCTCGTGTACGGGGCGCTGATCCTGATCCTCGTGCTTTTCGCCGTCTACAACTTCAGGCCGGACCTGTTCGGCGTTACGGTCTGACGCGCTCCTCAGGCCGGCGACTGGACGCACCTCTAGGAAGCGCCGATTGAAACACGCCACAAATGCGGCTTGGCATTAACTCCTGACGAGCCGGGCCTCTCTTCCAAAACGGCTGCCAGAGTCTCAAATCATCCGACGACGGACAGCAAGCCGCAGGCAATGGCGGACAGAAAGGCACCCAGGAGTCATGCGCAATCAAGGTTATGCTGGGATTGCCTCCAAATGCCGTGGAAGCACGGCTTTCAGGCTGGTATCGACAACGATGAATTCCGGCCCCGGGGCCTTTAGTATTTCGGCCATGCGATCGAGGTCCGCGATCGTACGGATGCGATGCACACCAAAGCCGTAGGCGCGCCCCAGCACATCAAAGTCCGGGTTCGTCACATGCGTCCCGGAAGGCCGTCCGGGATAGTGAAGCTCCTGTTGAATGCGGATCGACGCATAGGAGCCGTTTTCCGAGACGATGACCTTGAGTGGCAGCTTGCGCTCTTTGGCCACCGTCAGTTCATTGCCGGTCATGAGGAACCCCCCGTCTCCGACGAAGCAGACGACCAGCCGGTCCGGCCAGCGCAGGGATGCGGCCACGGCAGCCGGAACGCCGTAGCCCATCGCCCCTGATATGGGCGCCAGCAGTCGCTGCGGCGGCCTGAACGGGATGATGCGGTAGACGGGCGCGGCGAAGGTGCCGGCGTCGACGGTGACGATTGCATCGGCCGGAAGGTTGCGGCCGACCACGTCGACGACGGTCTCGAACGGCACGCCGTCGTCGACCGCATGGACATGAGGGCGGGCAATTTCCTCACGTATCTGCTGCAGCCGCCGGATCCAGCCGTCCCGCGAGGGACGTTGCTGCGGGGTGCCTAGAGCTTCGCACAAGGTGATCGGATCGCAGGCAACCGCTAGCGTGGCAGCGAAGTGCAGACCTATGACGCCCGGATCGGAATGCACGTGAACCAGTCTCATCTCCGGCTGTACGAGATGCGGGAAGGTGTAGTTTTGAGTGGTGATATCGCTCAACCGCGCGCCGAGCACGACGAGCAGATCGGCATCGCGAAACGCTGCCATCTGATGCTCGGGATTCGCCAGGCCCATATGCCCGGCATAGAGGGGATGTCGGTTTGGGAACATGTCCTGGCGTCGGAACGAGGTCACCGCCGGCACATTCCAGCTCTCCGCCATCGCCATGAGCGCCGCGCTCCCGCCTGTTCGCTCGAAGCCGCTGCCCGCGATGATCAGCGGGCGTTCCGACGTCGCCAGCCATTGCCGCAGGGTCTCGAGTTGACGCGGGTCGGGCGCGGCGCGGATCGGGGATTGAGGCAGCACGGCCGAAGCGGCCACAGCCTGCGGCAGCACGTCCTCCGGCAGCGCGATCGCCACCGGTCCAGGGATGCCGGTCCGCCCAACCTGGATGGCGCGGAGCATCATCTCCGGCGCCCGCTGCGGATTGGTCAGTTCGAAGGTCCATTTGGCAATCCGGCCGAACATCTGGCCGTAGTCAATCTCCTGAAAAGCGTCGCGACGCAAATCGGAGATCGGCACCTGCCCGATCAGCAGGATGAAGGGCACTGCATCCTGTTGCGCGCAATGCATCGCGATCGCGGCGTTGCAGGCACCTGGCCCCCGGCTGACGAGGGCGACGCCGGGGCGACCCGTCAGGCGCGCATCTGCGAGCGCCATGAAGCCCGCGCTGGCTTCGTGCCGGCAGACGACGGTGTCGAAATCGTCGCGTCCGTGCATGGCGTCGAGAAGCGCAAGATGGCTTTCGCCCGGCACGCAGAAGAGTCTGTTGATGCCATTGGCTACGAGGCTGTTGACAATGAATTCACCGACGGTCGGCATGAAGAACCCCACTCAATGCATGCAGGTTTCGACGACCCTGCTCTGTGCTTTCACATCCATCTCTGCGCCTCGCAGCCATGCCTCGCCGGCGCGGCCGCGGCCCCGCGTTCCGTTTCCCGAACTGCTGCGATCGCTACAGCCTGCGCTTGACGGCGAGGGTCACGTCCTCGGTCCTGGCGCTGCCGCCAAGATCGGGCGTCAGCACACGCTCCTCGTTGAGGACGAAGGTGATTGCCCTGCCGAGCCGCTCCGCGCGTTCGCTTTCCCCGACATGATCGAGCATGGCCTGCGCCGCCAGCAGCAGGGCGACCGGATTCGCCTTGCCCGTTCCCGCGAGGCTGGGAGCAGAACCGTGGATTGCCTCGAACACCGCAACGCCTTCACCCATGTTCGCACCCGCAGCGAGCCCCAGTCCGCCGACGAGGCCGGCGGTGAGATCCGACAAGATATCCCCGAACAGGTTGGTCGTAACGATCATGTCGAACCGCTGCGGATCAAGAACGAGATGCATGGCGCAGGCGTCCACGATGAGGTCGTCGAGCTCGACCCTGCCTCTGTACTCGTCTGCGACAGCACGCCCTGCCTCCAGAAGAATTCCGGTGAACGCCTTGAGAATGTTGGCCTTGTGGACGACGGTGATCTTCCTGCGTCCATGCCTGACCGCGTAATCGAACGCGAATCTCATGACCCGATGGCATTCGGCGCGGGAGTTGAAGGCCGTGGCGATGGCAACGGCCCCCGGGTCCATCGCTTCGGGTACGTACCTTTCGGAGGCGGCGTACAGACCTTCCAGATTCTCGCGGATGACGACGATGTCGACCTTGTCGTAGCGGCCGGGCACCAGCGTGCGGGTCGGTCGGACGTTGGCGAACAGGTCGAGCGCCTGCCGCATCCTCACCGTTGCCGACCTGAAGCCTCCGCCGATCGGCGTCGTCAGCGGCCCCTTGAGAGCCAAACGGTTGCGGCGGATACTGTCGATCGTCGGCTGCGGCAAGGCATCGCCGGTCCGCTCGAATGCTCCCAGACCTGCCTCCTGCAGATCCCACTCGAACGGCGCGCCCAGCGCTTCCAGCACCTCGACGGCGGCTCCAACCACCTGGGGGCCGATCCCGTCGCCCATGATCAACGTGGTCGGTATGCAGGGACTCATGGACGATATCCTCTTCGGACCAGGATTAGGATTGAAGGAGCCACCGCCGGTGGCCGAGGCTGAACATGGAACGCGCCATTGCGGCTCCTACTTCGTGATGAAGAGTTCCTTGCGCCATCTGTCCTTGTGGATCGCCAGCACGTCGATCTGGTCGACGTAGTAGAGGATCTTGCCTTCCAGGGACGTCGGGAAGGTTGGCGACTGCGGCGTATGGGTGAGGATGATGTGCACGACCGCGTCCGGCACTCCCTTGCTGAGCGCAAGATGCGCGGCCCAGAACGCATGCGGATAGGTCTTGCCGAGCTCGGTGTGGCGCCCGCCAAGTTCGGGTGGCTGATATTCCACGACCTTGCTCGCATCCTGGAGAGCGGCGGCGGCGATGAGATGGTCGCGATTGACGCTAATGCCGTGGTGCCGCTCGATCGCGTCGGCGACCGCCAGCGCCATCGACATGACGCACTGGTTGTGCGGGCGGGTCGGATAGGGGATGTCAACGTTGGTAGGAACCTCATCGATGTCGTGCCAGGGCGACATCGCCCAGAGCTCTTCCCAGACCTCGATCACGGCACGCCGCAGACCCTCGTCCGTGATCTGCGCGATCTCCGGGAAGATGCCCATTACGTCGAGCGGCTGTCGGGTGGATCCCGCATCTGCTGCAGTCATGGCGACCTCGTTCCTTGCATGAGTGAAATGCCCTCAGGTGGGTGGTTTGATGCCGAACACGCGGCTGAGGCCGACCGCCCTGTCGATCACCACCATCGCGATGGTGACGATCAGCACCAGGATCGAACTCGCCGCCGGCACGAGCGGAGTCAGCGACTGGTCAACGAAGGTGTAGATGCGCACGGGCAGCGTCACGACTTCCGGGGACGAAAGGAACAGGGCGATCGGAACGTCGTCGAACGCTTCCATGAAGGCGATGGTGGCAGCCCCGATAATGGCGGGCAGCGCCAGCCGCAGCGTAATCGTGAAGAACGCCCATGCCGGTGGCGCACCGAGCACGATTGCAGCGCGTTCGAGATTCTGCGTCTGGCCGGCGAAGGCGGCCATCAGGATCCAGAAGGCAAGCGGGCAGGCGATCAGAGTGTGACCGAGGACGAGGCCCGCCAGGGTTCCGCGCAGTGGCACAAGCACGAAGAAGCCGAGCAACGCAGCCGCCACCACCACGCGCGGCGCATAGAGGGGCAGACGGAAGAACACGCCGAGCGCAGCCTGACCGCGGTAGTTGCCCCTGGTCATGCTGACCACGGCTGGAATCACGAGCATCAGGGTGAGGAGTGTGACGAGGCTCGCTTCGATCAGGGACAGGCGCAAGGACGCCAGGAACTGCGGGTGTTCCAACGCGCGGATGTACCACCTTAAGCTGAGGCCCTGCGGCGGGAAACCGACGAAGTTTCCTGCCGTCAGCGAGGCACCCAGAACGACGATAATGGGCGCCAGCAGAAAGATGTAGATGGCCCACGCACTAATGTTCAGCAATCGCATATGGCACCTATCCGAATGTCGCCGTCTGCCAGGCGCGTCGCCTGCCGAGTTGCGATGCGCCGAGCGTCAGGGCGACGGCCAGCACGAGCACGATCACCGAGCTCGCATAGCCGACTCCCTCGTTGAAAAAGAGCATCACCTCCTGGTGGACGTAGCCGCCCAGCGTGAGCTGCCTCGGCCCGCCGATCAGAAGCGGCGTTACAAAGCTGCCCAGGTTCAGCACGAAGGCGAGCAGCCCGCCGACGACGACACCCGGAATGGACAAGGGCAGCACCACCGTCGTGAAGACCGTATGCGGACGGGCTCCGAGGCTGTTCGACGCGCGCAGGAGCAGCGGATTGATGCCGTCCAGCGCCGCAAGTATGCCGATGACCGCATAGGGCAGATGGATGTGCACCAGCGCGATAATGACGCCCGAGGTCGTATAAAGGAGCCTGATTGGCGGCAGCCCGAGCAATTCGAGCGTCGACGCGAGCGGTCCGGACCCGCCAAGCAGCACGATCCATCCGAACGTACGCACGACCACGCTGATGAGAAGGGGGGATACGACGATCAGCGTCAGATAGGCGCGCATGCGCCCGGGGCTGACCCACATATGATATGCGACGATGTAGCCGAGGACGACCGAGATGAGCGCGCTGATGGTGCTGATCCAGAGGGTCCTGCCGAGCACGCTCTGGAAGAGCGGATCAGAAAGAACCTCGACATAATTGCCAAGGAAATACTCTGCGCCCACGAGGCTCAGCATGAACACGTAGCTCATTGCCGCCACGAAAACGAGCACGTTGAAAACTGTCAACGGAGTGGCGAGGAGTAGCAGCCGGTCTCTAAGCATCGAAGCCACCTCACCTAGTGACGACGCGCGAATCGTCGCCGCGCCAGCTGATCTCGGCCTTCGAGCCGGGATGGATGTCGGCATAGGGCGGCGCGTCGACGTTGAGGTTTGGACCCCCGCCATCGAGGTTGACCACGCACCGTTTCCTGGTGCCGAGAAACTGGGCGACCCGGACGGTGCCGGTGACGACGTTCTCGCCGGGCTTCCCAGTCGCGGCATTGGCGCCGTTCAACGAACGCGTCGTCATGTTCTCGGGTCTGACGACCACGAGCACCTTGTCTCCCTGGCCTGCATGTGAGGAGGGACGTGCCGCTGTCACGACGTAGCCGCCGTCGACGGTGACCTTTACCGTGTGCGGTTCCACGGCGGCAATGACGCCGGGGAGCAGGTTGTTCTCACCCACGAAGCCGGCAACGAACGCGTTCGCGGGATCCCGGTAGACGTTCTCGGGCGTGTCAGCCTGCTGCAGAGCCCCCTGATCGATGACGGCGACCACATCGCCGACTGCCAGCGCTTCCTCCTGGTCGTGCGTCACCATCACTGTCGTGATGCCGTGACGGAGCTGAATCGACCTGATCTCCTCCCTAATCTGACGCCTCAGCTTGGCGTCAAGGCTGCTGAGCGGTTCGTCCAGCAAGAGCAGCCGCGGCTCCAGCGTAAGGGCGCGCGCCAGCCCGACGCGCTGCTGTTCGCCGCCTGAAAGCTGGGCCGGATAGGCATCTTCGCGGCCGGGCAGATCGATCAGCGTGAGCATCTCGGCGAGCTTGCGCTTCTGCATCTCGCTCGGAACCTTGCGGAGCTTGAGGCCGTAGCAGATGTTTTCGGCGACCGTGAGATGCGGAAACAGCGTGCTCGCCTGAAAGACCATGCCGAAATTGCGCCGGTGGGTCGGTATCGGGGTCACGTCGCTGCCGTCAAGCAGGATACTTCCACGATCTGGCGATATGAAACCGGCAATCATGTTGAGGGTCGTGGTCTTCCCGGACCCAGACGGCCCGAGCAGGACGAGGAGCTTGCCTGCCGGCAGGACGAGGTTGAAATCGCGGGCTGCCCAGCGATTTCCGAAGCGCTTGTTCAAGCCGACCAGCTCGAGGCTGGCCGGATTGTTCCCGGGCCTCGCGGGGGCCCGGGTGTTGACGGTGTCTGCTGCGGTATCGAGCACCTGCCTGCCCCTTCACTGTCCGAGTTGCAGGCGGCGCACCCAGCCGGGATAGGCCGCGTTCACCCACTCCCAGTCCACGCTGACCATGGGAACTTCACCGCCGACGCGCTTGGCGACCAGCGAGTCAGCCCCGCCTGCGCTCTGGAGCAGGGCGGCGGTCTTCTTGTTGACCGGAAAACGGAACGCTTCCTTGGCCTCCAGCGCCTGAATTTCCGGGCTCAACTGCCAGTTGATCCACTGATAGGCAGCTTCTGGGTTGGGCGAGTTCTTGATCAGCGCCCAGTAGGATGGGATTGGGAAGGCGCCTTCCTCCGGAATGATGAACTCGAACGGCGCGCCCTGGTCGATCAGATCCCAGGTGCGTGAATCGCCGAACGCGGCAATCCAAACATCCTGTTGCGTCAGAAGCTGCGCCATGTGGGACGGAGACGTCGCCCACAGGATGTCGTTGCCGGCATCGACGAGTTGCTGGAGGATGACATCCGCTGCCTCGTCGTTCTGCCCACCGGCGATGACGGTGGCGAGCCCGCCGATCGTCGCCTGGCCGAAGCTGTCGGCAGGCGTCTCGATGGCGACACGGCCGCGGAACTCCGGCTTGAACAGATCTCGCCACGACGTCGGCGGCTCGATGCCGCGCGCCTCAAACACCTTGGTGTTGTAGGCGATACCGATTGCCTGCACCGTCTTGGCGATGAAGTAGCCGTCGGGATCCACCAGCGATGGGTCGATGTCGGCCACATTCGGGATCTTCGAGTAGTCCATCTTCTCGTAGAGGTCGAGTTCCTGACCTTCGAACTGAATCGATGGTACCGTCCACAACACGTCGGTTTGGGGGTTCTTCGCCTCGACGCGAACTTTTGCCAGCGCCGGGCCGGAAGTATCGACTATGAAGCGCACCGCCGGGCCAAACTTCTGCTGGAACATCGGTCCTAGAACGTTGATGTAGTAATCGCCCAGTATTCCGCCGCGGATGGCGACGACCACCTGGTCCGACTGCGACAGGGCGGGCGCGACAAGGAGCGCATTCGCGGCAACCAGACACGAAGCGACAAACGACAATCTAAAGCGGCTCTTTCGTCCGGACATTGTATTCCCCCCGTTTCGGGGACGTTTACGTCCCCATTTTCTTGACCTTGGATTAATTGACCTTGGATATAATTTTGAATCGTTGCCGGTCAGGCCGGCGTCAGTGTGTGGTAGCGCAACCCGTCCTTGTAGCCGGGCCGGCTGTGGCTCTTGTCCGCTACCAGATTGAGGTGCATGCCGCCGACCTTTGCGAGGACAACGGTGAAATGCGAAATCGGATGGTTGGAGCGCACCGTGCATCCCTCCATCAGATGGCCGCATACGGTGCGGGTCTGGTCGCCCGACCCCACGGTCACGGTGAGGTGAACGTGGATGTAGGGGCTGCCGGCCTCCTCTCCCGCAAAGATGCCGCCGCTGTCGCCCTGGGCCATCCGCCCGATCAGCCCGTGCCCGCTGGCCTCGAACGGACCTTCAAACTCGACGATCTCCGGCGTGCCGGTCTTGACCTTTCCGGTCGTCAGCAACTGCAGCCTGGCACGCTCCAGCCCGCCGGTGATGGTCATCACCACCCCGGTCTTGATGTCGTTCTCCACGCAGGCGCGCTTGAGCTCCTTGTAGAGATCAGCCTGCGGGCCGAGGCGGACATAGACGACCGAGTCGATCGTTCCCGCCATGGTATGCGTTGCGGAATCTGTAGCGCTATCCACGGAATCACCTCCCTCATGAACATTATTCTCAGGCAGAATTCTTGGCCGCCGACCGGAAGCTGCCGGTCTCTTTCGAGAGGGCATCCTTCACGCCGCCCGTGATCTGCGAGCATGCGGTGAAGAAGATCCGGATGTCCGATGTGCAGGCGAGGAAGGTCACCCCCTCCTTAACCAGATCGGCCGCGGAGTTGAGATCCGGGTAGTAGAACGGACGCCCGATTGCGATGCCCTTGGACGAGATCACCCGCGTCAGGTGAGCGATGGCCTCCTTGACGCGTGGGGCGTTTATATCCTCCTCGCCCATCGTCATCGCCATGTCGCGGGGACCAATATAGACGGCGTCGATGCCCGGCACCTCGACAATGGCCTCGATGTTCTCCACCGCCTCGTATTCCTCAACGAGAATGATGGTCACGACGCTGTCATTCGCGGTCTTCCAGAATGCGCGTCCCTGTTCCATCAGCCTGGAATAGTAGCCGGTAGCGCGCGTGTTGCTGCAACAGCCACGGGTACCGTCCGGTCCGTAGCGTGTCGCAGCAACCGCACGACGCGCTGCCTCCGCCGTACTCACATGCGGCACCACGACGCCGGCGGCACCAGAGTCGAGGACCTTCATGATCATCGTCTCGTTGTTCTCGGGAACCCGCACGAGCGGTGTGGCGCCGGACAGTTCCGCTGCGCGCAGCAGGTTTTCGAGAAGCAGAGTGTCGTACGGGCCGACGGGTGCATGTTCGCAATCGATCATCACCCAATCGAAACCTGCCCTGCCAATGATCTCTACATTCGCCGGGCTCGCAGAATAGGTATGAGTTCCGAGGACGATATCTCCTCCCCAAAGCCTCTCCTTGAAACTTTTCTTCCCATTCATGTTTTTTTCTCTTTTCGGATAAGGTATGTAAGTTTTTTTGCAATTAATATTGCAATATACCTCGCGGTATATTTTACGCTTCTTGTTTTTCTGCCTCTATCTCAGCTTGAGATCGATGCACGTTTTCAAGATCATAGCCCTCATGCACGCGGCGTGCTATATGTAACATGGCCTTACAGCTATACTAAGTCGGTATATCAGAGGGCTCGAAAACGGGCGGATGCCCTGGCAGGACGGTGATGGAACTGCGCCAGCTTCAGTATTTTCTCGCCATTGCCAGTACCACCAGCCTGTCCAAGGCTTCAAGCGTGCTCGGCGTCGCCCAGCCGGCTCTCAGCCGGCAGTTGCAGCGGCTCGAGAAGGAACTCGGCAAGCCGCTTTTCTATCGGCATGGACGCGGGATCCGGCTCACGAGCGAGGGGCTGCGGTTTCGCGAGGCGATCGCTCCGCTCATCCATGACCTGTTGCGGGCGAGGGCCGATCTCGCGAACGAGACTGCCCTGGCAGGCCCGCTTTCCTTTGGTATGCCGCCCTCGATCAGCGCGCTTATCGGCGCGCGCCTGATCAGGTCGTTCCTCGACCGGTTTCCGGACGTCGTCCTGCACATAATCAGCGCCTTCAGCGGCTATCTCAACGAGCTGTTGGTCGACGGCCGGTTCGACGTGGCGGTCATCAACAATGCCAGGCGGTCAGCCCAGATATACATGGACCCGCTGCTGGAGCTCGACGTCTTCCATATCGCCAGCAGAAAATGCGTGCCTCCTTGTGGGCAGGATGAGGGCGTGGTCGCCTTCGATGAGGTTGCCGCCGACCGTTTGATGCTGCCCGGGCGACATCACGGGCTTCGACGCGAAATGGAGACCGTCGCTCGCGAGCAAGGCCTGAAGTTGGATGTCTTCGTGGAAGTGGACTCGTTGAGCGTCGTAAAGGAGCTGGTCCGCTCCGGCGTCGGCTCTACGGTGCTACCGCACGGCGCCATCCTCACCGAATTCGACGATCCCGCCTTCGTCATCCGGCGGGTCACCGCTCCGGACGTCGTACTCCGCTTCATGATCGCCTATGCACGCAGCCGCCCGATCACGCCTGCGATGGTCGAGCTGACCAGAATGCTGAAGGAGCACGTCGATCTCGCCATTGCAGAAGGGCGGCTCAGGGGCCGCAGGAGCGAGGCGACTGCGATCGACCAGAACTTCCTCGGCCCACCGGCCCCCCTTCATTTGGAATAGACCTGGCCGGCACCGGCAGGCAACGGCGCCTCGAAGAACTGATAATCCTTCCTTATGCTGGCTGCCGATCCCGCGAGGGTGCTATATTGATTCTATGCCCCAATCCTATAGCTCGGATGGGGCTTTCTTGCCGGTTTCGCCGCCTTCTCCCCGTGCAGGATCGCAAAGCCGTAAATCTGCTTGAGAGTATCCCTGAAGAATACGGGCAGTAGCTCACGCTCGAAGATCGAGCGGCGCATCGCTCTCGTGCTGTCCGCCATCGGGCCGTTGGCCAGCCACTTCTCCCCGAACTCGCCAAAGACGGGCCTGAATCACTCCCACTCGATCGTTCCGGGGGGCTTGGAGGTGATGTCGTAGGTGACGCGGTTGATGCCCTTCACCTCGTTGATGATGCGGGTCGCCACACGGCCGATGAACCCCATGTCGAAGGGGTAGAAGTCGGCGGTCATGCCGTCCACCGATGTCACGGCGCGCAGCGCCAGCACGTGCTCGTAGGTGCGTCCGTCGCCCATCACGCCGACCGTGCGCACCGGCAGCAGCACTGCGAAGGCCTGCCAGATGTCGTCGTAGAGGCCCGCGCGGCGGATCTCCTCCAGATATACCGCGTCGGCATGGCGCAGGATGTCGAGCTTCTCCGCCGTGATCTCGCCCGGGCAGCGGATCGCGAGGCCCGGGCCGGGGAAGGGGTGGCGGCCGACGAACACTTCCGGCAGGCCGAGCTCGCGGCCGAGGTTGCGCACCTCGTCCTTGAACAGCTCCCGCAGCGGCTCCACGAGCTTCATGTGCATGCGCTCGGGCAGGCCGCCGACGTTGTGATGACTCTTGATCGTCACCGACGGGCCGCCCGTGAAGCTCACGCTCTCGATGACGTCGGGGTAGAGCGTGCCCTGGGCAAGATACTCCACCGGCTTGCCGTCGCGCTCCTCGAGCTTCTGCGCCTCGGCGTCGAACACGTCGATGAAGAGCTTGCCGATGGTCTTGCGCTTCACCTCCGGGTCCGTGACGCCCTTGAGCGCGTCGAGGAACAGTTGCTGCGCCTCCACATGAACCAGCGGGATGTTGTACGCATCGCGGAAAAGCTGCACCACGCGCTCGGCCTCGCCGAGCCGCAGCAGGCCGTGGTCGACGAAGACGCAGGTGAGCTGGTCGCCGATCGCCTCATGGATCAGCACCGCCGCCACCGCCGAATCCACGCCGCCCGACAGCGCGCAGATCACCCGGCCCGCGCCGACCTCCTCGCGGATGCGCGCCGTCGCCTCGTTGCGGAAGGCGGCCATCGTCCAGTCGCCCGTGCAGCCGGCGATGCGGCGCACGAAATTGCGGATGAGGCCTGCCCCGTGGGGCGTGTGCACCACCTCCGGATGGAACTGCACGCCGTAGAACCGCCGCGTCTCGTCGGCGATGACCGCGAACGGCGCGTTCTGGGACGTCGCGACGACCGAAAAGCCCTCCGGCAGCCGGGTGACGCGGTCGCCGTGGCTCATCCACACCGGATAGGCCTCATCGACGCGCCAGACGTCCGCGTAGAGCGCGCTTTTCGCCTTGACGTCGACCTCCGCCCGGCCGAATTCGCGGTGATGGCCGCTCTCCACCCCGCCGCCGAGCTGCGCCACCATGGTCTGCTGGCCATAGCAGATGCCGAGCACCGGCACGCCGGCGTCGAAAATTGCCTGCGGCGCGCGCGGGCTGAAATCCTCTGTGACGGAGGAGGGGCCGCCGGACAGGATGACGCCCCTGGGCCTCAGGGAGCGGAACGCCTCCGCCGCGCGCGTGTAGGGCACGACTTCCGAATACACCCGCTCCTCCCGCACGCGCCGGGCGATGAGCTGCGTCACCTGGCTGCCGAAATCGACGATGAGGATCTTGTCGTGGGATGCTTCGGTCATGTGTCCGGTCTTTGTCGGTTGAACGGGGTCAGGCCACGGGCAGCGAGGTTTGGGTCTCGGAGGGCGGGGACGGCCACAGCAGCTTGTCCTGCGGGAAATCGTAGATCGCGCCCG
Source organism: Pseudochelatococcus sp. B33 (assembly GCF_053570585.1). Classification (NCBI taxonomy): domain Bacteria; kingdom Pseudomonadati; phylum Pseudomonadota; class Alphaproteobacteria; order Hyphomicrobiales; family Chelatococcaceae; genus Pseudochelatococcus; species Pseudochelatococcus sp. B33. The sequence continues at coordinate 290,402 of NZ_JBSEFH010000001.1, read as the reverse complement.
TCGTTGTCCAGGAAGGCGACAGCAGCCGCACGAGGTGGGGCGCGAGCTCCTCGGGCGTGCGCAGCGTCAGCGGGTCCTCGCCGGGCATGGCGGTGGCACGCATGCGGGTGCGCAGCGGGCCGGGGTTGACGAGCGACACGCGCACCGGCGTCGTCTGCGTCTCCGACGCATAGGTGAGCGCCAACGCCTCCAGCGCCGCCTTCGAGACCGCGTAGGAGCCCCAGAAGGCGCGGAACTTGTGGGCAGCCCCGGATGTCACGAACACCGCCCGCCCTGCGTCGGAAGCGCGCAGCAGCGGGTCGAGCGAGCGGATGAGCCGCCAGTTGGCAGTGACGTTGACGGCGATCACCTCGTCCCAGCGCTTGGGCTCGTGATGCGCCAGCGGCGTCATGGTGCCGAGCACGCCGGCGTTCGCCAGCAGGCCGTCGAGCCGGCCCCAGCGCTCGAAAATAGCACCGCCGAGCCGGTCGAGCGCATCGTAGTCCTTGATGTCCACGGGCACCAGCGTGGCCGAGCCGCCGGCTTCCCGGACGGCGTCGTCGAGCTCCTCCAGCGCGCCGGTGGTGCGCGCCAGCGCGATCACATGCGCACCCGCGCGGGCGAGCGCCAGCGCCGCCGCCCGGCCGATGCCGCGAGACGCGCCGGTGACCAGCACCACGCGGTCGGTCAACGATCTGTCGGAGGCGGCTCCAGTCATCTCGTTCCCATCAATGCCAAGCTAGCCGGCTTCGGCGAGCAGCGCCGCGCGGCGGGGCGCCTCGCCCTCGATATCGGTCAGGGGTGTCGGATAGTCGCCGGTGAAGCAGTGATCGGTGAACTGCGGCATCACCGGGTTGCGCCCCTGATAGCCGCAGGCGCGGTATATCCCGTCCACCGACAGGAAAGCCAGCGAGTCGGCGCCGATGATTGCGCGCATTTCCTCGACGGTGTGCGTCGCGGCGAGCAGCTTGTCGCGCTCGGGCGTGTCGATGCCGTAGTAGTCCGGATGGGTGATCGGCGGACTGGCGATGCGGAAGTGCACCTCGCGCGCGCCCGCGTCGCGCATCATCTGCACGATCTTCTTCGAGGTCGTGCCGCGCACGATGGAATCGTCGACAAGCACGATGCGCTTGCCCTCGACCGCACCCCGGTTGGCCGAGTGCTTCATGCGCACGCCGAGCTCCCGCACCGATTGCGTCGGCTGGATGAAGGTGCGCCCGACATAGTGATTGCGGATGATGCCGAGTTCGTAGGGAATGTCGCAGGTGCGCGCGTAGCCGATGGCGGCGGGCACGCCGGAATCGGGCACCGGCACCACCACGTCGGCATCCGCCGGCGCCTCGAGGGCGAGCTGGGCGCCCATCTTCTTGCGCACGTCATAGACGCTGCGCCCGTGGACGATCGAATCGGGCCGCGCGAAGTAGATGTACTCGAAGATGCAGGGGCGCATGGGCTGCGGCACGAACGGCTTGATCGATTCGATGCCGTTCTCGTCGATGACCACGACCTCGCCGTTCTCGATGTCGCGGACGAAATGCGCGCCGATGATGTCGAGGGCGCAGGTCTCGGAGGCCAGAATGTAGCGCCCGTCGAGCCGGCCGAGCACGAGCGGCCGGATGCCGAGCGGGTCGCGCGCGCCGATGAGCTTCTTGTTGGTCAGGCCGACGAAGGAATACGCCCCCTCGACCTGCAGCAGCGCGTCGATGAACCGGTCGACGAAACGCTTGTGCCGGTTTCTGGCGACGAGGTGCAGGATGACCTCGGTGTCGCTGGTCGACTGGCAGATCGCGCCCTGGTTCACGAGTTCGCGGCGCAGGGTGAGGCCGTTCGTCAGGTTGCCGTTGTGCGCCACCGCGAAGCCGCCGCCCGACAGTTCCGCGAACAGGGGCTGGACATTGCGCAGCATCGTCTCGCCGGTGGTGGCGTAGCGCACATGGCCGATGGCCGAGTTGCCCGTGAGCCGGGCGATCACGCCGGGGTCCGAAAAGTTGTCGCCGACGAGCCCCAGATAGCGCTCGGAATGAAAGCGGTCGCCGTCGAAGGAGACGATGCCCGTCGCTTCCTGGCCCCGGTGCTGCAAGGCGTGCAGGCCGAGAGCCGTGACGGTGGCGGCCTCGGGGTGGCCCGTTATGCCGAAAACGCCGCACTCCTCATGCAGCGTATCGCCATCGAGATCGAAACAGTAATCGGAATGCAGATCCGCGGATCGACAATTGACCATTGCATTTCCCCCGGCAGCAACTGCCCGTTGACATGCTTGCGCACGGCGTCACCCCTGCGGGACACCGGAAAGGCGCGCATCGCCCCCGCCGCCCGGCTCGTTCGCGACAGCCCATATGCGCCAGCCTCATGTGCGCGATATGCGGCCAAATTGCCAGTCCCCCGGCGCAAGACAGACCTGCTTCACCGGATTGTCATACAGCATACGGGCACGCGCGCGACACCTATTTCTCGGGTTCTCGGCCGCGCGCCTGCCGCCTCATTGCGGGTCGGCCGGCGCGTTGAGCAGGTTCTGGATGGAGTCGCCCGCGCCGTCGCGCTGGCCGGGGTCGGTATCGGCGGGCGCGGCGTCGTCGCCCGTGCGCTGGGGCGAGACTCTCTGCATGATCTTGTCGCCGAAATCGGCCGGCAGCAGTGCGAGAAGCTGGTTGCCGGTGCTCTCTAGCAGCGGCCGCGACTTGGCGTCGCGCGCCCACTCGGGCTGCGTCTCGGGCTTCACCAGCCAGTTGAGGAACAGCAGGGCGATGGCGCAGATCAGGATGCCGCGAAACGCGCCGAACACGAAGCCCAGCGACCGGTCCACCGCGCCGATGCGCGAATCGAGAATGAGGTCGGAAATCTGCACGGTGACGAACGACACCAGCACCAGCGTGACGATGAACACGGCGGCGATCGAGGCCACCTGCGCCACGGTGGCGTTGGAGATGTAGGGCGCGAGATGCGGCAGCACGAAGGGATGCAGGTAGAAGGCGGCGAAGGCGGCCGCGACCCATGAGGCTATCGCAAGCACCTCGCGCGTCAGGCCCCGCACGGAGGCGAGCAGCGACGAGATCAGCACGATGCCGATGACGATCAGATCAAGCAGAGCGATGGGCATGGGCCGGCACCTTGAGACATTGGGGGCAGAGAGTGAACCGAAAACGACGGTGTGTATAGCGGCATAATCGGCCCGCGTCACCTGTCGAGGGCCGGGACGCGCCTTTCTCGCGCCACCTGTGGACGCCGTGCCGCGATCGTCGCCACCAGATCGGCGATATGGCCGACGCTCGCGAGCGCGAGCGGCGCACCGTCAGCTGCATCCTTGAGATTCGCGGGCACGACGGCGCGCGAGAAGCCGAGCTTGCCGGCTTCCTTCAGCCGCGCCGGGGCCTGCGCCACCGGGCGCACCGCGCCCGAAAGGCCGATCTCGCCGAAATAGACCGTCTCCGGCGACAGCGGCGCGCCGGCGAGCGAGGATATCAGCGCCGCCGCCGCCGCGAGGTCGGCCGCGGGCTCGTTGACCCTGAGGCCGCCGGCGACGTTGAGATAGACGTCGTGGCTCCCGAGCTTGAGGCCGCCGCGCGCCTCCAGCACGGCGAGCACCATGGAGAGGCGCGCGGGGTCCCACCCCACCACCGCCCGCCGGGGCGTGCCGAGCGACGAGGGCGCGACGAGCGCCTGGATCTCGACGAGCAGCGGGCGCGTGCCCTCCATGCCGGCGAACACAGCCGCCCCCGGTGCGGAAAGGTCACGCCCGGCGAGGAACAGCGCCGACGGATTGGCGACTTCCGCAAGGCCCTGGCCGGTCATCTCGAACACGCCGATCTCGTCGGTGGGGCCGAAGCGGTTCTTCACCGCGCGCAGGATGCGGAAATGGTGGCCGCTGTCGCCCTCGAAGGAGACGACCGCGTCCACCATGTGCTCGACCACACGGGGACCCGCGATCTGGCCGTCCTTCGTGACGTGGCCGACGAGGATCACGGTGGCGCCCGTGGTCTTGGCGAAGCGGATCAGCGACTGCGCGCTGCCGCGCACCTGGGTCACCGTGCCTGGCGCCGCCTCGATGGCGCTGCTCCACATGGTCTGGATCGAGTCGATCACCACGAGGCCCGGCGGCGCGCCGGCGGCAAGGGTCGCGACGATGTCCTCGACGTTGGTCTCCGCCGCAAGCTCCACCGGCGCGCGCGTCAGCCCGAGACGTTCGGCGCGCAGGCGCACCTGCGCCACCGCCTCCTCGCCCGAGATGTAGACGACGCGGCTGCCGCGCGCGGCGAGCGCCGCGCAGGTCTGGGTGAGAAGGGTGGACTTGCCGATGCCCGGATCGCCGCCGATCAGGATCACCGATCCCGACACGAAGCCGCCGCCGGTGACGCGATCCAGTTCGGCGATGCCGGAGACCATGCGCGGCGTCTCGCGGCTCGCGCCCGCGAGCCCTTCGAGCGCGAACACGCGCCCCTTGCCGCGTGCGCTCGGCTTCGCCCCGGCCACGGGCGCGGCCGCCGCCTCCTGCGCCAGCGTGTTCCACGCGCCGCAGGCGTCGCATTTGCCCTGCCAGCGCGTGTGCACCGCGCCGCAGCTCTGGCAGATGTAGGAGGGGGACTTCGCCAAAAGAGCAATCCGTTATATGTGGTCCGGCAGGTGGTCGTCGCTGGCGAGGTTGCCGAAGCGGGTCACGTCCGCCTGGAAGGCGAGGCGCACCGTGCCCGTGGGGCCGTGGCGCTGCTTGCCGATGATGAGCTCGGCCGTGCCGTGGGCCTGGTCCATCTCCGCCTGCCACTTGAAATATTCCTCGGTGCCCATCTTGGGCTCTTTGTTCTTGAGGTAGTATTCCTCGCGGAACACGAACAGCACCACGTCCGCGTCCTGCTCGATGGAGCCCGATTCGCGCAGGTCCGACAGTTGCGGCCGCTTGTCGTCGCGTGCTTCCACCTGACGCGAGAGCTGGGAGAGCGCCATGATCGGCACCGCGAGCTCCTTGGCGAGCGCCTTGAGGCCGGTGGTGATCTCGGTCAGCTCCTGCACGCGGTTGTCGCCGCGCTTCGACGAGCCGGAGAGGAGCTGCAGATAGTCGACGACCAGCAAATCGAGCCCGCGCTGGCGCTTGAGGCGGCGCGCGCGCGCCGCGAGCTGGGCGATGGAGATGCCGCCGGTCTGGTCGATGTAGAAGGGCAGCATCTGCATCTCGCGCGCCACGTCCGAGACGCGGTAGAACTCCTCCTCGGCGATGTCGCCGCGCCGGATCTTGTAGGACGGCACGCCGGACTGCTCGGCGATGATGCGGGTGGCGAGTTGCTCGGCCGACATTTCCAGCGAGAAGAAGCCGACGATGCCGCCGTTGACTGTCTTCACCGAGCCATCCGGCTGCTTCTCGCCCCGGTACGCCCGGGCCACGTTGAAGGCGATGTTGGTGGCGAGCGCCGTCTTGCCCATGCCGGGACGCCCGGCGAGGATGACGAGGTCGGAGGACTGCAGGCCGCCCATGGTGCGGTCGACGTCGGTGAGGCCGGTGGCGAGGCCGGAGAGGTTGCCGTCGCGCTTGTAGGCGGCGGCGGCGACGTTGATCGCCGAGGTGAGCGCATCGGAAAAGCGCAGGAAGCCGCCGTCGTAGCGGCCGGTTTCAGCGAGCTTGTAGAGGCGCTGCTCGGCCTCCTCGATCTGGTCGCGCGGGCTTGCGTCGACCGGCGCGTCGTAGGCCGTGTTGACGATGTCCTCGCCGATCGCGATCAGCTCGCGGCGCACCGCGAGATCGTGGATGGTGCGGCCGTAGTCCTCGGCGTTGATGACGGTCGTCGCCTCGGCGGCGAGCCGGGCGAGGTACTGCGGAATGGTGATGCCGCCGAGGTCGTGCTCCCCGAGAAAGGTCTTCAGCGTGATCGGCGTCGCCACCTTGCCGGCCTTGATCAGGGCCGAGGCGACCTCGAAGATGCGCCGGTGGATGTCCTCCTGGAAGTGCGCCGCCTCGAGAAAGTCGGAGACACGGAAATAGGCGTCGTTGTTGACGAGGATCGCGCCGAGCAAGGCCTGCTCGGCGTCGATGTTGTGCGGCGCCTGCCGGTATCGAGGCTCGGACGCCGTCTCAAGCCGGCCAGCGAGCGTATTGACGATGCTCATGAATCCCCCAGCGACCACCGGCTCGATGCAGCCGGCGCCGTTCCTCCGATAGTAAACAGATCCTTACACACGGCGCATGCGATTCGCGATCGGCGGATAATCTATCCCCGCTTTGCACTGCGCGTCGCCTTCTCCGCCGGGGCCGGCAGGGCGGTCTCCCGCCGGCGCAGCGCCTCCTCGCGGCGGGGCATGTAGTCGCGCGTCAGCGGCACGGCGTCCTGCTGCTTCGCGAGCTGGATCTGGAACACCATCAGCCCGTCGTGGCGGAAGGACATCTCGGAGGCGGCGAGGTAGAAGTCGAACATGCGGAAGAAGCGTGCGTCGTAGAGCGCCTCGACCTCGTCGCGCCGGGCGTGGAAGCGCGCCCGCCACGCCTTCAGGGTCTCGGCGTAGTGCAGCCGCAGGATCTCGATATCGGTGACGACGAGGCCCGAACGCTCGATGGCGGGCAGGACTTCCGACAGGGCCGGGATGTAGCCGCCGGGAAAGATGTATTTGGCGATCCACTCGTTGGTGCTGCCCGGCCCGTCCGTGCGGCCGATGGCGTGCAGCAGCATCACGCCGTCGTCCGCGAGCAGGCTCGCCGCCTTGTCGAAATAGGCCTGGAAATACGGCACCCCGACATGCTCGAACATGCCCACGGACACGATGCGGTCGAAGCGGCCGGAAAGGCTGCGGTAATCGGTGAGCGAGAACTGCACCCGCTCGGAGAGCCCGAGCGCGGAGGCCCGCTCGTTCGAGACGGCGAGCTGCTCCTGCGACAGCGTCACGCCGGTGACGTCCGCGTCGCAGTTCTGCGCCAGGTAGAGCCCGAGCCCGCCCCAGCCGCTGCCGATGTCGAGCACCTTGTGGTCCGGCTCGACGAGCAGCTTGGCGGCGATATGGCGCTTCTTGGCGAGCTGCGCCGCGTCGAGCCCGTCAGCGGGGGAAACGGGCGTCAGCGCGGCGCCGTCGCGGCTCGCCAGCGTGCACACGCCGCCGGCGCGGTTATCGACGGGGAAATCGAAATAGGCACAGGAATATTGCAGGTCCGGGTCGAGAAACAGCCGGTAGAGCCGCCCGTCGAGGTCGTAGTGGTGGGCGACGTTGCGACGCGCGCGGCTCTTGACATTGAGCTGGCCGAACACCCGGAACAGCCGCCGCCACAGCCGCCGCAGCCGGATGGGGGTGAAGGAGTCGCCGGCATTGACGTTGCGCATGGCAAGCGCCAGCAGCTCGCCGATGTCGCCCGCCGTCATCTCGACCTCGCCGTCCATGTAGAGCTCGCCCAGCGCCAGATCCGGGTTGAGCAGCAGGCGCCGCGCCGCGCGCTTGTCGCGGAAATGCAGGGAGAGGGGCGGTCCGGAACCGTCGCCCACCGAAAAGGGCGGTCCGTCGGCCACCGTGACCGTGAGAGATCCTTGCCTGATCAAACGACTGAGAGCGAACCGCAACCACTTGTCCATGGGCGACCCCGAATGATTCAGTTGTTTCTCCGCTAGGGACGCCAGTCAATACTGGAGTCCCTCCTCAATACCCCCTCAGTCATCAAGGTAATGCCATTGCAACAAAAAACAACAGGGGACGCTGTCGCGTCCCCTGTCGGTATCGAATACTGGCGATCCCGCGGATCGTATTTGACCGCCGGGGTCGGTCGCCGAACCTGACCTGCGAAGCGGTCGGATCAGATTTCCTCGCCTTCGCCCGCGGCGTCGGCCAGCGCCGCGCCGACTTCGAGGCCGAGTTCGTCGAGGTCGAGCTCCTCGCGGGTGACGATCTCCTCGCCGCGGTCCTGGCGCTCGGCTTCCTCGGGGCTGCGGGCGACGTTGAGGGTCACCGAGACCTCGACCTCGGGGTGCAGCGCCACCGGCACGGTGTGCAGGCCGAGCGTCTTGATCGGCGTGTGCAGCACGATCTGCTGGCGGTTGACGGTGAAGCCGCCGGCGGTCAGCGCCTCGGCCACGTCGCGCGTCGCGACCGAACCGTAGAGCACGCCCGACTCGCCCGCCTGGCGGATGAGCACGAAGCTCTGCCCGTCGAGCTTCTCGCCGACGGCCTCCGCTTCCTTGCGCTGTTCGAGGTTGCGGGCCTCGAGCTGGGCGCGCTGGTTCTCGAAGCGCTGCTTGTTGGCCTCGGTGGCGCGCAGCGCCTTGCCGCGCGGCAGCAGGAAATTGCGGGCGTATCCGTCCCTGACGCGGACGGTATCGCCGATCTGGCCGAGACGGGCCACACGTTCGAGAAGGATGACTTCCATTGTATTTCTCCTTAGTTCCATATGCAGATTCAAGTGGGTGCGAGGTTGATTCATCCGGGTTGCGGCGGCCCGCCGGGGCGGGGCTGCCAGGCGATCGCGACGGCGCCCACGACGGCGAGAATCGCGAGAGCCCATACCGACAGCAGCAGCAGCGAGGTGTAGAGCAGGGCGAGCAGGAGCGGGCGCACCCGGTTGCCGCGCGTAGCGACGTGGATCGCGGCGAGCCCCTGCAGCGACAGCGCCGTTCCCATGGCGCCCAGCAGGGCGGCGGCGGCAAGGCCCGGGTATTCGGGCAGCATGGCGGTTCCGATGGCGGCGAGGCCGGCGACGAGCAGCGACACCCGCGGCATCATCGTGTCGGGGATCGAGGGCCATTCCCGCGGCAGCCGCTTCGACGCGCGCAACACGAGGCCGGCAATCCACAGGTTGACCGTGAGCATGTAGACGATGGTCACGGCGGCCACGACCGGCACGGCGGCCGCGACAACGCGCACGAACCGCTCCGCCTCGGTCTGATCCGGCAGGGCCGCGATCGGTTCCTCCCCGATCATGGCGCGGATCAGCTCCTCCATCGCGGCCCGGTAGTCCGTATAGGAGGGGCCGAACGCGATCGCCCCGATCAGGGTGATGAGCGCCGCCATGACCGCGATCCACAACAGGATGCGGCCGAGCGGGTACCACTCCATCCGTCCCGCCTCGTCGCTGCGCCCGAGCAGCGCCAGATAGGCGAGCCACCATGCCGGCAGCGCCACCGCCACGGCGAAGACCGCGCCCGCCGACGGCGCCGCCCAGGTGGTGCTGACGAGCGCACCGACGACGGCAGCGACGAGGCCGGACCGGTGATTCCAGCGAATCGCGGCGATCAGGACGGGAATCGGAGCGAAATAGGACGCGATAAAGAGCGCGACGACCAGGAGAGTCGCAAACCCTCTGGGGAGCTGGTCCGCAAAGGCGAGCAACTGTTCCACCGGCAACCAGATCGGGATGCCGAACAGAAGGGCGGAAACGAGGCCCGCCCCCGAGCCGATAAGGAAGATCGTTGCCATCGTCGCGCTGTCCCGCTGCGTTCGCAGGGTTAGAGGCCGCTCGGACATTTTCCGATCACGCGCGATCGAAAACCGCTCCGGCGCCCCAACAAGCCCTTCCTGCCGTTCACGGTGTGCGCACGGAAGGGCGACTGTTCATGGGTGCGAGGCCGCGCCATGGCGCGGCCGTCATCGTTTGATGATCAGGCGATCACGTAGGGCAGCAGGCCGAGGAAGCGGGCGCGCTTGATGGCGCGCGCCAGCTCCCGCTGCTTCCTGGCCGAAACGGCCGTGATGCGCGAGGGAACGATCTTGCCGCGCTCCGAGATGTAGCGGGACAGCAGGCGCGTGTCCTTGTAGTCGATCTTCGGGGCGTTCGCGCCCGAGAACGGGCAGGTCTTGCGGCGGCGGAAGAAGGGGCGGCGCGGGGCGGCTCCAGTGGTCATGCTCAGTTCTCCTCGGAATCGTCGGCGTCGGCGTCGTCACGGGCGGCCTCGCGGCGCGGGCCGCGGTCACCAGGGCCACGATCGCCGGGCCCACGGTCACCGGGGCCGCGATCGCCACGGTCGAAGCGGCCACCACCACGCTCGAAGCCGCCGCCCTCACGGTCGCGGCGGTCGTCGCGGTCACGCTTCTGCAGCACGACGGACGGGCCGTCCTCGAGTTCCTCGACGCGGATGGTGAGCGAGCGCAGCACGTCCTCGTTGAGGCGCTGCAGGCGCTCGACCTCCGCCACCGCGGCGGCGGGAGCGTCGATGTTGAGGAGGGTGAAATGCGCCTTGCGGTTCTTGCGGATCCGGTAGGCGAGGGACCTGATGCCCCACGGCTCGATCTTGGTGACCTTGCCGCCGTGGGTTTCGATGACGCCCTTGTACTGCTCGACAAGCGCCTCGACCTGCTGCGCCGTCACATCCTGGCGCGCCAGAAAAATATGCTCGTAAAGAGACATTCGTGGCCTTTCAATCTAGAACGGAACGTCCTTCCGGCGCAAAGCCCTCCGAGCCCCGTCACCAAGGCCCGAGCGGTGTTGCGTCGAAGGCGGAGACACGGGACGACAGGGCCGAAGCCCTCATGCCGAAACGGCACCGTCCGTTCAGCCCCCAGCCGGAGAGAACGCGAAGACGGCCTCATACACGACGCGATGGCGCGTGGCAAGCCTTACTCGCGGGCAATTTGCCGCGCGGCGCCTTTTCCCGCCGGCGGGCAGGGGTGTTCGGCAGAGAGGGGCGGCAGGGGTGTTCGCCTGCGTCCGGCAGGTATACAAGCGCACTCCATATATAGAAGAGCGACAGACACACGGCGACGAAGAGGAACACGCCCCATGATCGTCGGCATCGGATCCGACCTGTGCGACATCAACCGCATCACCCGGACGCTGGAGCGGTTCGGCGAGCGCTTCACCCATCGCGTATTCACGGAGGGCGAGCGGGCGCGGTCCGACCGGCGCGCCGCGCGCGCGCCTTCCTACGCGCGTCGCTTCGCCGCCAAGGAGGCCTGCGCCAAGGCGCTGGGCACCGGCATGTCGCACGGCGTGTTCTGGCGGGATATGGAAGTGGTCAACCTGCCCGGCGGCAAGCCGACGATGCGGCTGACGGGCGGCGCGGCCGCGCGGCTAGCGGCGCTGCTGCCGGAGGCACACCGCGCGGTGGTGCACGTTTCCCTCACCGACGATCCGCCGCTGGCGCAGGCTTTCGTCATCATCGAGGCCCTGCCCGAACCGGCCGGATGACGGGTAGACAAGAAAAAAGGGCCACATGCGGAACATGCGGCCCAAGTCTAGGGAGGAAACGCCCAAGAAGGGCAGCGACAGGCAACGCCATGTCGCAATGCAACAATACCCGGATTGGGGAATATAGCAAGGGGTTGTGCATGCAAATTTCGAATACCTCGATTGCGTCCTGGCGACGAAAAAGTCGTGTTTGTTTCCCGCTTCCGCCACGCTCACGCCGGAATCGTTGTATGGGTTGGATTTACTGATAGGACATGGTTCCTGTCGCAATTGCCGCATTATGCATCGGCGGCATGCCGGGGGCTGATTACAAGGGCGGCAGATTGACGCGTTTCGATAGTTTCGACAGGCAATATTGCTGCATTTTGCGCCAATGGCGCTGTTGTGTCGCCGGCCTCCCCGGTCTCGCAGCGCGCGGCCTTCCGGAAGGGGGCGTGTCCTAGTCCCCGCGGACCAACAAAAATTGCGCCGTTCCGCCGGCAGATCTATCGTCGGCGAGCAGCATCGTCTATGGAGGGCAAGGTTCGTGTGGGTTGGTCGTCATGTCGCATAACACTTTCGGGCATCTGTTCCGCGTCACCACTTTCGGCGAGAGCCATGGTCCCATGATCGGCGCCGTGGTGGACGGCGTGCCGCCGCGCATTCCGCTCACCGAGGCGGACATCCAGGCCGATCTCGACCGCCGGCGCCCCGGCCAGTCGCGCTACACGACCCAGCGGCAGGAGCCCGACCGGGTACGCATCGTCTCGGGCGTGTTCGCGGACCCCGAAACCGGGGAGCAGGTGACGACAGGCACGCCCATCGGCCTCGTGATCGAGAACGTCGACCAGCGCTCGAAGGATTACGGCGACATCCGCAACACCTACAGGCCCGGGCATGCGGACTATACGTATGACGCGAAATACGGCATCCGCGACTATCGCGGCGGCGGCCGCTCGTCGGCGCGCGAGACGGCGATGCGGGTTGCGGCGGGCGCCATCGCGCGCAAGGTCGTGCCGGGCTTGCGGGTGCGCGGGGCGCTGGTGCAGATCGGCCCCCACACCATCGACCGCAGCCGGTTCGACTGGGACGAGGTGGTGCGCAATCCGTTCTTCTCGCCCGATCCGGTCGCGGCCGAGACGTTCGCTGCCTATCTCGACGGCATCCGCAAGAGCGGTTCCTCCATCGGCGCGGTCATCGAGATCGTGGCCGAGGGCGTGCCCGCCGGCCTCGGCGCGCCGCTCTACGGCAAGCTCGATGCCGACATCGCGGCGCTTCTCATGAGCATCAACGCCGTCAAGGGGGTGGAAATCGGCGCAGGCTTCGCCGCCGCGGCGCTCACCGGCGAGGAGAACGCCGACGAGATGCGGGCCGGCAACGACGGCGCGCCCACCTTCCTGTCGAACCACGCCGGCGGCATCCTCGGCGGCATCTCCACCGGCCAGCCGATCGTGGCGCGGTTCGCGGTGAAGCCGACGTCGTCCATCCTGACGCCGCGGCGCAGCGTCGACCGGTTGGGCGCGGAGACGGACGTGTTCACCAAGGGCCGGCACGATCCCTGCGTCGGCATCCGGGCCGTGCCGGTGGGCGAGGCCATGGTCGCCTGCGCCATCGCCGACCACTACCTGCGCCACCGCGCGCAGGTGGGGAAAGCCTCGGCCTGGCCGCCTGCTCACGCGGGATTCGGGCACACCGACCCCGGCAATGCCGATCCCGGCGAGGGCGATGAAGTTTCTTTAAATCGTGCTTAAACGCACGTTGCGAGCACGCTGCAACCATTTTAGTTGAACTAAAATGGCTCATGATCTAGCATCCTCTCATGAAACTGGCGAAATGGCTCGACACCAATGGCGTCTCCCGGGTGGAGTTCGCGCGACGCATCGGCGTTTCGCCGGCGGCGGTGACGCAGTTGTGCAACAACAGCGCCGGCTGGCTGTCGCGCGAGACGGCGGAACTGGTGTTGCGGGAAACGCGTGGCGCCGTGACGCCGAACGATTTTCTCGGCGCGCCGTGCGGGCTGCGGGAGTCCGACCTTCAGGAGAGTTTGATGTCCCAATCGGTTCAAGAGACCATCGAGGCTTTCGGCCGGGGTGAAATCGTCATCGTGACCGACGACGACGACCGGGAGAACGAGGGCGACCTCATCTGTGCCGCCTCGCTGTGCACGCCGGAAAAGATGGCGTTCATCATCCGCCACACCTGCGGCATCGTCTGCGCGCCGGTTTCCGTGGACGAAGCGCGGCGCCTGCGGCTCGAGCCGATGGTGGCCTCGAACGACGCGCCGCTCGGCACGGCCTTCACTGTCACCGTCGACGTGCGCCACGGGCTCACCACCGGCATTTCCGCCGAGCAGCGCTCCAACACCGTGCGTGCGCTTGCCAACCACAACATGGGGCCGAACGATTTCGTGCGCCCGGGCCACATCTTCCCGCTGATCGCGCGCGACGGCGGCGTGCTCATGCGCTCCGGCCATACCGAGGCCGCGGTCGACCTGTGCCGCCTGGCCGGCCTGCCGCCGGTGGGCGCGATCTGTGAACTCGCCAACGACGACGGGACGGTGATGAAGGGCGGGCAGATCGACGCCTTCGCCCGCGAGCACAACCTGCGGCGCATTTCGGTCGCGGATCTCATCGCCTACCGGCAGGCGCGCGAAAAGCTCGTGGAGCGGGTCAACACCTTCCCCGTGCAGACGGAGATCGGTGAGCTGACGGGTTATGCCTACATCACGCCGTTCGACGACGTGCAGCACTTCGCCTTCGTCTATGGTGGCGTTGGCGACGGCGAGGATGTGCCGGCGCGGCTGCACCGGGCGGATGTCATCAGCGACATCTTCGGCGGCAGGGCGCTGCACGGGGCGCTGAACTATTTCAGCCAGCAAGGACGCGGTATCCTTGTCTATCTGCGCGACGGCACGGCGGGCGTCCCCGTCAAGCGCCCGGACGCGCTGGAAGGCACCGAGGCCGAGCGCGCCCGGCAGTGGCACGAGGTGGGGCTCGGCGCGCAGATCCTGCGCGATCTCGGCGTTACCTCGATCGACAACGTCGCCACCTCGGCGCGCGGCTATGTCGGCCTGTCGGGATTCGGCATCTCCATCAGCCGCACCACGGTGCTGGAGAAATAGAGCGAAATGCATTCAATCTGAATCGCCATTGTTTGGATAAATTTGGTGCGTCAACAAATGGTTAGGGCGGCGGCACGACTCAAGTCGAACGCCCGCCGCTCTATGGAGCGTGTCGTCGTTTTACGGAAACGTCGACACGCTCTAGCGCGGCGGCGGCTCCGGCTTTTCCATCTGCCGCTTCGGCTGCCGTTTCAGGGCTGGTGATGTCTGTCCGGGGCGGGGCGAATGGTGCCGGAACAGGGTGTTCCGGGGCAGGGGGATGCTGTCCACCGGGGCGTACGGGCTGCCGAGGCGGATCGCGTCCGCGGGATCATGGCCCGAACCCTCATGGACGATCCTCTGGTGGGGCTGCGTCTTCTCGAAGGCCGGGGCTACCGGAACGTTCAGGCCGTGAACGCCGGCGCACGGTAAATGCACGTCCTCGGCGCGCGGACTGTCGGCCCCGGCGGCGGCGCTGCCGGCCTCAGGGGGGGAGGTGTCGCCATTGTGGCGGGGCGAAAAGCCGAACTCGCGGCGGAAGTTGCGATAGAATGTCGATACATCCCTGAAACCCGTGTCGTAGGCGATGGACGTGACCTTCTTCACGGTCCGCGAATGGAGCTGGCGGCGGGCCTCCTCCAGCCTGTAGCTCAGCACCGTGGCGCGCAGCGACATGTCCGCCGCGGCAAAGGCGTTGTAGAGCTTGCGCACCGAAACGGCGCAATGACGGGCGAGGCGGTCGGGCGTCAGTTCCGCGTCGCTGGCGTACTGGCGCAGATAGCGCTGCACCACGGCCACGATGTCGCGCCCGCCGTCGCGGCCCCCCGGCGTGTCGGAGACGATGTATTCCGTCCATTCGCCGAACGCGAGCTGGTCGCGGATCAGGTGCCCCAACTGGAGCGGGTCGCGCGTGTGGGTGCCGGACAGCGGAATCCATTCGATGATGCGCTCGCGGAAGCGGCGCAGTCCCTCCAGCCCGTCGCCCCGCGCACCCTCGTTCGCGGCCCGGGGGACGATCAGCGAGCGCGGCATTCGCGCGGCGAGATCGGGTATGATTCTCAAGGCGATACACCCGATGGCGCAGGCATCGCCCGGCCTTTCCGCCCGGACGGTGAAATCCACGTCCGATCCGACAATGGCGACGTCCAGCGGATGCAGGGTGCCGCCGACCCGCAGCGATGCCGCTCCGCGACGGGAGAAAAGCACGATCACGGACGGATTGCTCGTGCAGTGCGGTGCAGCGATATGCCGTATCTGTCTGGAAAATGTGGCAGAAATGGACACCATCTCGGCCGAGATGCCAACCTCCGTCGAGAACGATCGGTCGGCGGGATCGGCGGTCGCCGAGATCAGCGGTCCGCAAACGCGGTTGAACACCGCCGGCTCGGTGCTCCGCATAGCCAGTTGGCTTCCAGTGGGGAGGAGAGAGTTATTATTGATTATCAATATGTTGCTGGATTCGCTTTGGACGTAGTCCAGTCTCTCACTTAAGCTCATGTCCATCATTTTCCACACACTTTCATTGGGACCAGCAGATCCGGTTTTTTCCGCCGGGCACTGCTTGTCATGATGATCGACGTGTTAGCCCGATACTTATTTTGGTCGCAAAAAGGGCAAAAATTGCGTCGATCCGCGAAAAAAAGGCGATATGTGCCATTTTCGTCGCGGCGACGATACACATATTATCAGCAAATACAACCTGTGATTGTATATGTTCGATCGGACGGGCATGCCAGGGGCTTGCGGTGCGTGCCGGTTGCGTCGCCGGCCCGCCCGTGGTTTTCTGTCGGGCGTCGACGAATGCCCGTCTCCGGGCCGGCCGTTGTGCTATGCCATGCGGCGCGCCGGCCGACGTTCATCGGCCCGCAATGCCGCACGGGAGGGTGCAACGCGGCCTTCCGGGCCAAAAAGCGGTCCTCCGGGCCGAAAAAGCGCCGCGCACGGGGGCGCTGCGCGCCGGGCGCCTGTCCGTGACAAGCGCTTGGCGCTCGGGCACAATCGCCGGCGGACGAACCCTGTCCATCGTTACTGACAGATTCTGGGGAGCAAGATTGCATGTCGGACATACCCTTCTCCCGCGATGAGACGGCGGTACCCGGTATGGTTGTGCAGGTCGAGCCGCTGGTGCGCCGTATCGTGGCGCCGAATCCCGGCCCCTACACGCATACGGGGACCTGCACCTATCTCGTTGGTGGCGAAAATGTGGCAGTCATCGATCCCGGACCAGACGACGCGGCGCATCTGGCGGCGCTGCTCGGCGCGGCGGGCGGCGGACGCGTGTCGCATATCGTCGTTACCCACACCCACCGCGATCACACGGCCGGCATCGGTGCGCTGCAGGCCGCCACGGGGGCGCAGGTCGTCGGCTGTGCGCCGCACTTTTCCGCCCGCGCGCCCAACGCGTTCGAGCGCAGGGAATCGGCCGCCGATCTCGGCTACACGCCCGACCGGGTGCTGGCCGACGGCGAGCGCTTGGCGGGCGACGGCTGGACGCTGACGGCCGTGGCGACGCCCGGCCACACGGCCAACCACCTCGCCTTCGCGCTGGAGGAGACGGGCGCGCTGTTCTCGGGCGACCACGTCATGGCCTGGTCCACGACGGTCGTGGCGCCGCCGGATGGTTCGATGGTCGCCTACATGGAGGCGCTGGAGAAACTGCGCGAACGCGACGACCGCATCTACTGGCCCGGCCACGGCGGCCCGGTCGACGACCCGCGCCGCTACGTGCGGGCCCTGCTGAACCACCGCCGGCAGCGCGAGGCGGCGATCCTCGCCCGCATCGAGGCGGGCGATGCCACCATCCCCGCCATCGTCGAGAAGCTCTATGCCGGCGTCGATCCCGACCTGTGGGGAGGGGCGTCCCTGTCGGTGCTCGCGCACATCGAAAGCCTGGTTGCCGGCGGACTGGTCGAAACTGAAGGGCCGGTGCATCTCGACGGCCGTTTCGTGCGCCGCTAAAGGCTGTTGGCGTAGAATGCTGTGCTATTGAATCAACAGGACGCTCCATCTTTTTGATTTAGCGTGTTCATGCCGGCCGACGTGCTACCCTTCGGCGGGGGCGATGCTCTCCAGAAAGCGCTCGATCCGGCGCGGACCAGTGCCGATGTCGAACAGCCGGTAACGCGGAACGCTGCGCACGTCGACGGTCGTTCCCTCCGCGTGGATACGCAGCCGCACCGTCACGTCGACGGGCAACCGCAGTAGGCTGGTATACTGGACGGCGTCCAGGTGCCCGATGCCGAAAAGGCCGCCCGGCGGTATCCGGTCGACGATCGCCCACCCCTCCGCCTCGGCTGTCTTCAGGGCGCGGCTGAACGCCTCCTCCGGCGGGAGGTCGGTGCGCAGCGGCCTGAATTCCGGACGGGCGCGGCGCTGCATGTCGCGCAGCCTCGCCGGATCGGAGGCGGGCAGGGGCAGGTCGCGCGCCAACTGCCGCATGAGATCCGCCAGTTCCTCGACGATGGCCCCCGCCGGGACGGCCGGCGGCGCCAGGCCGCCACGCGCCGCCAGCGCCGCCGACGAGCGGGAGAAGGCCGGCGGGTTCACGGTGTCCGTCGTCAGGTCGGCGTAATAGGGCGTGGCGAGAAGCCGAACCGCGAAGAACCCCGGCAGGACGAGCACGGCGGCGGAAATCAGCAGCGTCTGGATCGCCCCCTCCAGCCCCCTGCGGCCCTCGCGCCAGATCTGCGCCAGCGCAGCGACCCCCAGCGCCAGCGCCACGACCGCCAGCAGGGCGGCGGCCCAGATGACGGCAAGGCCCGACGTCAGGTCGTCACCGCCTTGGCGCGTCAACAGGATGCCCCCTGCGAACACCGGCACGCTGAACAGCGCGACGCGCCGCCCCCAGATCGCCGCCCGGCTGACGGGCTCTTCAATGACCAGACGTCGCATGATCCACCGTCCGGGGCTGGACGACCCGAAATAAACCTGTTCTCTCAGAGAGATAAGGTAACCGCTGGCCTGCCTTGTATGCGCCCCGCTTTAATCCTTCGTTAGCGACGGCGACAAAATTGTTAGCGCTTTGCATGATCCGCCACGACTTTGCCATCAACCTAACAACACTCCGACGTTATTATCGGACATCGTGAACAGACGTCGGCGATCATGTCGTCCGACGACAGGCAGCAGCTTTCTTTTCCAACACGTTGTGAGTATCATGACCAGCAAGCAAAGCAAGGCCGACAGCATCCCCGCCGCCACCCCCGCCGCCCAAGTCGAAGTCGGCGCCAGGCAGCCGAAGCAGATCACGCCTCCGTTCCGCGCACTCGGTATCCCAGCCCTCGCGGCTGCGACGCGCAGCGTGCCCAAGAAGAAGCCCGCCGAGGCTCCGCGCGACCTGCCTCCTTTCCTGCGTCAGCCGCACAATAGCTGACCGAGGCCCTGGAAGACGGCCCGCCGTCTTCCGGATCCGCACTGCCGCCCGGCTCTACTTGACGATCACGCGGGCACCGAGCTCGACCCTGTTGTAAAGGTCGATCGCATCGATGTTGCGCATGCGGATGCAACCCGAGGAAACGGCGCGTCCGATCTTTTCCGGCTCGTTCGTGCCGTGAATCCGGTACAGCGTATCACGGCCGTTCGCGTCGTAGAGGTAGAGCGCGCGCGCGCCCAGCGGATTGTGCGGCCCGCCCTGCACCGGACGGACATGGGGCCAGCGCTTGACCATCTCCGCGGGCGGATTCCAGTTCGGCCATTCGGCCTTGCGCTGTACGGTCGCCTCTCCCGTCCAGCCGTAGGCCTCGTCGCCGACCGCGACGCCGTAGCGGATGGCCTTGCCCTCGGGCATGACGTAGTAGAGCAGCTTGTTCCTCTGGTCGACGACGATCGTGCCGGGCGCCTCGCCGGTCGGATCGTCGGTGAGATAGCGCTCGAACTGCAGATCGACGTCCGCCTTCGGCATCTGCGCCATCCATTCGGCGTCGCGCGCCGAGACGGAGGGGTCTGGCACGCTCTTGTAGGTACAGCCGGCAACCGCCGCGCCCAAGCCCACAGCGAGCAGCAGCGGGCGAACCACGCGCTTAATCCGTGACCAGACCATTCTTTCGTCCTTCCGCAGAGGGCGCGACCGCGATTCCGGGCGAACGGCATGTCGCTTGAGATGAGGGTTGATAGAGGCAATCAGGAACAGTTGACAATCCGCTTTCGTGCGGCCCGCCTCCACGATCTCGCGCACCTGTCCGTCCGAGACGCTTTCCGGTCGGTGGGAACGCGCTCCGGGCGCGGGAACATGGCGAATCGGCCCGCATCGTCACCGGCGCTCCGCCCTCTCTCGGCCCGCCCCCTGGCCAGATGATTCGGGCTTCGCGTCGATAATCATATTTTTAGCGCTGACAATTAGATGAAATGGTAAACGAAAACATGCTGGAACTTGTTTCCGGCGTCTATGTGCTGTTTTTCCCGCACTTTCCGACAGGGAATACGCCGCCCGCGCCCGACGGCCTGTGCCCGCCGTTCGGGCGGGCTGACGGGGCGGCGAGCCTCGCCCCCCGCGGATCGTCAGCGCCCGGCAGCCGAGATTTGGTCTGTTTCCGGCTAAAAAGAGCGTGCCGCCGGTGTAAAACCGTCTATGCTCGCACAAAACGATGCGGCATTCGGACTGCAGGAACGCCTGCGGTTTCGCGGTCCGGAACCAAAGCAGGAAACGCCAGTTGACAACCCTTTACCTTTCCCACCCCGATTGCCTCGACCATCAGACCCTGCTCGGACATCCCGAACGCGCCGACCGCCTGCTGGTCATCGAACGTGCGCTGGAGCAGGAGGCGTTCAGCAATCTGCTGCGCGAGGGGGCGCCGCGCGGGGACGAAACGCTGGCGCTGCGCGTCCATCCCGAGGATTACGTGCGCGATCTCTATGAGGCGCTGCCGCATGAGGGCACCGTCGACATCGCGGACGATACGGTGCTGTCGCCGGGATCGTGGAACGCCGCCATGCGGGCGCTCGGCGCCTGCCGCTACGCCGTCGACGAGGTGGTGGCCCGCAAGGTCGACAACGCGTTCTGCGCCATCCGCCCGCCCGGCCATCATGCCGAGGTGAACAAGCCGATGGGCTTCTGCCTGTTCAACAACGCCGCCGTCGCCGCCCGCTACGCCCAGCAGGAACTCGGCGTCGGGCGCGTGGCGATCTTCGACTGGGACGTGCACCACGGCAACGGCACGCAGGACATCTTCTGGGCCGACAAGAGCGTGCTCTATGTCTCCACCCACGAAATGCCGCTGTTTCCCGGCACCGGCGCGGCGCGTGAAACCGGCGAGCACGACACCATCGTCAACGTGCCGCTGCAGGCGGGCGACGGCAGCGGCATCTTCCGCGAGGCGCTGGAGGTGTGCGTGCTGCCGCGCATCGAGGCGTTTTCGCCCGACCTTATCATCATCTCGGCCGGGTTCGACGCCCATTGGCGCGATCCGCTGGCGAACATCAACCTGACCGAAGCCGATTTCGCCCATGCGACCCGCGCCGTGCTCGACATCGCCAACCGCTGCTGCGGCGGGCGCGTGGTGTCGATCCTGGAGGGAGGGTACGATCTCGTCGGGCTGTCGCGTTCCGTCGCGGCGCATGTCTCCACGCTGATGCAAGGGTGACGAGCCCCGCCGCCGCCCGGATCTCATCCCATGCCGAGCAGCTTGAACCGCCGCAGGATGGCCTTTTCGATTTCGAGGATGACCATCATGGCGGCGCCGAGGAGTATCAGCATCGCGCCGTCGACCGGATTGACCGGGCGGGTGTCGAAGGCGGCCTGCATGAAGGGAGCGTAGGTGAACAGGAACTGCCCCGCCGTCACGGCGACGATCGCCATGAGCACGGCCGGCGTGCCGAGCGCTCCGCGCCAGGTGATCGAGGTCATGTTGAGATAGCGCACGTTGAACAGATAGAAGATCTCCAGCACGACGAGCATGTTGACACAAAGGGTGCGCGACATTTCCAGCTCGTCACCGCGCCCGGCGCTGGTGAAGAAAACGATCAGCATCGCGATCAGGAACAGGACCGAGACGAAAAAAACCCGCCACAGCATGAACGGCGACAGCAGCGAGGCATGTGCGTCGCGCGGCTTGCGGGCCATCACGCCCGGCTCCGCCGGCTCGAACGCCAGCACGAGACCCAGCGTTGCCGTGGTGACGAGGTTGAGCCACAGGATCTGCGCCGGCGTCAGCGGCATGGCGAACCCGACCAGAATGGCGAACACGACCGCCAGCAGCTCGCCGCCGTTGGTGGGCAGCGTCCAGGCGATCATCTTCCGGATATTGTCGTAGACGGTGCGGCCTTCGCTCACGGCGGCGACGATGGAGGCGAAATTGTCGTCGAGCAGGACGATCTGCGATGCCTCCTTGGCGGCCTCCGTGCCCTTGCGGCCCATGGCGATGCCGACATCCGCCTGCCGCAGCGACGGGGCGTCGTTGACGCCGTCGCCGGTCATCGCCACCACCGCGCCGGTCGACTGCAGGGCCTTGACGATGCGCAGCTTGTGCTCGGGGCTCGTGCGGGCGAACACGTCCGTGCGCGCGGCAAGCCCCGGCAACTCGTCGTCGGCCACCCTGTCGACCTCCGCCCCCAGCGCGACGACGGGGTGCTCGGCAAGGCCAAGCTGGCGGGCGATGGCGCCGGCGGTCGTGCCGTGGTCGCCGGTGATCATCTTCACCGCTATGCCGGCCGCGTGGCATTCGCGGATGGCCGCGATGGCCTCGTCGCGCGGCGGATCGATGAAGCCGGTCACGCCCAGGAACACGAGATCGTCGCGCAGATCGTCGAAGGTGAGGCGCCTCGTCAGCGTCGGCAGGCGGCGCATGGCGTAGCCGAGCACGCGCTCGCCGTCGCCGGCGGCCTTGTCGATCTCCGCCCGCCAGTAATCGGGACCGATGGCGTCGAGGTCGTTTCCGGCGCGCTGGAGGGCGCACATGTCGAGCAGACGCTCGGGCGCGCCCTTGACGAAGATCACGCTGCTGCCGTCCGGCGCGTGGTGCAGCGTCGCCATGAGGCGGTAGGTGGAGTCGAAGGGGATCTCGTCGCTGCGCGGCCACGCCTCCCGCAGCTCGGCGGGATCGGTGTCCGCCTTGCGGGCGAGCGTCAGCAGCGCGCCTTCCATGGGATCGCCGTCGACGACCCATCGGCCGTCCCGGACATAGAGGCGGGCGTCGTTGCAGAGCGCTCCGGCGCGCACGAGGCTGGCAGCCGGCGACGTGTCGTCGTCCGCGAGATCGGCCGGGGTGCCGTCGAGGCGCGTGATCGTGCCGGCATCGGGCGCGTAGCCCGCGCCCAATGCCCTGAGCGCGCCATCGGCGGTGACGATGCGCCGCACGGTCATCTCGTTGCGGGTGAGGGTGCCCGTCTTGTCGGAGCAGATCACGGATGTCGCGCCCAGCGTCTCCACGGCGGGCAGGCGGCGGATGATGGCGTTGCGCGCCGCCATGCGGCGCACGCCGATGGCGAGCGTGATGGTCATCACGGCGGGCAGACCCTCGGGCACGACGCCGACCGCGAGCGCCACGACCGCGATGAGCGCGTCGGCCCAGCCGTATTCGCGGATGGACACGGCAAAGGCGAACAGCGCGGCGGCAAAGATGAGCGCCCATGCCGTGAACCGCCGGGCGAAGACGTTGATCTGGCGCAACAGCGGCGTCGACATCGGCTCGACGGTGGCGAGCAGGGTCGAGATATGGCCGATCTCGGTCCCGGTTCCCGTCGCCACGGCGATGCCGGTTCCCTGTCCGGCCGCCACCATGGTGCCGGAAAAGGCCATGCCGGAGCGATCGCCCAGCGGCGCATCGGCCGCCACGGGCGCGTCGTGCTTTTCGGCCGCCACCGATTCGCCGGTGAGGATGGCCTCGTCGATCAGCAGGTTGCGCGCCCGCGTCAGGCGCAGGTCCGCCGGCACCCGGTCGCCCGCCTCGAGCCACACGATGTCGCCGGGCACGATATCCTCCGCCGGGATGCTGATGCGCTCGCCCGCGCGCATCACGTTCGCCCGCGGCGATATCATGTCTCGGATGGCGCTGAGCGCCGCCTCCGCCTTGCCCTCCTGCACGAAGCCGACGACGGCGTTCACGATGACGACCGCCAGAATGACCACGGCGTCGATCAGGTGGCCGAGCACGACGGCGGCGACCGCGCCGCCGAGCAGCACGTAGATCAGCGCGCTGTGGAACTGCGCCAGGAAGCGCAGCACCGGATGGCGGCGCGGCGGCTGCGGGAGCCGGTTGGGACCGTAGACGGCGCGCCGCTCGACCACCTGCGCCTCGTCGAGGCCGCCGTCGCCGGTTGCCAGCGCATCCCGCACGACGTCGGCCGGCAGGGCGTGCCACGGGGGCGGATGGGCGGGATCGGAAGGGACGGGCTGTGCTGGTGGGATGGCGTCCATGAAACCTCATCGGCGCGGTTTTGGCGGATCTGGATCGTCGGGGCTGCGTCGTGCCGGTTTCCGCCAGGTCTTGCGGCGGGCGAAAAAAGATAAACCGATTCAGCGGACAGTTGAACGGCCCGCCCATGCAACCCGAACGTCGTGACGGCGCAATGATGTCCCTCAATCCGCGTCTTCACGCAATCGTGTGCCGCATGGCCGGCCCATTCGGGATTTGCGCCTCGGCCGTGGACGTTTTAAGAGCGTGATGAAACCAAGGCTGTCAGGGTGTCATGTCGCTACGCATCGTCTTTATGGGAACGCCGGATTTCGCCGTGCCCACGCTCGCGGAAATCGTCGGGCAGGGGCACGAGGTCGTCGCCGTCTACACGCGCGCACCGGCGCGGCGCGGCAGGGGGCTCGCCGAGCAGCCCTCGCCCGTGCATGCCATGGCCGACAGGTTCGGGTTTCCCGTGTTCACGCCTGCCCGGCTGCGCGACGAGGCGGCGGTGGAGACGTTCCGCTCGCTCGGCGCGGATGTGGCGGTGGTCGTCGCCTATGGCATGATCCTGCCTCAGGCCGTTCTCGACGCGCCGGCGCTCGGCGCGCTCAACCTGCACGCCTCGCTGCTGCCGCGCTGGCGCGGGGCCGCGCCCATCCAGCGGGCGATCATGGCGGGCGACGCGGAAACCGGCGTCGCGGTGATGAAGATGGAGGCGGGCCTCGACACGGGGCCTGTCGGCATGATGGAGCGCGTCGCCATCGGCCCGGACGAGACCTCGGGCGAACTGCACGACAGGCTGTCGCGGCTCGGCGCGGACCTGATGGCCCGTGCGCTCGCGGCGCTCTCCCGCGGGGCGCTCTCCTTCACGCCCCAGCCCCTTGAGGGCGTGACCTATGCCGGCAAGATCACCAACGAGGAAGCGCGCATCGACTTTTCATGGCCGGCGCAGAAGGTGCACGACCATGTGCGCGGCCTGTCGCCGTTTCCGGGGGCTTTCGTGCTCGCCGATTTCGGCAAGGGAGAGGAACGGCTGAAGGTGCTGCGTACCGCGCGTGTCGAGGGCGGCGGCGCGCCCGGCACGATCCTTGACGATCAGTTGACGGTGGCCTGCGGCGAGGGGGCGGTGCGGCTGCTGCAGGTGCAGCGCGCCGGCAAGGCGGCGGTGACGGCTGCGGATTTCCTCAACGGCGTGCGGCTGGAGAAGGGCGCGCGGCTCGGAGCACTCCCCTGAATGCCACGGTACAAGCTGACCGTCGAATATGACGGCACGCCTTATGTGGGCTGGCAATGGCAGGAGAACGGGCGCGCCGTGCAGCAGGCGCTGGAGGAGGCGCTCAACGCCTTCACCGGCGAGAACCCGCGTGTGCAATGCGCCGGGCGTACCGATGCCGGAGTCCACGCCACGCATCAGGTGGCGCATGTCGATCTCGTGCGCGACTGGCGGGCGGACAAGGTGCGCGACGCCGCCAACGCGCATCTGAAGCTGCAGGGCGACAGCGTGGCCGTGACGGCGGCGCGGGTGATGGACGACACGTTCGACGCCCGCCATTCCGCCGTACGGCGGCATTATCTCTACCGCATCCTCAACCGCCGGCCGCAACCGGCGCTGGAGCGCCACCGCGTCTGGCACGTGCCGCGCCGGCTCGATGCGGCGGCGATGCACGCGGCGGCGCAGTCGCTCATCGGCAAGCACGACTTCACCACCTTCCGCGCCGCCGACTGCCAGGCGTCGAGCCCGATACGCACGCTGGAGCGGCTCGATGTGGAACGAATCGGCGAGGAAATCCGCGTCTTCGCCTCGGCCCGCTCCTTCCTGCACCATCAGGTGCGCTCGATGGTCGGAACGCTCGAACTGGCCGGCGCGGGCAAGTGGGCGCCCGGGGACGTGCGCGCGGCGCTCGACGCGCGCGACCGCTCCCGCTGCGGGCCGATGGCGCCCGCCGAAGGACTCTACCTCGTCGGCGTCGACTATGAGGCCGGCGTTTGAAGGCTCACGCCCGCACGACGGTGAGGCCCGTCAGCACGTCGTGCAGCAGCCGCCGGTCGCTTCTGACGAGGCCGGTGATGATGTCGAGCACGAACAGGATGAACGTGCCGATCGCGATGTAGAAGAAGATCGCATGCACCGCCGCTGTCAGCCAGTCGACGCGTCCGCCGACCTGGCCGACGACGCGCAGGCCGAGCCAGCGCATGCCGATCGTCGCCTGCGCCTCGCCGCCGACGGTGATCGCGCTGTAGATGACGCCGGTGCCAGCCAGCAGCGGAAACAGCAGCCATGCCAGACCGAACGTCACCACGCCGAGGAAGGCGATGATCCACCCCAGAAAAAAGGTGAGCACGAAGATCACGACGGCATCGACGAGATAGGCGAAGAAGCGCGACGCCAGCACGCCGCGCGTGTCGAATGTCGGGGTGTGAATGGCCGGAACGTCACCCATATCCTGCTCCCAATACCTGCCGTGCCGCCGTTGTTGTCACCCACGCCGCCGGCATTGCAAGCGACATGGACCGCACAGTCGGAGACTAATATGGGGCGTTGCGGAAGGTTCGTCACCCCCCGCGCGCGAGGCGGGGCGACGCGCATGGGCAATGGACCGGGCGAGCGGGCCGGGTGGGTGTGCCGGTTTCCCGGAATGTCGTCGGCTTCTCCCGGCCTCAGTCCTGCAGGCGGCTGAGGGCACTGTTCAGGAGGCGCCGGCATTCCCGGATCTCGTCGAGAACGGCTTGCAGATGCTCCCGCGTATCGGTCGTCAGGCGATACTGGGGCTGGATGATCTGGTTGTCCGGGGCCTCCGGCCGTGACGCGCCGGTCCGCTCCAGGCGCGAGGACAACGGCCCAGGCGCATAGCGGTTGATCATCGGATCGATGGCCGAGATCGCCCCGGCCTGCGGCGCCGGCGCGGCATGTCCGGCGCTGTCTGCCGATGCGCTGTCGTCCGCGCCCGCATCCCATCCGCCGGCATATCCGGAGTCATGCCCGGAGGCTTGTCCGGACCTTGGGGCGCCATCGCCCGCCGGTTCGCGGCCCGCGCCCGCGTCCCTCCATCCCTGATCACCGGCGGCGGTATCGGGCGCGGTGCGCGCCACGGCCTCGGGCCGGACATGAGTATCGTACTCGGGCCGGACATGAGTATCGTAGGGGGGGGCGAGCGGGGGGCGGACGCCGCGCGAGAGGTCGTCCACGCTGCCGGCCGGCCCGTCGTCCTCCGCTGTGGTGTCGGCGATGGCGGCGGGGTCGGCTGCCGTGTCGTCGAAGTCCTCTTCCCGTTCGGGGAGTTCTTCGCGGTCGAAGTCCTCCGCTGCCGGATCGTCGGTCTGGCCGATGTCTGCCTGGGCGATGTCTGCCTGGGCGATGTCTGCCTGGGCGATGTCTGCCTGGGCGATGTCGATCTGGGCGATGTCGGCCAGCCCGTCAGCCTTGTCCTCGGATGCCGGCGCTATCCGCTGGACGTGGGCGATGCCCTGTTCCTTCAGGATGCGCTGTACGCCGCGGATCGTATAGCCCGCGCCGTACAACAAATGTCGGATGCCCCGCAGCAGGGCCACGTCGTCCGGCCGGTAGAAGCGCCTGCCGCCGCTGCGTTTCAGCGGCCTGATCTGCGGAAAGCGCGTCTCCCAGAAACGCAGGACATGCTGGGGAACGTTCAATTCTTCCGCAACTTCGCTGATGGTGCGAAAGGCGTCTGGTCCCTTGGTCACCTGTCACTCCTCCACGCAACATGTCGAACTTGCCTGCGCCGCGCCCGCCGGATCGGGATAACCTATCGTCGACAAGCTGTCCCGATCTATCCATTGATCGAACATAATTTTTCCAAAAAGTGGCGTCTACTTCCCGGCATCATGCCCTCGCCGGCGGCGGCATCCGCGCCGTGCTCCAGCGTTGCGCTGGTTGGGTGTTGCGTGAAACTGTTATGCCACGCGAAACTGTCGCCAGGCTGTCATCCGTGCCGTCATTTTTAACGTAATACGGGAAGAAAACAGCAAATCTTTCACGGTAGGACGGCGAAGGCCGCGTTCGCGGCCAGCCCGTCGCCCTGGATGGGGGCTGCGATCGCCTCACGCCAACCTTGCGCTGGCGTGATTCGGGCGAGGGCGGTTACAGCCGGGATGGGGGATGTCGTCGGCGGGAGACGGCGTCAGAGCATTAAATCTGAATCGCCATTTTGCTCTATCTCTTTGTTTATACCGCCGCGCCACAGTCGTGCGAACCGCCGGGTCGAGGATGGCCGGGGGACCGCGGTCCTCCCGCAAGGAGCCGGACGCCATCGATGCCGGCAGCTTCAGTGAGGATCGGCCACGGAGCCGGAGGCCGGGAGCGGAGGTTGAAAGCGCTTGCCGGTCGATCCCGAGAGGCTTTGTCGGGCGCTCTCAGTCCTCCGCGGTCGGTTCCTCGCCGTTGATGCGGGCCCGCAGGACGTTGGAGGGGCGGAAGATCATGACCCGCCGCGGCTCGATCGGCACCTCGACGCCGGTCTTGGGATTGCGGCCGATGCGCTGGCCCTTGTCGCGGATGATGAAGGATCCGAACGACGACAGCTTCACTGTTTCGCCGCGCGCGAGAGTGTTGGAAATCTCGGAAAGCACGGATTCCACCAGTGCCGCCGACTCCGTGCGCGAGAGCCCGATCTTCTGGTAGACGACCTCGCAAAGGTCCGCTCGTGTTACTGTCCGTCCTGCCATGGTCTCTCACTCGCGCGGCGACCGCGCCCCTCGCTGCGGGCCGCTGCCGGCCCGATTGTTCCTCTTGCACCCGTTTTGCACCGGCCTCCCGGAAGGAGCCCGGCCGTGTCGCCGCATGCGCGTCACCGGGTACGAACCGAATGCCACCCGGCCGAAAAGCATATGCTCTCCGATGGTTGGCGGCGTCGTCCGCTCGGAACATTAACGCTATTCCGATCACCAATAGCGGTCAATGGTGCAAGTATTATGATTCACCCGTCTGCGCATGCCCTGAGGATGGTCTCTGCCGTCACCAGCGGATGATGGCGCTGCCCCAGGTGAAGCCGCCGCCGAGCGATTCGATGAGCACGAGGTCGCCTTGCGCGATGCGCCCGTCCGCCGCCGCGACGCTCAGGGCGAGGGGAATCGAGGCTGCCGAGGTGTTGCCATGCCTGTCCACGGTCACGACGACCTTTTCCGGCGCGAAGCCGAGCTTCTGCGCGCTCGCGTCGATGATGCGCTTGTTGGCCTGGTGGGGCACGAACCAGTCGATGTCCGCGGGCGTGAGGCCGAGCGCGTTGAGGGCATCCTCGATCACGTCGGTGATCATGCCCACCGCGAAGCGGTACACCTCGCGCCCTTCCATGCGCAGGTGGCCGACGGTGCGTGTCGAGCCGGGGCCACCGTCCACGAAAAGCTTGGCGCGGTGCTGGCCGTCGGAACGCAGATGGGTCGTGAGCACGCCGCGATCCTTCACCGATTGCGTGCCCGGCCGGGCCTCGAGCACCACGGCTCCCGCTCCGTCGCCGAACAGCACGCAGGTGCTGCGGTCTTCCCAGTCGAGGATGCGCGAGAAGGTCTCTGCCCCGATCACCAGCGCCCGCCGGTGCGAGCCGGAGGTGAGGAACTTGTCGGCGGTGGTGAGCGCGAACACGAAGCCGGAGCACACCGCCTGCAGGTCGAAGGCCACGCCGTGGGCGATGCCGAGCGCGTGCTGGATGATGGTGGCGGTCGCGGGAAAGGTGAAGTCGGGCGTCGACGTGGCGCAGATGACGAGATCGATGTCGCCGGCCTTCAGCCCGGCCGCGTCGAGCGCCGCCTGCGCCGCCCGGACGCCGAGCTGCGAGGTCGTCTCCCCCTCCGCCGCGATATGGCGCTGGCGGATGCCGGTGCGCTGGACGATCCATTCATCGGAGGTGTCGACGACGCGGGACAGTTCGTCGTTCGTCAGAACGCGCTCCGGCAGGTAGGCGCCGCAACCGCGAACGACGGATCTCAGATTGGCGAGATGCAAGGATGAACTCCCCTTAATTGATCTGTGGCGCTGGGCCGTGTCCGGCTACACCGCCTCGGCTTCGGACGGCTGCGACTGGGGCAGCGCATCGCGAATGCGGTCGATGAGACCGAAACGCGCCATGTCGTAGGCGAGTTCGACCGCAGCCGCAAATCCGTAGGCGTCCGTGCCGCCGTGACTCTTGATGACAATACCATTGAGGCCGAGAAAGATCCCGCCGTTGGCCTGGCGCGGGTCGAGCTTCTCCCTCAGCGCCTCGAATGCGCCGCGGGCGAACAGATAGCCGATGCGCGCCCAGAACGAGCGCTCGATGGCCGCCCGCAGGTAGCTCGCGATCTGCCGCGCCGTCCCCTCCGCCGCCTTCAGCGCGATGTTGCCGACGAAACCCTCGGTGACGACGACATCCACCGTGCCCTTGCCAAGATCGTCGCCCTCGACGAAGCCGTGGTAGATGAATTGCCGCGATTCGTTCTCGCGCAGCAGCCGGCCGGCCTCCTTGACCGCCTCGTTGCCCTTGATCTCCTCCACGCCGACGTTGAGCAGGCCGACGCTCGGGCGTTCGATGTCGAAGACCGCGCGCGCCAGCGCCGCCCCCATCAGGGCCAGGTTGACGAGCTGGGTGGCGTCCGCGCCGATGGTCGCGCCGATGTCGAGCACGATGCTCTCGCCGCGCAGCGTCGGCCAGATGCCGGCGATCGCCGGGCGGTCGATGGGCGCCATGGTCTTGAGGCAGAACATGGCCATGGCCATCAGCGCGCCGGTGTTGCCGGCCGAGACCGCGGCATGCGCATCGCCGGTTTTCACCGCCTCGATCGCCTGCCACATCGACGACTTGTAGCGGCCCGAGCGCAGCGCCTGGCTCGGCTTGTCGTCCATCTTCACGAACACGTCGGTATGGCGGATCTCGGATACCGCCCGCAGGGCGGGATGGTTCACCAGCAAGGGCGCGATGACGTTCTCATCGCCGTGAAGGATGAAGCGGATATCCGGCCGCCGCTCCAGCGCGATCGCGGCGCCGGGCACGACGACGGACGCGCCGTAATCCCCGCCCATGGCGTCAAGCGCAATCGTGATCGGTGCAGCCATAGTGAATGCGTCGTACTCCCGGCGGATGGCGCGCCGGCGGGCCGCGATCCGAATATCATATGCAACAGATACACGCTCTCGTGCGTGCGTCTGTCAAGTACGGTATCCCCATTCCAGGTGCAGCCATCCTCAACCCGGGCCGCGCGGCCCTGTCGACCGACGTCGCCGGGCCGGTTTCGGACCGCGCGCGCCCGTTGCGCTACTTCTTGCCGGCGGGCCTGGCTGCCTTGAGATCGGAGAGGGCGGCGAAGGGCGATTCGCTCGCCGCCGCGCCGTCGTCGTAGGAAAATTCGACGCCCGGCTTGCGCGGATAGGGGTCGAGCCCCAGCGCCAGAAACTCGGCCGTGAGCGCGCCGAGATCGATCTTGCCGTCGATCAGGTCGTCGGGCGCGTCGAGCTCTGATTCGAGGTCGGGCGCGTCGTCCGCCCTGTCCGCCGCGCCGGACGCTTTGGCGCGGGAGCCCAGCGAGACGACGTCGGGGTCCTCGAACACCACCTCGACCTCCTCGTGCACCGTGGTGTCGAAAGGCTCCAGCGACACGGTGCAGATCTGCACGATGGCCGCGTGCACGTCGCCCCGCACCGTCACCCTGCGCTCGTTGCCGGTGAGCCGGAAGGTGCCTTCCAGCCGGTGGATGGCGGGCAGATCGAGAAACTTCGCCAGCGCCGCGCGCTCCTCCGGGGTGGTCTCCACGGTCACGTTCACGCCTTCGGGCTTCAGGTCGGCCACGTTGAAGATGTGTCGCAGAGGAAAAGATTCGGTCTCGGTCATGATGGACCTCCCTCGGATGGGGCCGCCAGGAGCGAGGCTGCCAGGAGCGAGGTTGCCTGGAGCAAGGCTGCCTGGACGGCCGGTTAGACGCCATACGGCGTCGGTAGTGTCGTTATCAGTCACGCGGCGCGTCCGGAAACAGGGGCGCCCCGGACAGAATACGCTGAAGATCGTAGTTAGCCATTGTTGCATCAACGTGGCGGATATGCCGGGCGAATTGCGACAGACGCTGCGCGTCGGCGCCGACATTGCGCGCCAGCGCGTCAGACAGCAGCGCCTCGTCGGCGGCGTCGAGCGCCTCGTCGAACAGCCTTGCCCGGCCGTAGAAAGTTTTGGCGAAGAGCTTCATTTTCTTGGGGATGGAGAGATCGCCGATGCCGATCTCGCGCAGGCCGCGGTCCACTTCGCGGAACAGGATATCAACAAGATCCTGCGATACGTCGCCGGCGGGCGCCGGCAGGGCGCGCAGGCGGC
This sequence comes from Pseudochelatococcus sp. B33, assembly GCF_053570585.1. Lineage (NCBI taxonomy): Bacteria > Pseudomonadati > Pseudomonadota > Alphaproteobacteria > Hyphomicrobiales > Chelatococcaceae > Pseudochelatococcus > Pseudochelatococcus sp. B33. The sequence continues at coordinate 258,650 of NZ_JBSEFH010000001.1, read as the reverse complement.
GCATGACCAGCATGGCATGCAGGGTGAGAGAGTCGAAGCGGCCCTGCAGCGTGTCCGGCACCTCGAAATGCGTATAAAGGAAAGGCGCGCGCGAGGCGGCGGCGACGTGCTTGTAGAGCCGCTCGACGGCGCTCGTGTCGCGTTTGCGTCCAAAAAGCCCGAACAACATCTTTTTCCGCTCTTTCCGGGGTGCTTTTCCGTTATGCCCGCCGAAGTACCTTGCCATAGCGCCTTGCAAATCCGCAAAACGCGGGTTAGGCCTGTGCGGGGTTTTATGCAAGCGCGTCGTTGGCGCAACAGCGGCGGTCGCGCAATAGTCAGGAGACCATCGGGTGAGCAATTCCAGCGCCAAACGCTCTGCGTCCAGAAGCTCCGTCGTGGCGGCGATCCTGCTGGCCGGGTTCACCGGTTTCGGACTTGCGTCGTGCGGCAGCCGGGAGACGATCTCGCGCGGCTATGTCATCAATGAGGATGCGCTCGCCCGCATCACGCCCGGCACCGGCGTCGATCAGGTGCTCGAGATCCTGGGCACGCCCTCGACCGTCTCCACGGTCGGCAACAAGACCTTCTACTACATCAGCCAGAAGCTGGAGCGCACCGTCCAGTTCATCGAGCCGCGAATCGTCGACCAGCGCGTCGTCGCGGTCTATTTCAACCAGGCGTTCAGGGTGGAGCGCGTCGCCCACTATGGCCTCAAGGACGGGGTCGTGTTCGACTTCATCAGCCGCACCACGCCGACGAGCGGCGCGGAGCAGAGCTTCCTGAACCAGATCTTCCGCGGGAGCACGACGTTCAACCCGCTCGGGGTGTAAGGCCCGCTTCGCGACCGGGGCGCTTTCCGCTCGTTCTCCGGCGCGGCGGGCGGAAGGTGCGGGCAGCGCGCTCAGCGCTTCCCCGGAACTCGCGCGACAATTCCGATCGATCAGAACGTGTCATCCGACGGCCGGGGCGTCGGATCGGGACGGCTTGCATTCGGCAAGCCATCCCGATCTATCCGTCCGATCGCGCAGGGTCTCCGTCAAGTCGATATCCGTGCCATGACCGGGCCGCCCCGTCGCAGCCGGGCGTCCGCGTCGCGTGGCAGCAGGGCTGGCGGCGCGCGGGCGGTTCATTCGCGCACGATGCCCAGGTCTTTCAGAACGGCTTCCGTATCCTGGATGGAAATGGCGAGTTGCCTTTCGAATTCCTCGCCGTGGAGATAGGTGTCGATCCAGCTGTTTTCCTTCAGCTCGTTCTGCCATGCCGGTGAGGCGACCAGCCTTTCGATGTCGCTCTTGACCTGTGTCTCGTCTTCGGGGCTGAGGCCGGGGGGCGCTGCGACCATGCGCCAGTTCTCGATGGCAAGATCGACCCCTGCCTCTTTCAAGGTCGGCGCGTCGACGCCCTCGAGGCGCGTATCGCCCGAGACGGCGAGGAGCCGAAGCCGTCCGGCGTTGATTTCGTTGCGAAACTCTCCGTAGCCCGACAGCGCCACGGCGTTCGGATCCTCGAAAATGGCCGATATGGCCTCGCCGCCGCCCGAAAAGCCGGTGTAACGTATTTTGCTTGCGGGGGCGCCGGCGTATTTGGTGATGAGCCCGGCGGTGATATGGTCCACCCCGCCTTCCGAGCCGCCGATCCACGAGATGGATTTGACGTCCTCCTTCAGTTTGGCGACGATATCGGCGATGCTCTGGATCGGGGAGTTGGCCTGAACGACGATGGCGACGGGCTCGCCGGTGAGGCGGGCGATGGGCGTGACGTCGGAGAGCGTTATCGCCGACTTGTTGGCGACGATGGCGCCGACCATGACATAGCCGCTGACAAGCAGGGCCTTGGGGTTGCCTTCCGCCAGAAGGGCGAATTTCCTCAGGCCGTTGATGCCGCCTGCGCCGCGCTCGTTGATAACACGGACCGTCCGCGAGATGCCGGAAGCCCTCAGCGCCTTCTGCAGGGAACGGGCCGTCTGGTCCCACCCGCCGCCCCGCGCCGCGGGCGCAATGATCGTGTAATCGAGAGCAAAGGCCGGACTGCCCAATCCAAGAGTCGCAGCAAGAAAGCCGACCAAGAACAGCCTGTTCATCGTCTACGCTCCAAACGCCTTAAACATAGAACTGAAAGATTGTTACATCATAATTGAATATTAATTGGTTATCAAGTAAGTTTTATATAAGTAAAATTATGATATTATACATAATAATATTATATTAATTTTATTATTTTATAGTTAATTTTTATATTTTTATTATCAATTAATGATCATATTATTATTTTTTTATCGGTTATTACATGAATATTTATGCGGGCCTCGGTGCCGGTGCGTTTCCGGCTTGCCTGCACAGGATATTCCGGCCGGGGGTGCTGTCCGGCGCCCGTTGCGGGGCACGGCCGGCGTGAAATTCGTGCCTGGAAGCGCGGCGCGACCCACGGACGGGGCGGTTTTGCAATCGTCCCGGCCTGTTGCGGGTTGCGCGCAATTCGGAACGTCGGCCGCCTGACCCGCGTCGCCAGTCCTGGCGGTGCGCGGCATTATGTCGCAGTCGGGGTCACGAGTCCGGCGCACCGTGGGTGAGTGAATTGCATTACCGGCCGGAGCATTCGATGTCCATCGAAAGCAAGAGATGTCTATACAGACAGAAAAAGTAAGTATGATTCTAACAGTGAATCTATAACGGTTGAAAAAATAGCGCAATATTGATAGCATGCTAGATATAAGTTGCTCGTCTGCGGGGTAAATGCGCTATTTTTTCTTGGAATTTGTTCCTGTACGTGCGACATAATCGATGGGATTTTATTTGCATCCCAGTAGGACTGGAGGCGTATCCAATGTCTCTCGGCGGTATCGTGAAGAAGGGCGCCTTCGCGGGCGCCGCTGTGCTGGCCGGTGTACCTGTCGTTCTCAATCCGAAACTGATCGATCTCGTCGATCGCGGCGTCGTCGGCGTCAACCAGCTCGTGACCGGGCAGGCGCCTCCGGCTGCCGCGGGCGGCGCCGTCCCGCAGGCGTATGTCGTCGTCGCATCGCCGCAGTCCGCGCTGCCGTCCGGCGTCGTCCAGCAGCCCGCGCAACAAGCCCCGGAAGGCGCCACCCCTGCCTACAGGATCACGACGGTGCAGGAGCTGCAAAGGATGTCGCTGGACCTCAACGGGTCCTACACCCTCGCCAACAATATCGACGCGTCGGAGACGAGCCGATGGGACGACGGCCGCGGGTTCGAGCCGATAGGGACCGAGGCGAAACCCTTCACGGGTTCCTTTGACGGCAACGGCTATACCATATCCGGCCTGACGATCGCGCGGCCCCAGCAGGGGGCGGTCGGCCTGTTCGGCGCCGCCGACGGGGCGAAAATATCGAACTTCTATATGACGCGGGTGAACGTCGTGGGACGGAGTTTCGTCGGGCCGGTGCTGGGTTTCGGCTTCGATACCACCATCAAGAACGTCTCCGCCGAAGGCTCCGTCAAGGGCGCGGAGGCCGCGGGCGGCCTGGTGGGCTTCGTGACCGCCGGCATCATCGAGAAGGTGCAGACGGCGGGAACGGTCTCCGGCGAGAAGGGCATCGGCGGCCTCGCCGGCTACACGGACGAGGGGGCGGTGATCAACGATTCTCTCGCCAATGCCGACGTGAAGGGGGAGGAGAGCGTCGGCGGCCTGATCGGCTGGAACACGCTGAGCGTCATCAAGAACACCTACGCCGCCGGCATCGTGCGGGGCAAGGAAGATGTCGCGGGCCTCGTCGGCTACGACGAAGAGGGGGTCGTGATTTCGAGTTTCTGGAACACGGAAACCACCTTGCAGAAAGAAGGCATCGTCAGCGACGCGCAGAACGAGAACATCAACCTGAAGGGCCTGAAATCGAAAGAATTCGAAGAGCCCGAGGTCTTCCAGGACGTCAGCGGCTGGAATTTCAACACCATGTGGCGCTACACCGGAAAAGGCGCTCCCACCCTGGCCCTGCCCAGCGCGGAGGTGGAGACGGCGGCGCCCATCAGGACGAAGTCCAGGCGTTCGGATACGGCGACCAATTGAGGATGGGGCCGGGCGGCCCGGATTGCTTCGGGGCCGGATGGCGGGAGGTGCCGGTGGTCAGGGCCGGTTGGCGATGGCCACCCCCACGGCCGCGACCGCCATGCCGATCATCTGCACCGGCGCCAGTGTCTCGCCGAACAGGAAGAACGCCATGATCGCCGACACCGGCGGCACGAGATAAAGCAGCGTCGCCACACCCGCGACGGCTCCCTGCCTGATCAGATAGAGCAGCAGCGTGATCGCGCCCAGCGACAGGCCGAGGACGGCCCACGCCAGCCCGATCCACATCTCCAGCGAGCCGTCGAGGTGGAGGTCCTCGGTCAGCTGCGCGAGCGGCGCCAGCACCACGACGGCCCCGAAGAACTGGACCGCGGCGTTCGTGCGCAGGTCGGACGCCGAGGCCGTGCGCTTCTGCCAGATGGTGCCGAGCGTCATGGCGATCATGCCGGAGAACGCCACGGCGGTTGCCGCGAACGGCAACGCGGCGGAAGCTTCGCCGATCCGCGGGAACAGCACCAGCAGCGCGCCCGCGAAGCCCAGCACGATGCCGAGCCAGCGTTGCCCGGAAACCCGCTCCCCCAGCAGCGGCACCGACAGCACGCCCGTCAGCAGCGGCTGCAAGCCCATGACCAGCGCGATGATCCCCGCCGGCAGGCCATGCTTGGCGGACCAGAAGGTCGCGCCCAGATAGATGCCCTGCATCAGCACCCCGGCGACGAGAGCGTTGAACCAGTGGCGCGCGGTCGCCGGCCATTTGGCGCCGACCGCGAAGGCGATCAGCGTGAAAACCACCGCCGCCAGGGCGCAGCGCAGCGCCAGAAACGTCATCGGGTCGGCATGGGGGGCAACGAGCCGCGCCACGACGAATCCGGTAGCCCAGATGACGACAAAGACCGCCGGAACGGCCCGCACCAGTGCGGGGCTCATAGATTGTCTTTCCACCACGCGATCTGGGCCGCGACCTGATCGGGCGCGGTGCCGCCGAAACTCTTTCTCGAACGCACGGAATTCTGCACCCCGAGTACGGCATAGACATCGGAGGTGATGCCCGCCTCGACCGCCTGGAACGCGTCGATGGGCAGATCCTCGAGCCCGACGCCGCGCCGCTCCGCCTCGGCGACGAGCCGTCCGGTGACGTGATGGGCGTCGCGGAACGGCATGTTGAGGCTGCGCACCAGCCAATCTGCCAGATCGGTGGCCGTTGAGAAGCCCGCGCCCGCCGCATCAGCCATGCGCGCGGGTATGGCCTCGAGATCCTCCACCATGCCGGTCGTGGCCGCGAGCACCAGCTCGAGCGTGTCGGCGGCGTCGAAGAGCTGCTCCTTGTCCTCCTGCATGTCCTTGGAATAGGTCAGCGGCAGGCCCTTCATGACCGCAAGCAGGGCGATGAGCGCGCCGTAGACGCGCCCAGTCTTGCCGCGCACGAGCTCGGCGGCGTCGGGGTTCTTCTTCTGCGGCATGATGCTGGAGCCCGTGGTCCAACGGTCGGAGAGGCGCACGAAGCCGAACTGCGCCGTCATCCACAGCACGATCTCCTCGGCGAAGCGCGACAGGTGCAGGGCGCAGATGGAGGCCGCCGACAGGTACTCCAGAATGAAATCGCGGTCGGACACCGAATCGAGCGAGTTGCGCGTCGGCCCCTCGAAGCCGAGCGCTTTCGCGGTCGCGTGGCGATCAATGGGGAACGACGTGCCGGCAAGCGCGGCGGCACCCAGCGGGCATTCGTTGAGGCGCCTGCGCGAATCGCGGAACCGGCCGCGGTCGCGGGCGAGCATCTCGACATAGGCCAGGAGGTGGTGGCCGAACGTCACCGGCTGGGCGCTCTGCAGATGCGTGAAGCCCGGCATCACGGTGTCGGTGTGGCGCGCGGCCTGGGCGATCAGCGCCCGCATCAGGCCGGTGATCTGGCCGATGGCGCGGTCGTGCGCCTCGCGCACCCACAGGCGCACGTCGGTCGCGACCTGATCGTTGCGGCTGCGCGCGGTGTGCAGGCGCCCGGCCGGCTCGCCGGCGATCTCCTTCAGCCGCTGCTCGACGTTCATGTGGATGTCTTCGAGCGCGGTCCTGAATTCGAACGTCCCCGCGTCGATCTCGGCCTTGACGGCGGCAAGGCCGGCGTGGATGGCGTCGTGGTCCGCCGCACCGATGATGCCCTGCGCCGCCAGCATGTCGCTGTGGGCGAGCGATCCGCGGATGTCCTGGTCGGCGAGTCGCTTGTCGAAGCCGATGGAGGCGTTGATGGCTTCCATCAGCGCGGCGGGCGAAGCGGCGAAGCGGCCGCCCCACATCGCGTTGGCCTGATCCTTGGCGTTGGCCTCATCCTTGCCCGTCTTTTGCCTGTCGTCCGCCATCACACCACCACTTCACGCTCGATCTGTTCGCCCACCTCGAAAACCCGCTTGTATCGCTCGATTTCCTCCGGGGGCCCCAGCGCCTTCGCCGGGTTGTCGGAAAGCTTGACGGTGGGCACGCCGTTCGCCGACACCACCTTGCAGACGATGGAGAACGGGTCGAGCAGGGCATCGGGAGCGAAGCCGCGGAAATCGTTGGTCAGCAGCGTGCCCCAGCCGAAGGCGAAGCGGACCCGGCCGGTGAAATGGGCGTGTATCCGCTTGATCGCCGGCACGTCGAGGGCGTCGGAAAACACGATCAGCTTGCAGCGCGGATCGGTGCCGCGCTCCTGCCACCAGGCGATGGCTTCCTCGCCGCCCTCGATCGGGTCCTTGGAATCGACGCGCAGCCCCGTCCAGCGCGACAGCCACGGCGGCGCGTTCTTCAGGAACCCCGTCGTGCCGTAGGTGTCGGGCAGGATGACGAGCAGATTGCCGTCATAGTCCTCCTGCCAGTCGGCCAACACGCTATAGGGGGCCTTCAGCAGATCAGCGTCGTCGGGCGCCAGCGCGGCGTAGACCATCGGCAGCTCGTGGGCGTTGGTGCCGACGGCCTCCAGCTCGCGCCGCAGGGCGATGAGGCAGTTCGACGTGCCGGTGAAGGCACTCCCGAGCCCCTCCATCAGCGCCTGCACGCACCAGTCCTGCCACAGGAAGCCGTGGCGCCGGCGGGTGCCGAAATCGGCGATGGAGAGATCGGGCAGCGTCTTGAGCTCCTCGACCTTCTCCCACAGCCGCGCCATGGCGCGGGCGTAGAGCACCTGCAGCTCGAAGCGGCCCATGTGCTTGAGCGCGGCGCGGGAGCGCAGTTCGGTGAGGATCGCGAGCGCCGGGATCTCCCAGAAGGTCGTCTCCAGCCACGGCCCGTCGAAGGTGAGTTCGTACTGGCCGTCCTTCTCCTCGAGCTCGTAGGGCGGCAGGCGGAAGGACTCGAGCCAGGCGATGAACTCCGGCTCGAACATCTGCCGGCGGCCGTAGAACATGTTGCCGCGCAGCCAGGTCGACTCGCCGCGCGTCAGCGACAGCGAACGCACGTGGTCGAGCTGCTCGCGCAGTTCGCCCGCGTCGATGAGATCGGCGAGGCGGATGTGCTTCGAGCGATTGATGATCGAGAACGTGACCCGTGCGTCCCGCCGGCGGCGGAAGATCATCTGCGCCATCAGCAGCTTGTAGAAATCCGTGTCGAGCAGCGAGCGCACGATCGGATCGATCTTCCATTTATGGTTATAGACCCGTGTTGCGATGTCGACCATGGCCGAGCTTCCTATCCATGGTTACCAACGGATTCTCGCGCAGCGTGCGGAAAAGCGGGTGCCACTTTTCGTCGACAAGGCTGCGCAGACTCAAGAACCTGGAGCGCACGTTCCGATTCCATCAGAACGCCTGGCGCTCCAGCCGGTCGTTGATGAGCGCGCGCAGGCTGCGCAGATCCTTGACGAAGGCGCGGATGCCCTCGCTGAGCTTCTCGGTCGCCATGGCATCCTCGTTCAGCGCGAAGCGGAAGGCCGCCTCGTCGAGATGAAGCCGCTCCGGTGCGTTGGCGATATTGCCCGGCGACAGCCGGCGCGGCAGTTCGCCCTCGCCGGCTGAAAGCTCGTCGATGAAGGCGGGCGAGATGGTGAGCCGGTCGCAGCCCGCGAGCGCCTCGATCTGGCCGGCGTTGCGGAAGGAGGCGCCCATCACCACCGTGCCGATGCCGTGGCGCTTGTAGTAGGCATAGATGGTGCACACGGAAAACACGCCCGGGTCGCTGTCACCCGTGTAGGGGCCGCCGCCGTTCTTCACGTGCCAGTCGAGGATGCGGCCGACGAAGGGCGAGATCAGGAACACGCCGGCGTCGGCGCAGGCGGCGGCCTGGGCGAGCGAGAACAGCAGCGTGAGATTGGTGTCGATGCCCTCCTTCTGCAGGATCTCCGCCGCGCGGATCCCCTCCCAGGTGGCGGCGATCTTGATCAGGATGCGCTCGGGCCCGATGCCGCGGTCCGCATAGTCGGCGATGATCGCGCGGGCCTTGGCCACCGTCGCCCCGGTGTCGAAGGACAGGTCCGCGTCCACCTCCGTCGAGACGCGGCCCGGCACGATGCGGGCGAGTTCCGCGCCGAAGCTCACCGCCAGCCTGTCGGCAATGCGCGCGATGATCTCGTCGCGTTCGCCGGTGAGCCTGCCGCCCCACGCCAGCGCCTCGTCGACGATGCCGGCATAGTCGCCGGACTTGACCGCCTTCAGCAGCAGGGTGGGGTTGGTCGTGCAATCCTGCGGCTGCAGACGGCGGACGGTCTCGATGTCGCCGGTGTCGGCGACGACCACGGTAACGGCTTTGAGCTGATCGAGTTTCGAGGCCATCGGGCCGCTCCTTACGCTGGCAATCCGGATGCTGACGGCGAGGCCATTGTGGCCTGTCCTCCAACGGCTTGCACCGGGTTTCCGAGGCAATGCCCCGCGCCCGTGTTGGAGCACGGACGATGCGCCGGTGCAAGTTCAATTACCAGTACAGGCCACGGCGGGGCGGATGCAACCCGTCGTGGCGGGCCGGGCGCCCGGAATCGCCGGGAATCGGATGCGTCATATCAGCGTCATGGCAGAAGTCTAGGCAACGGGGTCATCATTCCTGACGGAAAAGGCCGCGGCCGCCGGTGGGCCGGCTGCCGGCGGTGTATTCGCCTCACTTTGGGAGCGCTTTTCGATGAAACCTGTCGCCGCCCTCGTTCTTGCCGCTGTTTCCGCCGCCGTCCTGTCGCCCGCCGCCGCGTTCGCGGCCGACGTGTCGGGCAGGCTTGTGCTCTACACGAGCCAGCCGAACACCGACGCGCAGCAGACCATCGACGCCTTCAAGGCGAAGCATCCGAACGTCGATATCAGCTTTGTACGCGATGGCACGCCGCCGCTGCTCGCCAAGCTGCGCGCCGAATTCGAGGCCGGCCAGCCGCAGCCTGACGTGCTGCTGATCGCCGACAGCGTGACGATGGAGGGCCTGAAGAAGGAAGGCCGCCTCGCGGCGTATGAGGCGGCGGACGTCTCCGCCTATCCGGCCGGCACGCACGACCCCGAGAAGTTCTGGTTCGCGACCAAGCTGATCACCACCGGCATCACCTACAACACCAAGGCCGACTTCAAGCCGCAGTCGTGGGCGGACCTGGAGCGCCCCGAGGTCAAGGGCCAGCTCACCATGCCGAGCCCGCTCGCTTCCGGGGCCGCGCTCATCCACGCCGCCACGCTCACCGGCAACCTGCCGGAAGGCTGGGGCTATTACGAGGCGCTGAAGGAGAACGACGCGCTCGCCGGGGGCGGCAACGGCGTCGTGCTCAAGGCGGTCGCGGGCGGCGAGAAGCTCTACGGCGTCATCGTCGACTACATGCCGATCCGCGAGAAGGCCAAGGGCGCGCCGATCGAGTTCGTGTTCCCCACCGAGGGCGTGTCCGCCGTCACCGAGCCGGTGGCGATCCTCAGCAGCACGAAGAACCCCGAGGCGGCGAGGGCGTTCGTCGATTTCATCCTGTCGAAGGACGGGCAGGACCTCGCCCGCCAGCAGGGCTACATCCCGGCCCATCCCGAGGTCGCGCTGCCCGAAGGCTTCCCCGACCGCTCGGTGATCAAGGTGCTCGCCTTCGATGCCGCCAAGGCGCTCGCGGACGAGGAGAAGAACAAGAAGGCGTTCGCCGACATCTTCGGCCAGTGACGGCACCGAATGACGGATGTCATCGGCGCGCGAACCATCGGCGGCGCGGCGAGGCTGCGCCGTTTGCCTGAGGGCGCCTGGATCGTCGCGGTGCTGCTGCTCGCGGCGGCCCTGTTCGCGGTGCTGCCGTTCGGGCGGCTGATCTGGGCCGCCGTCGCGCCGGGCGGCCAGCTCAACCCCGGCCCCATGCTGGCGGAGATTGCCGGCCGCGCCGCGATGCGGGCGACGTGGCACAGCCTGGAGACCGGCGTGGTGTCGGCCGTCGCGGCGACGCTGCTGGGCGCGGGGCTCGCCTTCGCGCTGACGCTCACCGACGTGCGGGCCAAGCGGACAATCGCGTTCTGCTTCATCCTTTCCATGATGATCGCGCCACAAGTTGTTGCGCTGGCGTATTTTACGCTGGCGGGGCCTTCGTCGCCGCTGCTCAATGCGCTGGGGCTTGCCCCACCGCCGGGCAGCAACAACCCGCTGATGAGCCGCGAGGGCATCATGCTGGTGCTGGCGCTGCACCACGCGCCGCTCGCCTTCGTGACGCTCAGGGCCGGCCTGCGAAGCCTGCCGGCGGATCTCGCCGAGGCGGCGCTGGCGGCCGGCGCGCGGCCCTGGCGGGTGATGCGCAGCGTCATGCTGCCCCTGCTGCGCCCGTATCTCATCGCCTCGCTGGCGCTGACGTTCGTGGCGGCGATCGGCAATTTCGGCATCCCGGCCCTGCTCGGCGTGCCGGTCAACTACCTGACGCTGCCGACGCTCATCTACCGCCGCATGGTGAGCTTCGGCCCCTCGATCATCGCCGACGCGGCGGCGCTGTCGCTGCTCGTGGCGCTGATCGCGGGCGTGGGCGTCTGGCTCGCCGCGTGGTGGCTGAAGCGGGCAGGGCGCAGCGAGGCGGGCGGGGGACGTTCCGCCCGCTTCTCGCGCGGCCGGCCGATCGGCGTCGTCTGGCATCCGAAGCGTCGGCTCGTGGTCGAGGCACTGCTGTGGCTTGTGGTGGCGGTCGCGCTGGTGCTGCCGCTGACATCCCTCGTCGCCGCGGCGCTGGTGCCCTCATACGGCGTGCCGCTGACATGGGCGACGGTGACGCTCGACAATTTCACCGAGGTCCTCATGCGCCAGGACGTGACCGTGCGCGCCTTCCGCAACTCCTTCCTGTTCGCGGTTTCCGCCTCACTGTTCCTCGCCCTGATCGCCGTGCCGCTCGCCTATGCGCTCGACCGGCGGGTCGGGCGGTTCCGGGGCACGCTGGAGGGGGTGATCGAGATACCCTACGCGCTGCCCGGCATCGTGCTGGCCATTGCCTGCATCCTGCTGTTCCTGCGTCCGCTGCCGATCCTCGGTGTCAGCATTTATGCGACCCCCTTCATCATCCTGTTCGCCTATGCGGCGCGGTTCCTGCCGGTGGCGCTCAAGGCGCCGTCGGCGGCGGTGGGCCAGTTGCCGATCGAGCTGGAGGAAGCGGCACAGGCCTGTGGCGCCCGATTCTCCCGGCGGCTGCGCTCCATCGTGGTGCCGGTCGTCGCGCCCGCGGCCACGGCCGGCGGGCTGCTCGTCTTTCTCTTCGCCTTCAACGAGTTGACCGTGTCCGCCCTGCTGTGGTCGTCGGGCACCGAGACCATCGGCGTGGTGCTGTTCAGCCTGGAGGAGGCCGGCTTCGCCTCGCCCGCCGCCGCCGTGGCGCTGACCGCGGTCGCGGCGGTTGCTGCCATCATGGCGGTCCTCGATGCGCTGGCGCCGCGCCTGCCGCCGGGCATCCTGCCCTGGCGGGAATAGGCTTCCGGCGAGAGTGGATCAGGCCGGGATCACCCAGCCGTCGGTGATCGCGACGGGGACGGTTTCGCCGATCGCGGGCGCGTGCGGCAGATGGAATTGCAGGCTCTGGCCGTCGTCGAGCACGGCCGTCACCGCATGCACCGGCCCGCGGTAGGTCGCGCCCGTGACGCGCGCTGCGAGGCTGCCGCCCGGCGTCACGGCCTCCGGCCGCACCAGCACGGAAACGGGAGCGGGAAGGGCACCGGATATGGCCCGGGGCAGGGCGCGGACGCGGATCTGCTCGCCCGCGATCCGCACCGTCGCCCTGCCATCCGACGCGGGACCTTCGGCCATGGCGTCGATGATGACGCCGTCGCCAACGAATTGCGCCACCTCGATATTCGCCGGTTCGGCGTAGATGGCCTGCGGCGAGGCGATCTGCGACAAAACGCCGCTGTTCAGCACCGCGACCTGCGAGGCGAGCGCCAGCGCCTCCGCCTGGTCATGGGTGACGTAGACGAACGTGCGCCCTGTTTCCCGGTGCAGGCGGCGGAACTCGTCGAGCATCGCCGCGCGCAGGTGGATATCGAGATTGGCGAGCGGTTCGTCGCACAGCACTATGCGGGCATCCTGCACGAGTGCGCGGGCGAGCGCCACGCGCTGGCGCTGTCCGCCGGACAACGCATCCGGCCGGCGCTGCGACAGGTGGGAGAGCCCGACCGCCTCGAGCGCCTGCGACAGCCGCTGCTCGGCCTGCGGGCCGGGGACGCGGGCGACCGACAGCGGAAAGGCGACGTTTTCGGCCACGCTCATGTGCGGCCACAGGGCATAGGACTGGAACACCATCGCCACCTGCCGCTCCTCCGGCGGCACGTGGAGGTCCGGCCCCGCGACCTGACGCCCGTTCAGGAACACCGTGCCGGCGCTGACTTTCTCGAAGCCGGCCACGAGCCGCAGCAGCGTCGTCTTGCCGCAGCCCGAGGGACCGAGCAGGGCGAGAAACGCGCCGTCCTCGACGTTTAGGCTGACGTCGTTGAGAGCGAGCACCGCATCGAACCGGCGGCTGACGTTGGCGAGCGATATGGCCATGTGGCGCTTCCGGCGGCGAATCTTCCGGTGGAGAATAAGTCGGACGTGAGCGCCCTGTTTGCATCCGCCCCGTGACAGTTCCATGAATGTCGCGCCGGCTGCCGTATCCGGCGCCCGCGCCGCGGCCACCCGCCGGCGTGAAGTGCCTTCGGCATGGGACTGGCCCGATTGGGAAAAGCGGCGCCCGCTCGCATGCGCAGCATTCCGCGGCAGTGTTGCATTCGCCCTACAGCATCCGCGCCGCGCACAAGCTACGGTGAACGAGGGAGGCGTGCATCGGGCCCGCCGGTTTTGGAAATGTTTCTGGGTATGGTCACGCACACCCGCACGCCCCCGCTCGATCCGGCAGCCGACGCAGCCGCCCTGCTGCGCCGCCTGGGCTTCGCGATCCTGACGGTGCTGCTGCCGCTCGCGTCGTTTCTGTCGCGCCGATCGACGGTTGTGCTCGCGCCGGTCGGGGTGTCGCTGCTCATCGTCTCGAGCGTGATCGAGGCGCCGCCGCGCGGGCTGGGGCGCGCCGCCGGCGCGTGGTTCTCGCGGCCTGCCGGCATAGCCGGGCTGCTGCTGCTGGCGTGGACGGCGCTGTCGATATTCTGGGCGCCCGATCGGGGCGAGGCGTTCGACAAGCTGTTCAACATCGTGCAGGCCCTCCTGCTGGCGCTGCTCGGGGTGTCGCTGCTGCCGCAGCGGGTGCGCGCGTCCAATCTCTATCTCATCAGCATCGGCGTCGCCGCCTCCGCGCTGCTGGCGCTGGCGCTGCTCGCCACCCGCCCGCGCGAGGTGCTGCTCGGCGAGACGGCGACCTTCGAGCGCGGCCTCACGGGGCTTACGGTCGCGTTCTGGCCGGCGGTGGCGTGGCTCGAATCGCGCAGTCGTCGGGGGCTCGCAGCGACCTTGGCGGTGGTGACGGCGGCGGCCTTCATCGCCGCCCGGCTGTGGGTGCCGCTCGGCGGTTTCGCGGCGGGCGTCGTCATCTACGCGCTGGCGCTGCGGCGGCCGGTGGCCGGCAACCGGGTGGTGGCCTGGGGCACGGCGGGCATCCTGCTCGTCGCGCCGCTGATAGCGGTGCTGCTGTCGCCGCTGGCCGGGCTGCTGCTGGCGGAAGAGCATGCGCTGCGCGGCGGACTCGCCGCCTGGCAGACGCTGATCCTTGGCGAACCCGGCGGCTTCATCCTCGGCCACGGGCTCGACACCCTGCTGCCGGCCCGCCTCGACGGGAGCATCCCGGCGCACACGCCCCAGGGCCTGCCGTTCGAGCTGTGGTTCGAACTGGGCGCTGTCGGCGCGATATTTGCCGCCCTGACACTCTATTTCGTGGTGCGCAGCTTTGCGGGGCTGGCGAGCGGGCCTGCGGGATCGGGCCTGCTCGTCCCCGGCCTGCTGGCGACGGTGGCGAGCGCCTTCGCGTTGTCGTGCTTCGGGGTTGGCGTCGCCTTTCCGTGGTGGGTGACGACGCTCGCCGTGACCATCATCGCCTTCTGGGCCATCGCGCACGGCCAGTTCCGCACCAGCCGCCCGAAGGCGCGCTGGCCGGTGGCGGTGACGCTGCCGGTGGGCGGACGCCGCGCGCGCGGCGAGAACGGGGCGCCGGGAGAGGCGGGGCCTGCGTCCGCGCCTCCGGCGTCGGAAGCGCAAGCGCATCCCGATGCGGCGAACGGCGAACCGGCCCCTACCGGCAGGAGCTTCGTGCGCCGGAAGGTGCCGACCCGCGACGACGGCGCCCCGATCCGCAAGGAGTAACCGTAACCGTCCTACACGTCCGTGCGGGCGACAAGCAGCTTGTCGACGCGCCGGCCGTCCATGTCCACGACCTCGAAGCGCCAGTTCCGCCACTCCACGGCGTCGCCGACATTGGGGATGCGCCCGAGCTCGTGCAGCACGAAGCCGGCGATGGTGTGGAAGTCGCCCCCCGGCGGCGGGTCGCGCAGGCCGAGGCGCTCGAACGCCTCATAGGCGGGCATCATGCCGTCGATGAGCAGCGAGCCGTCCGCCCGCTCCACCACGGAAGGCTCCTCGTCGTCCACGCTCGGCAGCTCGCCGGCGATGGCCTCCAGCAGGTCCGTCTGGGTGACGATGCCCTCCACACCGCCGTATTCGTCGACGATGACGGCGAGCCGCACCGGCCGCTGCTTGAACTGCTCCAGCACGCGCAGGAAGGGAGTAGCCTCGTGCACCACCAGCGGCTCGCGGGCGAGTTTCGCGACATCGAGCGGATGGCGGTCGAGGACGCTGTCGAGCAGGTCCTCCTTCAGCACGATGCCGATGACCTCGTCGAGCGCGCCCCGGCTCACCAGCATCTGCGCGTGGCGGCACTCACGGATGGTGTCGAGGATCTCCTCGGGCGGGTCGTCGGCATCGACCCATTCGACATCGAGGCGCGGGGTCATGAAATCGCCGATGCGGCGGTTGCTGAGGTTGATGACGCGCTCCACCACCTCGAGCTGCGCCTGCTGCAGCACGCCGGCGCGCTGGCTCGCGGCCATCAGCAGCTTCAGCTCCTCGGGCGAATAGTTCGCCCCTTCGCCCTCGCCGCTACGCAGGCCCACGAGCCGCAGGACGAGGTTGCCCATGCCGTTGAGGGTGACGATCGCCGGGCGAAAGAAGAACTGGAAGATGTTGAGCGGGTGCACCACGGCGAGCGCCGTCGCCTCGCTGCGCTGCAGGGCGAGGCTTTTCGGCGCGAGCTCGCCGAGCACGATGTGCAGTGCCGTGATGAAGGTGAAAGCGATGGCCACCGCCAGCGTGTGCGAGCCGATGGTCCCGAGGCTGCCGGGAAGGCCGGAGAGCCACGGCTCGATGAGATGCGCCAGCGCCGGCTCGCCGATCCATCCGAGCGCCAGCGACGAGATGGTGATGCCGAGCTGGGTGGCGGCGAGATTGCCGTCGAGATGCTCGACGGCCCGCTGGAGCGTGGCCGCGTTGCGCCGTCCGGCCTTGACGAGCTCGGCCACCCGGCTGCGCCGCACCGCGACGAGCGAGAATTCCGCCGCGACGAAGAATCCGTTGGCAAACACCAGAAAAACGACCGCGGCCAGTCCGACGACGTCGCCCCACCCCGATTCAACGCCCGCCATGATCTCCCCTGGCCCGCCCCGCCGCGCCCGTCCGGCCACGCCGATGCGTGGGTTCCCGCCGCTGCCCGATGATCCGTAGCATCGCATGCCGGCGGGACCGTGCGCAATATCGACGGGGGGAGATAGCGTCAGCTATGCATTTTCCGGCCGGGCATCGCCGGCGCGGCCGTCGGCCAGCGGGTGCAGGTCGCGCACCATCTCCTTCATGCGTTCGTCGAGCACGTGGGTGTAGATCTGGGTGGTGGCGATGTCGGCATGGCCGAGCAGCTCCTGCACCACCCGGAGATCGGCGCCGTTGTGGAGCAGATGGCTGGCGAAGGCGTGGCGCAGCACGTGCGGGCTGATGCGCCCCGGCGCGATGCCGGCGTTCACGGCAAGCTCCTTGAGATCGCGCGCGAATGCCTGCCGGGTGATATGGCCCGAGGCGCTGTCGGCGTGAAACAGCCACGGCGAGCGCGCCGCCTCGAGCGGGCCGCTCTCGCGCAGGGCGAGAAAGGCGCGGGCCGCGTCGCGGGCGGCGTCGGTGAGCGGCACGAGACGTTCCTTGCCGCCCTTGCCGCGCACGATCAGGAAGCGCTCGCGGGTGCGCGCCGCCGAGACCGGCAGCGAGATGAGCTCGGACACCCTGAGGCCGGTGGCGTAGAGCGTCTCCAGCAGGCAGGCCATGCGGGCGCGGATCAGGCGCTTCGCCAGTGGCAGGTTTTCGTTGTCGACGCCCGCGTGCGCCTGCGCCAGCAGGTTGTCGACCTCGGCGATGGACAGCACCTTGGGCAGGGCCTGCCCGCGCCGCGGCCCCTCGATGGCCGCTGCCGGATCGGTGCGGCAATGCCCCTCCGTATAGAGAAAGCGGTGGAACTGGCGCACCGCCGACAGTTTTCGCGCCGCCGAGGTCGCCTTGAGCCCGCGTTCGTCGAGATCGACGAGGAAGGCGCGGATGGAATCGGACGTGGCCTCGTCCGGCGTCTTGCGCAGCGCGCGCAGGAAGCCGGTATAGTCGGCAAGGTCGCGACGATAGGCATCGAGCGTGTTGCGCGACGCGCCGCGTTCGGAGGCCAGCATGTCGAGATAGAGCGCCATCGCATCGTCGGCGGAGAGACTGGCGGGGGAGAGGGGCATCGGCATGGGGGTTATCCGGCGCGGCGGGGATGTATCAGGGCTGGAGACGGTCGGCCGGAATGGTGACCGTGATTTCGCGGCTCTCGGGCGGCAGGAAGGTGACGATGGCGAGCATGCCGGCGTAGCCGAGGCCGGCGAGAATGCCCAGGATGATCAGCAGGCGAAAAAGCGTCGGCATAGGTTCTCCGGCAGCATGAGTCTTCCAGCGGCATGAGTCTTTCAGCGGCTCGCGTTCTCTGACGGCTCGGGTGCTCCCGCTCCGGCGCCGCCGGTCCCTGTCCGGGGCGTTTGCGCCTCCCTGGAGGCAGACCTTTCGCCCGGACGGTATCACCGGCCCGGGGCGATGACTGACATTTATCCCATGATAGTAAACGGCATATGATCGACAAGCACGGGCATCTGTCGCATGTTGCTGGCTTGGGATCGGCGGGGAAAGGCATGCAGGAGGAACGACCGGTGGGGGCGGATGATGGCGGCGATGCGAATGCCGCCGGCATCGGTGGTGTCGGCGGCAACGGGGCTTCTCATCCCGCGCAGGACGACCCGGCCGTGGTGGAACGGATCCTCTCCCGGCTGGGGCGGCGCACGATCAGCTTGATCGGCATGATGGGCGCGGGCAAGAGCACCATCGGCCGCCGGCTCGCCCAGCGCCTCAGCCTGCCGTTCGTCGACGCCGACAACGAGATCGAGGCCGCCGCGGGCATGGCCATTCCGGATATCTTCAGCGTGCACGGCGAGGCGCATTTCCGCGAGGGCGAGCGGCGGGTGATCGACCGTCTGCTGCATGAGGGGCCGCAGGTGCTCGCGACCGGCGGCGGCGCGTTCATGAATCCGCAGACGCGGGCGCGGATCGGCGAGGCCGGCGTGTCCGTGTGGCTGAAGGCCGACGTCGAGACCCTGCTGCGGCGCGTGCGCAAGCGCCCGACCCGCCCCCTGCTTCAGACCGAGGATCCGGAAGCGACGTTGCGGCGGCTGATGGATGAGCGCTACCCCGTCTACGCCCAGGCCGACCTGACGCTGGTGTCGCACGAGGCGCCGCACGATCTGATCGTTGACGAACTTGTGGCGCTTCTCGACGCCAACCTATAAAAGACAGGCCCAGCCAGCATTATGCGTGTCCGCGGACCATGGCTAGTTCAAGGATATGACCGTTTCCAGACCCTGATCGGAGCCTTTCCATGACCGCCGATTCCCCCGCTCCCGCTCATGCCGACACGGAGGCGGGACTCGTCACCGTTCCCGTGCGGCTCGGAGAACGCGCTTACGAGATTGTGATCGGCCGCGGCATCCTGGGCGAAGGCGCGCGCCGCGTGGCGGCGCTCGCGCCCGGCGGCGCCGTTGCCGTCGTCACCGACGAGACGGTGGGCAATCTGCACGGCGCGGCGGTGGTCTCGGCGCTCGAGGCTGCGGGGCTTCGGGTGGCGCGCGTCGCCGTGCCCCCGGGCGAGGGGTCGAAATCCTACGCCGAGTTCGCCCGCGTGTGCGATGAGCTGATCGCCGCCCGCATCGAGCGCGGCGATCTGGTGCTGGCGCTGGGCGGCGGCGTGGTGGGCGATCTCGCCGGGTTCGCCGCCGCCAGCCTGCGCCGGGGCGTGCGTTTCGTGCAATGGCCGACGACCCTGCTGGCCCAGGTCGATTCCTCCGTCGGCGGCAAGACGGGCATCAACTCGCCCCACGGCAAGAACCTCGTCGGCGCCTTCCATCAGCCCTCGCTCGTGGTGGCGGATCTCGCGCTGCTCGACACCCTGAGCGAGCGCGAATTCCGCGCCGGTTACGCCGAGGTGTTGAAATACGGCCTCATCGACGACAGGCCGTTCTTTGAATGGTGCGAGGCGAACGGGCCGGCGGTGTTCGAGGCCGGCGATGCCTGCGCCCATGCGGTGGCGACGAGCTGCGCTGCCAAGGCGGCCGTCGTGGCGCGCGACGAGCACGAGAACGGCGACCGGGCGCTGCTCAACCTCGGCCATACCTTCGGCCACGCGCTGGAGCGCGCGGTGGGCTACGACGGCGCGCGGCTGGTGCATGGCGAGGGGGTCGCCATCGGCATGGCGCTTGCCTTCCGCTTCTCGGCAAAGCTCGGCCTCGCATCCGGGCAGGACGCGGAACGCGTGGCGCGGCATCTGCGGTCCGTGGGCCTGCCGACGCGTCTGCAGGACGTGCCGGGCGACATCGGCGACGCGGACAGCCTGCTCGATGCCATGGCCCAGGACAAGAAGGTGCGCCGCGGCGCGCTGACCTTCATCCTGGCGCGCGGCATCGGCGAAAGCTTCATCGCCCGTGACGTGGCGCGCGATGACGTGCGCGCGTTCCTGCGGGACGAACTCGTTTCCGACGGTGCGTGATGGCGGGGGAGATGCGGAAATCGGTGCGGTTGTGGACCATGCCGGCAGCTGTGGCGGGCCTGCTGATGGTCGTCCTGCTCGCCGTCTGCATCGCGCCGGGTGCGGCGCGCAGCGACATCGCCGATGCGCCGCCCGCCGTCCATGGCGGCTCCGAATCGCGGCGGGCGCTGCAGCACGAGATTCTCAACAACGTGCGTTCGGAGCTGGACCAGCTCGAAGCCCGAATGGCCGCCGGCTCGTTGGCCGAGGAGCAGCTTTCCGAGCTGCGCGCCCGTGTCGTCGACACCAGCGGGAAGATCCGTGGCCTGATCGCCGAACTGTCGCCGCGCGCCGCGGCGCTGAACGCGCAACTGGCGCAACTGGGGCCGCGCCCGGCGGAGGGCGAGCCGCCGGAGGCGGAAGCCACCGCCCACGAGCGCGAGGACCGCACACGTGCGTTGGCGGAGCTGCAGGCCACCATCAATCTCGCCGAGGCCACGCTGGTGCGGGCGACCCAGGTCGCGACGGCCATCAACGACCAGCGCCGAGAGGCTTTCGCCAACGAGGTTTTCGCGCACACCTACAGCCTGCTGTCGCCCCGGCTGTGGGTGGACGCGGCCGCCGGCCTGCCCGAGAGCCTTGCGAACGGCCGGCGGATATTCGGTGAATGGCTGGTGAAGGCCAAGGAGCGCGCCAGGGACGGCGTGGCCTGGACGTCGCTTTCGGGTTTGGTCGTGTGGGCGGGCCTGTCCTTCCTGCAGCGCCGGTTCCTGCCGCAGATGACGAACCGCTCGCGCGACGAGGCCGATCCGCCACGGTTGCGGCGGGCGCTGAAGGCGCTCAGCCTCATGGTGGGCGTGTCCCTGCCGATCATCCTGGCTTTCCTGGCGGTCTTCGCCGGGCTCGACGCCCAGGGGCTGACCGAAGGGCGCATGGAGGTGGTGGTCGTCTGGCTGCTTTTCAGCGGCGGCTTCGTCGTCTTCATGCGCGCGCTGGCGCGGGCGTTGTTCGCGCCCAACGTGCCGCAGTGGCGCCTTTTCCCCATGGACGACGACACCGCCCGGCACCTCTATCGCTCGAGCGTGAGGCTGACGCTGGTCATTCTGGCCGGGGAGCTCGCGCAGGTGGTCGTGGGGGCGATCGACGCCAGTCTGGCGCTGGTGGCGCTGGTCGAGGGACTGTCGACGCTTGCGGTCGCTCTGGTGATGTTCTGGTCGTTGCAGGGGCTGCGCCGTCGCGTCAGGCCGGTCGAGGACGATTTCGGTCCCTATGTGTCGGCGGATCCGCAGGTGTGGACGCTCGTGCGCGTCGCGGCCTGGCTCGCGACGCTCGTCATCATCGCCGCCGTGCTGACGGGCTTCATCGCCTTCGCCGCGTTCCTCGTTGACCAGATGGTGTGGTACGCGTCGGTCATCGGCCTGTTGTTCATCGTCGCGACCCTGGTCGACGAGATCGCGATCGAGATGCCCAAGCGCAACACGCGCGTGTCGCTCGTGTTGCAGACCAGCGTCGGCCTGAGGCGGCGGACGCTGGAGCAGATCGGCATTCTCTTCGCCGGCGTCGCCAAGCTGCTGCTGTTCGCGATCGGCGTTCTGCTGATCCTGGCGCCGTGGGGGCTTGAGTCGAACGATGTGTTCTCGTTGTCATTGTTCAACTTCATCCAGAACGGGTTTTCCATCGGCGAGGTGCGCCTGTCGCCGGTCGCGCTGCTGAGCGCGGTGTTCACCTTCGCCGTCACGCTGGCCATCGGCCGCATGATCCAGGGCTGGCTCTCGACGCGTTTTCTGCCGGCAACCGGCATGGACCCCGGCATCCGCAACTCGATCGCGACCGGCGTCGGCTATCTCGCCTTCTTCCTCGCCGCGGGGCTCGCCAGCGCCAGCCTCGGCCTCGGCCTGGAGCGGCTGACGATCGTCGCGGGCGCGCTGTCGGTCGGTATCGGTTTCGGCCTGCAATCCATCGTCAACAACTTCGTCTCGGGCCTCATTCTGCTGTGGGAGCGGCCGATCAAGGTGGGCGACTGGGTGGTGGTGGGGCAGGACGAAGGCTACGTGAAGCGCATCAACGTGCGCGCGACGGAGATCGAGACCTTCGACCGGGCGGCGGTGATCGTGCCCAATTCCAGCCTCGTCTCGGGCACGGTGGTGAACTGGCTGCATCGCGACAGGATAGGCCGGGTGATCATATCCGTCGGGGTGAGCTACAGGGCCGATCCCGACGAGGTGCGGGAGATGATGCTGAAATGCGCGAAAGACCACCCGCAGGTGCTGGAAACGCCGGCGCCGCTGGTGCTGCTGCGCGCCTTCGAGCCCGCCATGCTGCGCTTCGAGCTGCGCTGCTTCATCGGCAATGTGGAGAGCAGGCTGTCGGTGTCGAGCGAGCTCAGCTTCGCCGTGCTGCGCGCGCTGCGCGACAAGGATCTCGTGCCCGTGCGGCCCATGGCGCTGGAGGAGTGGGCTTCGGGCAGGAGTACGACGGTGGGCGGGGACGCGCTCCACAGCCACCAGTTGCATCAGGGCAATGACGGGACGACACCATGACGATAGCGGGATTGTTTTCGGCCAAGGCCGCGGCCACGGTCTGCCTGCTGCTGGGCCTCGGCGGCTGCTCGACGCCACCCGCGACGGGTGTGGCGCCCTTCTACCGCACGCTCGACCACGCCGGCGCGGTGGTCGACGCCGATGCCGCGGCGGAAGTGCTGTCGGCCTATCGCCGCAACCACGGGCTCGGGCCGGTGCGCTTCGACCCCGCGCTCGCCGGTGAAGCCTCGGCGAGCGCGACGGCAGCGGCGCGCGCCGACAGGCCCGCATCCGCCGACGCGCTCAAGCGCCGCCTCGCGGGGCAGGGGGTGCGCGAGCCGGGCGCGAACCTGTCGGCCGGATACCGGACGCTGGCCGAGGCGTTTTCCGGCTGGCGCGAGTCGCCGCAGCACAACCGGGTGCTGCTGCAACAATCCGCCACCCGCTTCGGCATCGCCACGGCCTACGCGCCGGGGTCGAAATACAAGGTGTACTGGGCGCTGGTGATGGCGGGGGATTGAAGGCGGACTCGTCATGATATCTCCTTCGTGATATATGAATATCCAAAGGAGATATCTCATGGCGCTGTTCATTCGCGATCCTGAGGTCGATGCGCTCGCGGAAGAGGTCCGCAAGCTTACCAAGGCGAAAACCAAGACGGAGGCCGTTCGCCGCGCATTGCAGGCGCAGCTCGCCGAGGCGCGCCGTGCACAGCCGTTGCGGGAACGCCTCGATCGCGCCATCGCGCTCGCCGATGCGATGGGGCCGGGCGATCCCAACTTCGATATGAAGGCCTACATGGATGAGATGTGGGGCTGCTGATGTTTGTGGACGCGTCCGTCATCGTCGCCATCCTCTGGCGCGAGCCGGGTTACGAGGAGATCAGAAAACGCCTGGAGGACGCCGACGGGCCTTTTTTCATCTCGCCGCTGGTCAGATTTGAGGCTGTCGTTGCCCTTGCGCGACAGAAGGCCGGTGAGGTAGGGGCTGTGAAGCGGATCCCGCAGTTTTTGTTGCAGGCGCAGGCGGCTGTAGACGAATTTGTCGCAGCGATTGATGCCGAGGAAGTAGCGCTCTCGGCCTCAATCGGCAGACGGGCGATTGAGGCAAGCGCGGCCTATGGCAAGAGTATCGGACATGCCGCCAGCCTCAATCTCGGCGACTGCTTCGCCTACGCCTGTGCCAAAGAGTTGAAGGTCGCCTTGCTCTACAAGGGCAACGATTTCGCCCACACCGATCTGGCGTGAGCGACAGCCGCATCCACGGACCTCACGTCCGCTCCACCTGATAATCCTTGATGTCCGTAAACCGGATCTCCGGCCACCGCTCCACCTCGTAGTTGAGGGAGAAGGCTGTGGAGGCCATGAACACCGGCGCGCCGTCGAGGTCGACCGCGAGCGCCGAGCCGTTGGCGTTCATGAACTTGTCCAGCTCCCGCCGGTCGTCGCTGTCGACCCAGCGGCACACCGAAAAGCGCGTCGTCTCATAGTCGATCGGCAGGCCGTATTCGCCCATGAGCCGGGTTTTCAGCACGTCGAGCTGCAGCGCGCCGACGACGCCCACGATCGGGGCCGAGCCGTCCTGCGGGATGAAGAGCTGCACCACGCCTTCCTCTGCCATCTGCTGCAGGGCCTCGCGCAGCTTCTTGGCTTTCATGGCGTCGGTGAGCTTGATGCGGCGCATGATCTCCGGCGCGAAGCTCGGCACGCCGCGGAACACGATGTCCTCGCCCTCGGTCAGGGTGTCGCCGATGCGCAGCGTGCCGTGGTTCGGGATGCCGACGACGTCGCCGGCATAGGCCTCGTCGGCGATGGCGCGGTCCTGGGCGAAGAAGAACTGCGGGGCGGACAGGCTCATGGGCTTGCCGGTGCGAACGAGCTTCGCCTTCATGCCGCGCGACAGCTTGCCGGAGCAGATGCGCATGAAGGCGATGCGGTCGCGGTGGTTCGGGTCCATGTTCGCCTGGATCTTGAACACGAAGCCGGTCATCTTCGGCTCGTCCGCCCGCACGGTGCGGGTCTGCGCCTCATGCTCGCGCGGCGGGGGCGCGAACCGGCCCATGGCGTCGATGAGGTCCTTCACGCCGAAGTTGCGCAGCGCGCTGCCGAAGAACACCGGCGTCAGGTGTCCCTCGCGGAAGGCGGCGAGGTCGAACGGCCGGCAGCCCTCGCGGGCGAGCTCGATCTCCTCCAGCCACGCGTCGCGCTCGTATTCCGGCACGAGGGCCAGAACCGTCGGGTCGTCCGGGCCGTCGACCGCGATGGCGGGGCCGTCCCTGTCGATCTGGCGCACCGTGTTCTCGGCGAGATTGTAGGTGCCGGCGAAGGACTTGCCGCGGCTGATCGGCCAGTTGATCGGCGCGGTGTCGAGCGCCAGCGTCTTCTCGATTTCGTCGAGCAGGTCGAACGGGTCGCGAATCTCGCGGTCGAGCTTGTTGATGAATGTGACGATCGGGATGTCGCGCAGCCGGCACACCTCGAACAGTTTGCGCGTGCGCGCCTCGATGCCCCTGGCGGCGTCGATCACCATCACCGCCGAATCGACGGCGGTCAGCGTGCGGTAGGTGTCTTCCGAAAAGTCCTCGTGGCCCGGCGTGTCGAGCAGGTTGAAGACGTAGCCGCCGTATTCGAACGTCATCACCGAGGTGACGACCGAGATGCCGCGTTCGCGCTCGATCCCCATCCAGTCCGAGCGGGTCTGGACACGGTTCTTCTTGGCCTTGACCTCGCCGGCAAGCTGGATCGCGCCGCCGAAAAGCAGGATCTTTTCGGTCAGCGTGGTCTTGCCGGCGTCGGGGTGCGAGATGATGGCGAAGGTCCGGCGGCGGGCCTGCGGGGTCCGAACCTGCTGAGTTTCTGTGTCGGTCATTGCATGCATGAAAATTGGCGAAGGCCGCTTGTCGCGCGAAACGGCGCGTAATGCAAGGGCCTGTCGGGTGCCTTGGCCGCGAGTTGCCTGGGCCGCCGGCCCTATCCGCCGCGCAGCCTCGCGAGCAGCGCGGCCGTGGGGTAGCCGTCGGCGGGCAGGCCGTATTTGAGCTGCGCCGCGCGCGTCGCCAACCGCGTGTCCGCGCCGATGATGCCGTCGACCTTGCCGCCGCCGAAGCCGCGCGCGTTGAGCAGGCGCTGCACCTCGCTCACCTGTTTCGGCCCCAGATGGTCGACCTTGCCGCCGCGCCGCACCGGCGGGGCGCCGTCGAGGCGGTTGGCGAAATAGCCGACCGTGATCACGTAGATGAACGACTGGTTCCACTTCAGCAGCACATGGAAATTCGGATAGGCGAGGAAGGCGGGGCCGTCCTTGCCCATCGGCAGCAGCAGCGAGGACGACAGGCCGTCGGCGGGCAGGGGAGAGCCGTTGGCCCGGGTCACGCCGAGGCTTGCCCAGCGCGAGCGCGGCTGCGCGCGGTCGAGGCCCGTCTGCTCCCACGGCAGTTGCGCGGGCACGCGCACCTCCTCCAGCCACGGCTGCCCGCGCCGCCAGCCGAGTTTTGCCAGGTAATTGCCGGCGGAGCCGAGCGCGTCGGCGGTGTCGCGGATGAGGTCGCGCCTGCCGTTGCCGTTGAAATCGACTGCGTAGCGCAGGTAGTCCGAGGGCATGAACTGCACCTGCCCGACCTCGCCGGCCCATGCGCCGACGAACTGGGAGGGCGCGAGATCGCCGCGCTCGATAAGGCGCAGTGCATCGATGAGCTGCGGGCGGAAAAGCTGCGGCCGGCGGCAATCGTAGGCCAGGGTGGCGAGCGACCGCAGCGCCGGAAACTTGCCGTTGTTGGCGCCGAAATCCGTTTCCAGCCCCCAGAAGGCGGCGATGATGGAAGCGGGAACGCCGTATTGCGCCTCGACCTGGCCGAATGTGTTGCGATGGGCGCCGATCTGCCTGCGGCCCTGCTGGAGCCGGCCGCTCGACACCATGCGGTCGGAGAACTGCAGGAAGCTCTGGCCGAACACGCCCTGGCCGCGGTCGCGCTTGACGATACCCGGATCGTAGGTCAGGCCGTCGAGCCCGGCGGAGACGGCGGCGGGCGAGATGCCGGCCGCGAGCGCTTCCTTGCGCACACCCTGCAGCCAGGATCCGAAACCGGCCCCACCCTGGCAGGCGGCGTCTGCCGCGCCGGCGAACATGGTCAGCGAAACTGCGACGGCCGCCGCAAATAGATTGCCACGCATGCGTCTCTCCTTCCAGTTGCAGGGAGTTTGGCAGATGCTGGATGAGCGTCAAGAGCGAACGGCGAACAATCGTGGCCCGAGCAGATGAATGGCGAGGCCGAGGAGAGCAAGCCCCGTGCCCGCCAGCGACACGCCCGCCCAGCCGCCATGCCGCCAGGCCAGCGTGCCGATGAACGAGCCCGACGTGCCGCCGATGAAATAGGCGGTCATGAAGATGGTGTTGATCCGGCTGCGGGCATTCGGCTGGAGCGCGAAAATGCGCGTCTGGCTTGCGATCTGCACCCCCTGCAACGCGATGTCGAGCACGATGACGCCGGCGACGAGGCCCAGAATGACATGTCCGCTCGCGCCGAACAGCAGGAAGGAGGCCACCAGCAGCGCCACCGCCGCGCCGACGATGGCGCGCGGTGCGAAACGGTCGGCGAGGCGCCCGGCAACGGTCGCGGTAAGCGCTCCGGCGAGGCCGATGAGGCCGAACAGTCCGGCCACCGTCGGGCCGTAGCCGAGTTCCGGGCTGGCGAGATGGGGCGTGAGCGTCGCCCAGAACACGTTGAACGTGGCAAAGGCGAAGGCGGCGACGATCGTCGCCTCGCGCAGCACCGGCTCCGCCCGCCACAGCGGCAGCAGCGAGCGCAGCAGCGCGCCGTAGCCGAGCGAGGACGTCGCCGCCAGTTTCGGGAAGGTGAGGCGCGCGAGCCCCGCGACCAGCACCATGATCATGGCCGCAATCAGGAACATCGCCCGCCATCCGGCATGTTCGGCCACGAAGCCCGCCAGCGCCCGCGCGCCCAGGATGCCGGTCAGCAGTCCCGCCATGAGAATGCCGATGACGCTGCCGCGCCTGTCGGGCGCGCTGAGCGCGGCGGCGAGGGGAATGGTGTATTGCGCCACGATCGAGAACATGCCGACGAAGAAGCTCGACACCAGCAGCAGCGGAAACGTCGGCGCCAGGCTCGCCGCCAGCAGCGCCAGGACCAGCAGCCCGGTCACACGCAGGATGAGGCCGCGCCGCTCGAAACGGTCGCCGAGCGGCGCCAGCAGCGCGACGCCGACGGTGTAGCCCGCCTGCGTTGCAGTGGTGATGAAGCCGGCGGAATCCGTCGACGCGCCGAGGTCGAGCGCCATCAGCACCATCATCGGCTGGTTGTAGTAATTGTTGGCCACCGCAAAGCCGCAGACCGCCGCCATGGCGAGCACCGTGCCGAGGCCGAAGGCGCGCGGCGCAGGCTCGGCAGTCCCGGGTGAGGACGTGCGGACGGAGGTCATAATCAAATTCTCATGCCAACGGAGTCGGCGATGGCCGCCGCGCGCGGAGGGTGCCGTCAGACGCTCGAGCGTGCAAGAGCGCTTCATACATGGCGCGGCTGCGCTGGCGGCATCACACGTCCAGATTGGCCACGTTCAGCGCGTTGTCCTGGATGAACTCGCGGCGCGGCTCCACGGTGTCGCCCATCAGCTTGACGAAGATGTCGTCGGCCGCCGCCACCTCGCGGATGCGCACCTGCAGCAGCGAGCGGTTGTCGCGGTCGAGCGTCGTCTCCCACAGCTGATCCGGGTTCATCTCGCCCAGGCCCTTGTAGCGCTGCATCTGCAGGCCCTTGCGGCCGGAGGTCGTGACGCTCTCGAACAGCGACACGGGGCCGGTGACCGGCAGGGTCTCGCCCTTGCGGATGAGGCTTGCGGGCTTGCCGTAGGCGTCCTGCAGGTGGGGGGCGAGTTCGTCGAGACGGCGGGCGTCGGCGGATTCGAGCAGGGCGGTGTCGAGCACCGCGACCTGCTTGACGCCGCGCACCAGACGCGACAGCACGAAGCCGCCCTCCGCCACGCGCCCTTCCCAGCCGCGCTCGGTCTCGTCGGAGATGGCATCGAGCCGCCTGGCGATGTAGTCGGCCGTGGCCTGTGCGTGTTGCGGATCGTCGGCGATCTGCGGACGCAGCGCGCCCGCGATGGCCGCCTGCTCGACCACCGCCCGGTTGTAGCGCGTGTGCAGATGGTCGAGGACGTGGCGCACCACGCGGGCCTCCTCGACCAGCGTGCGCAGGTCCGCGCCCGCCCGTTCCTCGCCGCTCGCTACCTTGAGCACCGCGCCCTCGGTGCCGGCCTCGATCAGGTAGTCCTCCAGCGCCCGCTCGTCCTTGAGGTACTGCTGCGACTTGCCGCGCGCCACCTTGTAGAGCGGCGGCTGGGCGATGAAGATATGGCCGCCCTCGATCAGCTCCGGCATCTGGCGGAAGAAGAAGGTGAGCAGCAGGGTGCGGATGTGGCTGCCGTCCACATCGGCGTCGGTCATGATGATGATCTTGTGGTAGCGCAGCTTCTCCGGCTTGAAGTCATCGCGCCCGATGCCGGTGCCCAGCGCCGTGATCAGCGTGCCGATTTCCTGGCTCGACAGCATCTTGTCGAAGCGCGCCCGCTCCACGTTGAGGATTTTGCCGCGCAGCGGCAGAACCGCCTGATATTCCCTGTTCCTGCCCTGCTTCGCCGAGCCGCCGGCCGAGTCGCCCTCGACGAGGAAGAGTTCCGACTTCGCCGGATCGCGCTCCTGACAATCGGCGAGCTTGCCGGGGAGCGAGGCCACGTCGAGCGCACCCTTGCGGCGGGTGAGCTCGCGCGCCCGCCGCGCCGCCTCGCGCGCCGCCGCCGCCTCCACCACCTTGCCGACGACGGCCTTCGCCTCGGCCGGGTTTTCCTCGAACCACGCCGCCAGCGTCTCGTTGAGCACGCTCTCGACCACCGGGCGCACTTCGGACGACACGAGCTTGTCCTTGGTCTGGGACGAGAACTTGGGGTCCGGCACCTTCACCGAGATGACGGCGGTCAGCCCCTCGCGGCAGTCGTCGCCGGTGAGGGAGACCTTCTCCTTCTTGGCGATGCCGGACGTTTCCGCATAGCCGTTCACCTGCCGGGTGAGGGCGGCGCGGAAGCCGGCCAGATGCGTGCCGCCGTCGCGCTGGGGGATGTTGTTGGTGAAGGGCAGCACGCTCTCGTGGTAGCTGTTGTTCCACCACAGCGCCACCTCGACGGTGATGCCGTCGCGCTCGCCGCGCACCACGATGGGCCGGGCGATCAGCGCCTGCTTGGCGCGGTCGATGTAGCGCACGAACTCCTCGATGCCGCCCTCGTAGAACAGTTCCTCGACCTTGCGTTCGGCCGAGCGGTTGTCGGTGAGCGTGATGCGCACGCCGGAGTTGAGGAAGGCGAGCTCGCGCAGCCGGTGTTCCAGCGTGGCGTAGTCGAACTCCGTCAGCGAAAAGGTTTCGGAGCTCGGCAGGAAGGTGACCTCCGTGCCGCGCTTGCCCTGCGCGTCGCCGACGACGGCGAGCGGCGCCTGCGCCTCGCCGTGGCGGAATTCCAGGAAATGCTCGCGCCCGCCGCGCCAGATGCGCAGCTTGAGCCAGGACGACAGCGCGTTGACGACCGACACGCCCACGCCGTGCAGGCCGCCGGAAACCTTGTAGGAGTTCTGGTCGAACTTGCCGCCCGCATGCAGCTGGGTCATGATCACCTCCGCCGCCGACACGCCCTCGCCGGGGTGGATGTCGGTGGGGATGCCGCGGCCGTTGTCCGTGACCGTGCACGAGCCGTCGGCGTTGAGCGTGACGGTCACGGCGGTGGCGTGGCCGGCGAGCGCCTCGTCGATGGCGTTGTCGACCACCTCATAGACCATGTGATGCAGGCCCGAGCCGTCGTCGGTGTCGCCGATGTACATGCCCGGACGCTTGCGCACGGCGTCCAACCCTTTCAGCACCTTGATGGAATCGGCGCCGTATTCGTCGGGAAGAAGCTCGCGGGCGGGTTCGGACATTACGCTTCCTTAAAGTACATGCGGGGGGCACTCGGGCCGGGAACGAACAGGCGACGGCATGCCGCCGAATCGCTATTCCAATGTAATGATTGGTGGGCAAAAAAGCACGCCCGGAGAACCGATTAATCGGTCGTCAGGCCGGGTGTCGCTCATCTGGCGGTGGATGACGCCGCTCACCCGAGGCGTCCGAGAAAATGCCCCAGCCGCATCAGGCCCTCGGGCCACGGGCCATGACCCGAGGCGGCGTTGATGTGGCCGCTCTCGCCCGCGTCGACCAGCGCCGCGCCCCAGTCGAGCGCGATGGCCTGCGCCCGCTCGAAGCTGCAATGGGGATCGTTGCGGCTCGCGACCAGCAGCGACGGGAAGGGCAGGGGATCGGTCGGCGCCGGCGCGAACAGGGCGACCGCCGGCGGCTGGCCGTCCGTCTTCTCCGGGTCGGGCACCGCGACCAGGAAGCTGCCGATGACCCTGCCCGGCGGCAGCAGCGGCGCGGCGCGCACCACCGTCAGCACGCCCAGGCTGTGCGCCACCAGCACGACAGGCCGCGTCGCGGCCTCGACCCGCTCGCGCAGCCTCCCGGCCCATGCGTCGGGATCGGGCCGGGACCAGTCGGCCTGCACGACGCGCGAGGCGGACACGAGACGGCTCTCCCAGCGCGACTGCCAGTGCTCCTCGTCCGAGTTGTGGAGGCCCGGGACAATGAGGACGTCACATTCGGAGATGCGCATCGGCTTCCCTCAAGGCTCAGCCTTTCCGAACACGCGCTCGAAGATGGTATCGACGTGCTTGAGGTGATAGCCGAGATCGAAGTTCTCCTCGATTTCGGCCTCCGTCAGCGCGGCGCGAACATCCTTGTCGTTCTTGAGCAAACTCAAAAAATCCCCTTCGCCGCGCCATACGGGCATGGCGTTGCGCTGCACGAACCGGTAGGCGTCCTCGCGCGAAACGCCTTTCTGCGTCAGCGCAAGCAGCACCCTTTGAGAATGCACGAGCCCGCCGAGCTTGTCCAGATTGGCCCGCATGTTCTCCGGGTAGACCACCAGCTTGTCGATGACGTTCGCGAGCCTGGCCAGCGCGAAGTCGAGCGTTACCGTGGCGTCGGGGCCGATCATGCGCTCGACCGAGGAATGGGAGATGTCGCGCTCGTGCCACAGCGCCACGTTCTCCAGCGCCGGCAGGGCGTAGGCGCGCACCATGCGGGCAAGGCCGGTGAGGTTTTCGGTCAGCACCGGGTTGCGCTTGTGGGGCATGGCGGACGAGCCCTTCTGCCCCTCGGAGAAGAACTCCTCCGCCTCGTAGACCTCGCTGCGCTGCAGGTGGCGGATCTCCGTCGCCAGCCGCTCGATGGACGAGGCAATGACCGCGAGCGTCGAGAAATAGGCCGCGTGCCGGTCGCGCGGGATGACCTGCGTCGACACCGGCTCCACCGCGAGGCCGAGCTTCTCGGCGACATAGGTTTCCACCGAGGGATCGATGTTGGCGAAGGTGCCGACCGCCCCCGAGATGGCGCAGGTGGCGATCTCCCTGCGCGCGTTCACCAGCCGCTCGCGGTTGCGCGCGAATTCGGCATAGGCCTGCGCCAGCTTGAGGCCGAACGTCACCGGTTCGGCGTGGATGCCGTGCGAGCGGCCGATGGTGGGCGTGAGCTTGTGCTCGAACGCCCGGCGCCTCAAGGCCGCGAGCAGCGCGTCGATGTCGGCGATGAGGATGTCGCTGGCGCGCGCGAGCTGCACGTTGAGGCAGGTGTCGAGCACGTCCGACGAGGTCATGCCCTGATGCACGAAGCGCGCCTCGGGGCCGACGATCTCGGCGAGATGCGTCAGGAAGGCGATGACGTCGTGCTTGACCTCGCGCTCGATCGCATCGATGCGCTCCACGTCGAAGGTGGCCTTGGAGCCCTTTTCCCAGACGATTTCAGCCGCCTCCCTCGGCACCACGCCGAGATTGGCGAGGGCGGTGGTGGCGTGCGCCTCGATCTCGAACCAGATGCGGAACTTCGTCTCCGGCGACCAGATGGCGACCATCTCGGGGCGGCTGTAGCGCGGGATCATCTCTTCAAACCTCTGTCACGTGTCATGTTAGAGCAGAATGCATTGAACACGAATCGCTATTTTTCTCTAACCTTTTGTTTGTGCATCAAATTTATCCAGAAAACGGTGCCCGTTTTCGGTTTGGTGCTGGATCGCGATATCAGCAAACGCAGTGTTCATTCTACCCGTTTCCGCAGCCGCACACCCGGCCCCTCGCCATTTTCATCGACGAAGATGACACCGGCGGCTTCAAGGGCCGTGCGGATGGCAGCGAGATTCGCCGCGGTAATGTTGGGTTGGCCGTCGGCCGCCTCTGCCCTGCGAACCGTTGCGACCCCCAATTGGGCAAGCTTCGCAAGCTCCTCCGCGCTGATTTTTGACAGCGCGCGCGCTGCAGCAATTTGACGACCTGTGATCAATTTCATATCTCTTGATTGACATGTGATCAAATGTAATCTAGTGATCGAATTCGTATCACATCGCGTGTTCCATATTAACCGGAGCAACCCCCATGCGAAGCCTGCTGTTTGCGCAGCCGCACACCCGGTCCCTCGCCATTTTCATCGACGAAGATGACGCCGGCGGCTTCGAGGGCCGTGCGGACGTCGTTCAGCGTTCGATCATAGGGCACTCTCCTGCCTGCCTCGAAATTGGCGATCGTTGCCTTCGCCACCTTTGACGCGACGGAAAGCTCATCCTGCGACCATGCGATAAGAGCCCGCGCGGCGCGGCATTGGGCAGCTGTGATCGACATTAAAAGTGCAACTTTACATTTTTGATGTTGACTTTATTGTTAGTGTAACTTTATATTATTCGTCTAATGTCAAAGCAACAACCGGAGGCGCGGCATGACCGCCAAGTCCCTTCACGACCTCTATGACGAGCTATCCACGGTCGTGAGCCTCGCCGAGGCCCTCGGGTTCATTGCCGATGGCGTTGCGTATGGCGGGCATCGGAAGGCGGGTGAGGCCGTGGCCGTCGTGACGTCAATCCTGCTCGATCGGCTGAAGGGGCTGAAAGCCGACATAGCGGCGATGACCGGGGAGACGGCGGGATGAGCACGGCTCAGACCCATTCACCGATGGCGGCTTCGCCCGCCCTGCGGATGGCGGCGATGTTGTGCGCATAGGCGCTCTCGCCGCCCTTGAACACGGCCGAGCCCGCGACGAGCGCCCGCGCGCCGGCCTTGACGATGGCGGGCGCGGTCTCGGCTGTCACGCCGCCGTCGACCTCGATGACGATCGGCCGCTCGCCGACGAGCGCCTTCACCCGCGCCACCTTGTCGACCGCCGAGGGGATGAAGGACTGGCCGCCGAAGCCCGGATTGACGCTCATCACCAGGATGAGATCGAGATCGTCGAGCACGTATTCGAGCGCGCTCGCGGGCGTCGCGGGATTGAGGGCGACGCCGGCCTTCCTGCCGAGATTGCGAATGGTCTGGAGCGAGCGGTGCAGGTGCGGCCCGGCTTCCGCATGGACGGTGATGATATCGGCACCGGCGTCGGCGAAGGCGGGCAGGTAGGGATCGACGGGCGCGATCATCAGATGCACGTCGAGGATCTTTTGCGTCAGCGGCCGGATGGCGCGCACCACTTCGGGGCCGAAGCTGATGTTGGGCACGAAATGCCCGTCCATGACATCGACATGCACCCAGTCCGCGCCGGCCCGGTCAATGGCCTCGACCTCCGGCCCGAAACGCGCGAAGTCGGCCGCGAGGATGGAAGGGGCGATCAAAAGCGAAGACATGCTGCGCACCGGACACGGGGTTAACGAAACGTGTCAGGCGCGTAGCATGTCAGGGGCGGGAGCGCAATGCGCGGGAACCGCCAAGATTTGTCTCGGACTTGCGGTTCAGCGAAGGCCTGTCGTGTCCGGCGACAGGCTTTTAATCAGAGGCCCCCGCTGTTCAGAGGCCCACGCTGTGAGGAAACATGCCCCCCACCGTCACCCCATTTCCCACCGCGACCTTCCCGGTTGCGAGCAGCAATTCCGAGCCTTTCCCGGTATCGATGCCGAGCTCGGAGAGCCTCAGGGCCTCCTCGGCGATGACTCCGGTCACCGGCATTAGCGCATAGAGCAATACGCTATCCGTTGCAGACATATACCCGCGCGCCGTCAAATCGGCCAAGTGGCGATAAGGTTCGGTTTTGTCGTCAAGCATCCTTTTCAGGATACCGCCCCGTAACTCGTTTCTGGAGCTCATCCGGTTGGCGAAAGTGATGGATTTTTCGCTTCCGTCATCCGACCGGAATACAGCGGAAAATTCAGCCGCCACGTTTCCGTCCGCATCGAGCGGCTGTTCGATCCTCAGGAACCGGTCGCTCGAATAGGTTGCATCATTCAGATTCGCGCTGATGAAATCCCGGACCGCCTGATCGTCGCTCATGCATTGGATATTGGCCTGCCGGAAGTTGTCCACGGTATGGCCATCGGAGATGAAACGAGCAGCCAGCTTCCCGCATATGTCGATCCGGATCGTCGCGGCGGCTATATGCGCCATGTCATCGTCGCCGGCAATGGCGGTGTGCATGGGCTGTCCGTCCACAAGCAGTGTATAGGCCGCGCCTGCTTCGACCTTCAGCTCCACCGCATCTGGATGTTGCTTCGACGACATGCACATCCCCGGGCTCGTCCGTGCGACGACGAATTCCGCAATTGCCGCATACTTCTCCCACGTCGTCGTCTTGTCGGCGAGGGTCTTCGCCACGTCCCGTTCAATCGCCTCAAGGTCGCCGATGTCTGGAACTGCGCCATCGTCACGGGGGCTCTCGAAAAGCCGGCGGGAGATCCTTGTCGCCAAGACGGCATTTTCCAGTTTGTGGTGCAGCGTTTCCGTCTGCACCTCGGTCAGCGGTCCCGCGCCGGTCAATTGTGACTTATCGGCATGCGTCAGGGTGTCGTCCAACAGGGCCGTGCTGCTGAAGATTTCCGTCCCGCCGACCTTCAGCGTGTAGTACCAGCCCGCGGCGTCGGACGTCTCGATGACCTTGGCAAGAGCCTGATCCGCAGGCGCGAGCCGGGCGCGCAATGCCTGGAACGCCCGGATGTCGCCGTTTGCCTGCATGAGGCGCAGCTCCTTTTCCGCGTCGACGGGGGGATTGAGCCCGCCCAGCATGTTGGAAACCTCTGCGATCCGCTGCGCGTCTTCGATCTGCGGCCGCGCCGGATGTTCCGCCGGAAGCCTTCCGCTCTTGAAAAGCTCCAGATCTCCAGCCAGCATCTGAAGTTGCCACTCGCCGGTATCGTGCTCCAACACGTTCAGCTTGAAATGATGTCGTTCCTCCGGCCGGACCATTTCCCGCAGCGCCTGAAACGCCTCGACGCGGCCCTTGCCATGCACGGCGTGGAAAAACGTCTTCGCGGCTTCCTGCGAATTCGCGCTGTTGTCGCGCAGCTTCGAAACCACGAAATTGAGGAAGCGGCCCAGAAGGGAAGCGGAATCCTTGGCAAGACGGTCGTTCGCCGCATCGGCCACCTTGTCCAGCAATCTGTTCGTCCAGCCGACAGCCCCTGCTGCCTCCTCTGCGGTCCTGGCGGAGAATATGCCCGCGACCCCGCCGTAGCCGAGGTTTCTCAGGCCATCGAAAGCCGAGGCCGAGAGCAGGGTGGCCTTGCGGGCGGCGGCGCTCGGCACAGGGTCGGGCAGAACGGCCGCGTCCTTTATCACGGTATCGGCCCCCACGCCGGGAGGCGGCGGCATGCGATTGTCGTCGTTCCCTTCGAGCCCCGAGACGGGGGAGCCGCTACCCGCGGCCCTGACCACCGTGCTGCCGGTCCCGTCCACAAGCACCGACGCGCTGGGGGGTACATCGACGACGAGCTGCTTGACGGTCTGCGCCGTGTCGGTCTGGCTGGCGAAAGGGCTCACCGTGTTGGCAAGGACCGCATTTCTGCGCTCGTATGCCCGCGGCGTGCCAACACTCTGCGGGGGCGCGTTCACGCGCTCGGGAACCTTGGGAAGATAAAAGAAAGGAGTCGCGTCCAAAAATGGAGGTGTAATACCGCCCATAATATATCTCCATGAATAACTATAATATATTCAAAGCTGCTGCAAAGAACAAATCGAAAAATATCGCCGCTCGTATCGCTTCATATAAATCCGGGAGACTGACCGACGAGGGCATTCCCTCCCGTATGACCATTCCACTCCCGCTCACAAAAGCACGGATTGTCAGCTCCGGGTGTGATATTCGGCACAGCGGGGACGGATTCGGCGTTTTTCGTGTCCGCCGTCCTGCGAAACTGTGTCCGCCGCGGGGGCGCGGCGGGAATGCCGGGGCGCACCAACTATTGCGTTGGCAACTTGCGTCTTTCCGCCCGCGGCGGTGGCATTTTGCGCCGCGATGGTTTAGACGGAAACGGGCCCGTTTCAGTCGGGCCTGCCGCGACATATATATCTGACGGTTTTCCTTTTTCCTTAATCTGTATCTGGACGATTTCCTTGGCAGACGACAACGACAACGACGGCTTGGACAAGCCCGGCCCGGACAATTCCGGCTCGGGCGTTCCCGAAAGCGATATCAAGCCCGTCTCGATCATCGACGAGATGAAGCGCAGCTATCTCGATTACGCCATGAGCGTGATCGTCAGCCGCGCCCTGCCGGACCTGCGCGACGGCCTCAAGCCCGTGCACCGGCGCATCCTCTATTCGATGCACGAGAACGGCTATACGCCGGACAAGAGATACGTCAAATCCGCCCGCATCGTCGGCGATGTCATGGGTCAGTATCACCCCCACGGCGACGCCTCCATCTACGACGCGCTCGTGCGCATGGCGCAGGACTTCTCCATGCGCCTGCCGCTCGTCGACGGGCAGGGCAACTTCGGCTCCGTCGACGGCGATCCGGCGGCGGCCATGCGCTACACCGAGTCGCGCTTGGCCAGATCCGCCATGGCGCTGCTGGAGGATATCGACAAGGACACCGTCGATTTCCGCCCCAACTACGACGAGTCGAAGTTCGAGCCCGTCGTGCTGCCGGCGCGATTCCCCAACCTGCTGGTCAACGGCGCCGGCGGCATCGCCGTCGGCATGGCGACGAACATTCCGC
Source organism: Pseudochelatococcus sp. B33 (assembly GCF_053570585.1). NCBI lineage: Bacteria > Pseudomonadati > Pseudomonadota > Alphaproteobacteria > Hyphomicrobiales > Chelatococcaceae > Pseudochelatococcus > Pseudochelatococcus sp. B33. The sequence goes on along the minus strand of NZ_JBSEFH010000001.1, from coordinate 221,659 downwards.
CGCACAATCTGGGCGAGGTCGTGGACGCCTGCGTGGCCTATATCGCCGATCCGGAAATCACGCTGGAGCAGCTCATCGAGATCGTGCCGGGGCCGGATTTCCCCACCGGCGCGACGATCCTCGGGCGCGCCGGCATCCGCTCGGCCTACGCCACGGGCAGGGGCTCCATCATTCTCAGGGCGAAAAGCCGCATCGAGGAGATCCGCAAGGACCGCGAAGCCATCATCTTCACCGAAATCCCCTATCAGGTGAACAAGGCGACGCTGGTCGAGCGCATCGGCGAGCTCGTTCGCGAGAAGAAGATCGAGGGCATCGCGGAGCTGCGCGACGAGTCCGACCGCGAGGGCATGCGCATCGTCATCGAGCTCAAGCGCGACGCGGTGGGCGACGTGGTGCTCAACCAGCTCTACCGCTTCACGGCGCTGCAATCGAGCTTCGGCGCCAATATCGTGGCGCTGAACGGCGGCCGGCCGGAGCAGCTCACCCTGCGCGACATGATCTCGGCCTTCGTCGATTTCCGCGAGGAGGTGGTGGCGCGGCGCACGCGCTTCCTGCTCAACAAGGCGCGCGACCGGGCGCACGTGCTGGTCGGCCTCGCCATCGCGGTGGCCAATATCGACGAGGTGATCCGCCTCATCCGCACCTCGCCTGATCCCAACACCGCCCGCGAGGCGCTGATGGCGCGCGACTGGCCAGCGCGGGACGTGGAGGCGCTCGTCGTGCTCATCGCCGATCCGCGCCATCTGGTGCAGGCGGACGGCACCTACCGCCTGTCGGAGACGCAGGCGCGTGCCATCCTCGACCTGCGCCTGCAGCGCCTCACGGCGCTGGGGCGCGACGAGATCGCCGACGAACTCAACAAGCTCGCGGCCGAGATCGCGGACTATCTCGACATCCTGCAATCGCGCGTGCGCATCATGGGCATCGTGCGCGATGAGCTCATCGCCGTGCGCGACGCCTTCGCCACCCCGCGCCGCACCGAGATCGCGGACTGGGATTCCGACGTCGAGGACGAGGATCTCATCCAGCGCGAGGACATGGTCATCACCGTCTCGCATCTCGGCTACATCAAGCGCGTGCCGCTCTCGACCTACCGGGCGCAGCGGCGCGGCGGCAAGGGCCGCTCGGCCATGCAGACGCGCGACGAGGATTTCGTCACCCGGCTTTTCGTGGCGAATACGCACACGCCGGTGCTGTTCTTCTCCTCGCGCGGGCAGGTGTACAAGGAGAAGGTGTGGCGTCTGCCCTTGGCCGCGCCCAACGCGCGCGGCAAGGCGCTCGTCAACATATTGCCGCTCAGCGAGGGCGAGCGCATCACTACCATCATGCCGCTGCCCGAGGACGAAGCCACCTGGGACAGCCTCGACGTGATGTTCGCTACCCGCGCGGGCAACGTGCGGCGCAACAAGCTCTCGGACTTCGTGCAGGTGAACCGCGCCGGCAAGATCGCCATGAAGCTCGACGAGGGCGACCAGATCGTCGACGTGCAGATCAGCACCGAGGCCGACGACGTGCTGCTCACCACGGCCTCCGGCCAGGCGATCCGCTTCGCGACGCCGGAAGTGCGCGTGTTCAAGGGCCGCGATTCCACCGGCGTGCGCGGCATCGCGCTTGTCCCCGGCGACCGGGTGATCTCGCTCTCCATCCTGCGCCACGTCGAGGCGAGCCCGGACGAGCGCGCCACCTATCTCAAGCTCGCCAACGCGGCGCGGCGCGCGCTGAACGGCGATGCGGTGGAGGGCGAGGAGACGAACGGGAACGGCGCGGCCGTAGACGGCGAGGACGCGGGGCAGGAAATCGCCCGCGAGATCGTCCTCGGGCAGGAGCGCTACGCGGAGCTGAGCGCCAACGAGCAGTTCGTGCTGACGCTCTCCGAGAACGGCTACGGCAAGCGCACCTCGGCCTACGAATACCGGGTGACCGGGCGCGGCGGCAAGGGCATCGTCGCCATGGCGGTCAATGGGCGCAATGGCCAGCTCGTGGCCTCGTTCCCGGTCGAGCCCTCGGATCAGATCATGCTGGTGACCGACGGCGGGCAGCTCATCCGCGTGCCAGTGGAGGGCATCCGCATGACCGGCCGCTCGGCCCAGGGCGTGATCGTGTTCAACACCTCCGAGGACGAGCGCGTGGTCTCGGTCGAGCGCATCAGCGACGAGGGCGAGGACGGCGATGAGGCGGAGGTTCCGGAGGTCTGATCGGGTCTGAAGCGATTTGCGTTGTCGCTGAAGCACGGTCCGTTGTGCAATCGCCTTGGAGTATGTTGTCTTTTCACGGAAACGACAACATACTCTAACTTGTTGATTTTGAGCGGATTTTTGTCGTTCAAACGATTCCGTTTGAACGGAAAGCGCTCTGGATTTGATGTATTACCGCAACTTGCGTTTAATTCGAGTCTCGAATTAAACGCAAGTTGCTTTGCGGAGGAGGCGGGCATGGCGCGTGTGGCGATCTACGCAGGTACGTTCGATCCGGTGACCAACGGCCACATCGACATCGTGCGCGGCGCGGTGCTGCTCACCGACAAGCTCGTCGTCGCCATCGGCATCCACCCGGGCAAGACGCCGCTGTTCACCGCCCAGGAACGGGCGGTGATGCTGCACGAGGAATGTGCGCCGCTCGCGGCCGCGGCCGGCGTCGAGTTCGACGTCGTGACCTTCGACGATCTGGTGGTGTCGGCGGCGCGCCGCCTCGGCGCGTCGCTGCTCGTTCGCGGCCTGCGCGACGGCACCGACCTCGACTACGAGATGCAGATGTCCGGCATGAACGGCGCGATGGCCCCGGATGTGCAGACCGTGTTCCTGCCCGCGTCCCCCGCGATGCGTCCGATCACCGGGACGCTGGTGCGCCAGATCGCGAAGATGGGCGGGGACGTATCGCATTTCGTGCCCGCCCGCGTGGCCGACCGGCTGCGGGCGCGCGTCGCCGGCAAATGAGAGCCGGCAAGTGAGAGCCGGCAAGTAGGCCTCCCCGTCCCGGGGCTGCCCGTCATTCCGAGGCTTCGGCGATGAATTCGGGCACGTCGTCTTCCTCCACAGCCTGCTGGCGTTGCTCGCGCAGGGTGCGGATGGCGAGTTCGTAGCCTTCCTTCTGGTTTTGCCGGATGCCGAGGTCCGAAAAGTCGTAGTCGCGCGATGACGGCTCGCCGGGCGTGCCCATGCGCAGGAAGCGCGTGATCTTCATCGGCGCCCCGTCACCCATGAGCTGGATGTAGTAGGGACGCTGGCGGATGCGGGCGGCGGTTTCCGACTCGACATGGCTCAGCACGTGCTCGATCAGCCCGCGATAGGCGCTGACCACCTCGCGGATGCGGATGTCGTTGCGCACGCGCTCGGAATAGATGATCTCGCTCAGGCGCGAGCGCACCTCGATCATGTTCTGCGGCAGGGGCTTCGCCGAGGCGAAGAGATCGACCGCATAGACCTGCTTGCCCTCCGGCCCGCAGCGATCAAGCACGATGTCGAGGGGCGAATTGCTGATGATGCCGCCGTCCCAGTAGGCCTTGCCGTCGATGTAGGTCCACGGGAAGCTCGGCGGCAGGCTGCCGCTGGCGAGGATGTGGTCCGGCGTGAGGTCGTCGACATAGCTGTCGAAGATCTCGAGTTCCGCCGTGGTCACGTTGACGGCGCTCACCAGCAGCCGCACCGGGCTGTGCTTCAGCGCCGGAAAGTCCACGTACTTGGTGAGCAGGGTCTTCATCGGCGAGGTGTCGTAATAGCTCGTCCAGTTGAGCGGCGGCTGCAGCGGGTCGAACGCGGGTGGGAACCAGCGGGGGCGGAAGAACTGCGGCACGCCGAAGGCCAGGATCTGGAGCGAGACGGCGGTGCGCCGCACGTCGTCGGGCAGCAGCCTGGGCGCGGCGACGGTGAGGTCCTTCCAGAACGCCTCCAGCGCCCGCGTCGGGTTGCGCGGGTTGCCGGCGATGACCGCGCCGTTGATCGCGCCGATCGACACGCCCGCGACGATATCGGGATAGATGCCGTCCTCCTCGAGCGCCCGGACGACGCCGGTCTCGAACGCGCCGAGCGCGCCGCCGCCCTGCAGCACGAAGACGTTCTGCGTCGGGATGTCGTCGAGCGGCGTGCTCGCGTCGGCGATGCGCTCCTTGCGGTCGGAGACGTTGACGCGGTAGCGGATCAGCCCCTCGGCGGTGCGCGTCTCGCTCGCGGGGCGGCCCATGGAGAAATAGCCCTGCACCACGCCCTCGCGCAGATAGAACATCGCGAAGGAGCGCTCCTCCAGGTTGCCGCGCTCGACCCACTCGTCCGCCTCCTCGGAGACGCCGAGCGCGCTGAAGCTGAGTTCCCCGACCTCGCAGAAGAAATAGGACACCTGCTCGTACCGCTGGCGCTTGCCGAGCATGTTGCGCGCGGCGATCCGCCCCTGGCGCATGGCGTTGTCGGCGTGCTCGATATGGCGGCGGGTGCGGAAGACGGGATCGTAGAAGGTGGTGACGTCGCCGGCGGCGAACACGCCCGGCACGTTGGTGGCCATGAACTCGTTCACCAGCACGCGGCCCCTGTCAAGTTCGATGTCGGTGTCCTGCAGGAACGTGGTCGCAGGGTCGACGCCGATGCTGGCCACGACGAGATCGGCAGGGATCGTGAGGCCGTTGTGCGTGACGACCGCCCGGACGTGTTCGTCACCCTCAAGGGCTGTGACGTAGTCGCCGAAGTGCAGGGTGAGCCCCTGCTGTTCCGCGAAGGCCCGGAAATGCTCCGACAGCCGCGGCGACTCGAGGTGGGTCAGCACCCTGTCGCCGAGCTCGACGATGGTGACATGAAGCCCGAGGTGATGCAGCGACATGGCGATTTCCATGCCCAGAAAGCTGCCGCCCATGACGACCGCCCGCTTGGCGTTCGCGGCGGCCCGGCGGATGGCCTCGCCCTCGCTGCGCCGGCGCAGGGAATAGATGCCGGCAAGATGCGCGCCCGGAATGCGGACGGGCTTCGGCTTGGCGCCGGTGGCGATGAGCAGCTTGTCGTAGTCGATGACCTGCCCCGCGCTCGTGACGATATTCCTGGCCTGCGTGTCGAGCTTCACCGCCGTGGTGTTGAGCGCCAGCCTGATGTCCTGCTGGGCGTAGAAGGACTCGGGGAAGATCTGCAGCTTGGAGCGGTCCTGATGCTGGACGAGATATTCCTTGGACAGGAACGGGCGGTAGTAGGGGGAGATGCTTTCTTCGGAGAGGATGAGAATCTCGCCCTTAGCGCCTTCATGCCGCAGGGTCTCGGCGGCGGTTGCGCTTGCAAGGCCACCGCCCAGCAGAAGATAGTCCACGTGAGTTATCGCCATCGATCGGATCGCCTTCCCTGGAGCAATGTTGACGAAGGACAACGCCATCTTCGCCTTATAACACCCGCCGTGTGAAGGTATTTGTAACCTCCCGCCGCAATCGGCCGGAAAACGCGAGCCGGCGCAGGTCTGCGTCGCGCCGGCCGTTGAGCCATCGCGTTTTGCTATCGATGTCATCGACAAACAGAATTTGACCAATTCTTGTGCATATGCCTTATTGGCTATGTATTTGAATAAGAAAATGGCAAATTTAAATTTATTTTACTGTAGGTATAAATATTCGTTGTGAGGCTTGTGCGATTTCGTATTGCAAATAGCTGGATTCGCTGCCTAAGTTTGGTGGCATGCCCGCAGCAGAGGCGGGATGAATACATTTCCCGATCTTCCATATGGGACGAGCGGTGCAGTGACGCTATGGCGCAGCAGGATAGGAGAGCGCAGCATGGTGACGTCTGTAAAAGGGATGCTGATCGGCGGCGTCGCCGGTCTTGTGGTGGTGCCTGCTGCTCTGGCCGCCGATCTTCCCATCGCGAAGAGCGCCCCGGTCGAATACGTGCGCGTGTGCAGCACGCATGGCGAGGGGTTCTTCTACGTTCCGGGAACGGACACGTGCATCAGGATCGGCGGCCGCGTCAGGGCTGAATTCGGCTATCAGCAGCCCAAGGGCGGGACGGTCGTCGAGACCGACAGTCTCGGCAACGTCACGGCGGCATGGAAGGACGGGCGTCGTCAGGATGTCACCGGGATCCGCGCGCGCGGACGTCTTGACGTCGACGTGCGCACGCCGACAGACTACGGTACGCTGCGCGCCTTCCTGCGGTATGAGATCGACAAGAATTCGGGCATATTCGACGCGACGGACAGCGGTGCGCTGCTCGAGAAGGCCTACATCCAGTGGGCCGGCATCACGGCCGGCCAGGTCCAGTCGTTCTTCGATTTCTACGCCAACGACCTGAACTGGGGCAACGGCTTCGAGACCTCGTTCGGCTCCGACCTCTCGACCAACGTCTTCGCCTATACGGCGACTTTCGGCGAGGGCTTCTCGGCGACGCTGTCGATCGAGGATGCCAATGCACGCCGCGTCAATCCCGACGTGTACGATGCCGCCGGCCAGCGCCTGCCCGATATCGTCGCCAACCTGAACGTGGATCAGGACTGGGGCGCGGCGCAGCTGTCCGGCGCGCTGCATCAGCTCAGCTCGGCGTCGATCCATGCACCCTGGGGCGGGCAGTGGGGCCAGCGCGTCGACACGACCTACGGCTGGGCCGTGCAGGGCGGCGTCAAGCTCAATCTCACCACGCTCGCCGCGGGCGACGTGCTGTGGCTGCAGGCAGCCTATGCCGACGGTGCGCTCAGCTATCTCGGCGTCGGCGATGTCGCCTATGCCGACTACACCTCCCTCGTGACGGACGGCGCCATCATCAACGGCGACATCAAGAAGACCAGGGGCTGGAACGCCACCGCTGCCTTCCTGCACTACTGGACGCCCTCGGTGCGCCAGAGCCTGTTCGGCAGCTACACGGGCGTTTCCTACGACAATGCCGTCAAGGTCGATTATGTCGACCTGCGCAACTTCGACGCCTGGAGCGTGGGGTCGAACGTGATCTGGTCGCCGGTCAGCGACTTCGATATCGGCGTCGAGGTTCTTTACTCGAAGGTGGAGCGCAAGACCTTCCAGAACGAGATCCTGGCCAGGGGGCTCAAGTCGGAAGACGCCGTAACCGGCCGGGTCCGTCTCCAGCGCGACTTCTGATTGCCGCGGGTTGTCCCGACGGGGCGGCGCATCCCGGCGGACGGGGTGCGCGGCTCACGCCGGCGCGGCGGCAAGCCAGCGCGCGATCTTCGGCCAGGTCTTGCGGATGGTGTTGCCGCCGAGGAACAGGCCGAGGTGGTTGCCGGGAACGGTGATCTTGCGAACGGCGCCGGCCGGGGGTCTCGTCAGGCGCTCGGCGGCGAAGATCTGTTCCGGGGCCACGAACTCGTCGTGTTCGGCGGCGAGCAGCAGCAAGGGCGCCTCGACCCTCGACAGGACGGCCATCCGTCCCAGCACCTCGAGCCGGTTGGTGGCGAGCTGGTTCTGCTTGAATATGCGGCTGACGACGTCGAGATAGTACCTGCCGGGGATGTCGATGGTGGTCCAGAACCAGATGTCGAAGGCCTCGCGCAGGGCGGCGGTGCATTGGGGCGGCGTGCCGCGCGGTATCTGGAGCGTGTGGAGCATATAGGCTTCGTCGATGCCGGCGGGGGCGAGGATGTCCAGCACGCGCGCGCCGGAGATGGTGCCGTTGCCGAGTTCCACGAAGTGCTCGAACATGTCGGCGGGCACGCGCGACGCCAGCGCCGACAGCGAGCTCGTGGCCGTTTCGACGTCGACCGGCGCGCCGGCGAGCACGAGCTTGCGCACCTTGTGCGGAAACCGCGCCGCATAGGCGAGCGCCATCCAGCCGCCCTGACACAGGCCGACGATGTCCACGGGCTGGGGCAGGCTGTCGACCAGGACGTTCAGATCGCTGAAATAGCTGTCGAGCGATTTGTAGCGCATCTCGGTCGTCGCCGGCAGCCAGTCGATGACGAAGACATTGCCGATTCCCGCTTCACGCAGAGCCGCGACGAGGCTGTGGCCGGGCGCGAAGTCCGCTATCGTGGCGCGGTGAAAGGCAAGCGGCGTGCAGATGAGCGTGGCCCCGTCGGCCGGCCTGCCGGCGGAGAAGTCGCGCAGCGTGACCGCCTCCAGTTCGAGCGCCACTTGGTGCTCGGTGGTCCAGCGCAACGGCGGGTCGTTCCGGCGCGCGCTCGGGGCGGAGGACAGGTTTCGCGCCATGGACGAGGCGATTTTCCCGGCCGTGCTGAACGCGAACGACGTCCACATCAGCGGAATCTGCAGCAGTCCGGCGGGACCTGCGGCCCTGAGGCGTTCGGGGCGGCGCGCCATGCTGTTGTCCCCTCGTTGTCGATCGTGCCAGACGGGTATCCCGGCCCGCGCTGGGGGCGCGGATCTGATATAAACCAAATCGCCACCGCAACCTACAGGCCGTTAGTGACCATAGATTGGGTTCGGGCGAAGTCAAATTGTCCGAATGCAAGGAGGGCCGGGCGGCCGATACTGGTCTATCGCGGGCGATCGGCCGGGGCGGGCGCGAATCGAAACGGCCGCCAGCGCGGCGGACGGAAGATCCGGATCGCTGCCGCCGCATGATGTTTGCACATCAAATTTTTCCGGAAAGCGGGCGCACTTTCCGGTTCGGGCTTTATTGGACGAGCAGCATACGGAGGCGACGAGAACGATGCCGAGGTGATCATCATGGCCGGCGCCCGCAGCGCGCGCTGCTGAACCGCCCCTTCGGGGGCGAGAGCGTCACCGGTCTCCCTGCGCCGCTTCACAGCTTCGGGAGGTCACCCGAACCCGCAGGCTTCGCAAGCCCGACCAGGCGTCGCGCGGTCAGCGCACCCCATCGGAGCGGTGAGCGAAGCGAACTGGCGTGAGATCAAGGAAAATGGCGGAGAGGGAGGGATTTGAACCCCCGATGGAGTTGCCCCCATGCCGCATTTCGAGTGCGGTGCATTCAACCACTCTGCCACCTCTCCGCTCGCGGTGGTGACCTTAATAGCCGAGTCGCCGCGAAGATCAAGAGGCGGAAAAGCGATTTTTTCCGGATTTTCGTTGACAATCAGGGGGCGCGGGATTAAGCGGAATACTTCAATGCAGGATATTCCGGCAGGGGTACTCCGCATCCATCGGAACCGTGGGCGTCGGCGCTGTCTGCCTGGCGCCCTTTGGTTCTTAAAAATCGAGAAAAAGCCGCTCTGTCGATCGGCCGTCCCGCGGGGCGCGCTCCGGCAAGAGAGGACCGTGAACAGGACAGACACATGACTTTCGCAGTCATCAGGACTGGCGGCAAGCAGTATACCGTTGCCGCCAACGACGTCATCACCGTCGAGAAGCTCACCGCCGAGGCGGGCGCTTCGGTGACGTTCGACGACGTGCTCGTGCTCTCGAAGGGCGCGGACGGCATTGAGGTCGGTGCTCCCGTCGTCGCTGGCGCTTCGGTCGCCGGCGAGGTGGTCGAGCAGACCCGCGGCAAGAAGGTCATCGCCTTCAAGAAGCGTCGCCGCCAGAACTCGAAGCGCAAGCGCGGCCACCGTCAGGAGCTGACCGTGGTGCGCATCACCGACATTCTGCTCGGCGGCCAGGCGCTTCCGCGGCCCGCTGAAGACGAGACGAAGGCCGAGGCCGCCGAATAAGGCGGCGACGCGGCCACCAGGATTTCAGGCCCTCCGGGCAGGCGCGCAGAAAGCGTGGAACCGGAAGGCCGGTAGCGACATTCAGGATTTCGGGAGTTTATCATGGCCCATAAAAAGTCAGGCGGTTCGTCCCGCAACGGGCGCGACTCGGACGGCCGCCGCCTCGGCGTCAAGAAGTACGGCGGCGAGCGTGTCATTCCGGGTAACATCATCGTGCGCCAACGCGGCACGAAGGTTCATCCGGGCGACAACGTCGGCATCGGCAAGGACCACACCCTTTTCGCCCTCGTCGAGGGGCATGTCGAGTTCCTCACCCGCCACGACCGCTCCTATGTACGCGTCAACGCGGTACAGGAAGCAGCAGAATAAACAGGCGAAAGCAGTCCGACAAAGGGCTTTCGCCGGTATTCCATACCCCGGCGAGGCTCGTTGTGCTTCGGCTTGCGATCCACCGACCGGGGAAATGGGATGCCATTTCCCCTTTTGTCGTTTGAGCCTGCCCCCGCGCAGGCAGGATCGGAGCAGAAAGATGACCATTCGCACCATCATCGCTGAAGCCGCCAACGCCGTCGTCCGCCTCGCGGGCCGCGTGCAACGGGCCGCCCGTGTCGATGCGGTCGGCGCCAATGGCCGCATCTGGGAGCTTGCTCCGGTCATGGCCCATCGAGGCTGGCCGAAACACCTCCCCGTTTCCGTATCGCTCGACCGATATGACGGGCGCGATCTCACTCGCGCCCCATTCCCGGTCTATGCAGCGACGCGAACGGGGAGGCGGTCATGCTGAATGAAACGATCAGAACCGATCGGCTTGTCCTGCGGCCGTTGCGGGGGGACGACGCGCCGACGCTCAACTCCCTGCTGACGTGGGAGGTGGCGCGCTGGCTGGCTTCGGTGCCCTGGCCGAACAGGCTGGAGGACACGGAAGCGTTCGCGAGGCGCGCTTGTGACGAGAACGCAACAGGCAGGGGCGTGGTGCATGCCATCGAGCGCGGTGGCGCCGTTGCCGGCGTGATCGCGCTTCATCCCCGGGACGGCGCGCTGCATTTTGGCTACTGGCTCGGGGAGCCCTTCTGGGGCAATGGGTTCATGAGCGAGGCGGCGGAGGCGTTCGTCGACGCGTTCTTCGCCTGCAACGACGTCGTGCACATCACGTCCGGGGCGTTCGCGGGCAATGAGGCGTCGCTGCGGGTGCAGAGGAAGCTCGGCTTCGTCGTCGTGGGGGAGACGCCGCTGTATTCGAAGTCCCAGCGCCGCACGCTGCCTAGCTTCGATACGGTTCTCGGGCGCGAGCGCCGCATACAGACCTGCGCCGCCTAGAGCGTGTTCCGATCAGACGGAAATCGTCCGATCGACAAGAATTCGCTCGAAATCAAAAACTTAGAGCATGTCATCGTTTCCGTGAAATGATGACATGCTCTGACGTGCTGCTGTTTTAACGGAAGCCCGTCCCATCAAGCCGATGAAGCGGGATGCGAACCGGCGTCCCGCTTCATCGCCGTTTTCATGACAGGTTCGGACAGCGATGAAGTTTCTCGATCAGGCGAAGGTTTATGTCAGCTCCGGCAACGGCGGGGCGGGCTGCGTGTCGTTCCGTCGCGAGAAATTCATCGAGTTCGGCGGCCCGGACGGCGGTGACGGCGGGCGGGGCGGCGACGTGGTGGTGGAATGCGTCGACAGCCTCAATACGCTGATCGACTACCGCTACCAGCAGCATTTCCGCGCCCGCCCCGGCCAGCACGGCATGGGCAAGAACCGCACCGGCGCGCGCGGTGCCGACGTGGTGCTGAAAGTGCCGGCCGGCACGCAGATCTTCGCCGAGGACAACGAGACGCTGCTCGCGGACCTGACCGAGGTCGGCCAGCGCGTCGTGCTGGCGAAGGGTGGCAACGGCGGTTTCGGCAACGCCTATTTCAAGTCCTCCACCAACCAGGCGCCCCGGCGGGCCAATCCGGGCCAGGAAGGCACGGAGATGTGGATCTGGCTGCGCCTGAAGCTCATCGCCGACGCGGGGCTCGTGGGCCTGCCGAACGCCGGCAAGTCGACGTTCCTGGCGGCGGTCAGCGCGGCCAAGCCCAAGATCGCCGATTATCCGTTCACGACGCTGCACCCCAATCTCGGCGTCGTCGGCATCGACGGGCGCGGGTTCGTGCTCGCCGACATTCCCGGGCTGATCGAGGGCGCGCATGAGGGCGCGGGGCTCGGCGACCGGTTCCTCGGCCACGTCGAGCGCTGCCGCGTGCTGCTGCACCTCGTCGACGCGACGTCCGAGGATGTCGCAGGCGCGTATGAAATCATCCGCGCCGAGCTCGAGGCCTATGGCGGCGGGCTTGCCGAAAAACCGGAGGTGCTGGCGCTCTCCAAGGTCGACGCGCTCGACGAGGAGACACGCGCCGAGCGTGCGGCGGCGCTCGCGGCGGTGGCGGGGCAGGAGCCGCTGCTGTTGTCCTCCGCCTCGCGCGAGGGCGTCGAGACGGCGCTGCGCCGCCTCGCGCGCATCATCGATGACGCGAAGGCCGAGGAAACGGACAGGCACGCGCCGGCCGAATGGCAGCCGTGAGGAGCGGACCGCGAGTTTTCGCTTTCCTTCCCGCGTATGTCGGATAAGTATCCGGCGTGGTTTCTTCTTCCGGTTGACAGAGTATCATGACCGACGTTGTCGCCGTTCCCGTCGCATCCGCTGCATCCGCTCGCGCGCCCGATCTCGGCCGCTTCCGGCGCGTCGTCATCAAGGTCGGTTCGTCGCTGCTGGTGGACCGCGAGCGCGGGCGGCTGAAGCGCAGCTGGCTCGCGGCACTGGTGCAGGACATCGCCCGCCTGCACGACAGGGGGGCGGAGGTGATCGTCGTCTCGTCCGGCGCGATCGCGCTCGGGCGCACGGTGCTGCAACTGCCCGCAGGCCCGCTGAAGCTGGAGGAGAGCCAGGCGGCGGCGGCCGTGGGGCAGATCGCGCTGGCGCGGCGCTGGACCGAGGCGCTCGCCGTGCACGAGATCATCGCCGGCCAGATCCTGCTGACCTTTTCGGACACCGAGAAGCGCCGGCGCTATCTGCATGCGCGCGCCACCATCGGCAAGCTGCTGGAACTCAAGGCCGTGCCGATCATCAACGAGAACGATACGGTCGCGACGAGCGAAATCCGCTATGGCGACAACGACCGGCTGGCGGCGCGTGTCGCCACCATGGTGAGCGCGGACCTGCTGATCCTGCTCTCGGATGTCGACGGCCTCTACACCGCCCCGCCGAACGGCAATCCGCACGCACGCCACATCCCGCTTGTCGAGGAAATCACGCCGGCCATCGAGGCCATGGCGGGCGGCGCGGCGTCGGAGATCTCGCGCGGGGGCATGCGCACCAAGGTGGAGGCGGGCAAGATCGCCACCGCCGGCGGCGCCTGCATGCTGATCGCCGACGGGCGGGTCGAGGGCCCGGTGGCCGCGGTGATCAACGGCGCGCCCTGCACGTGGTTCCTGTCGCCCTCGAACCCCGTCACCGCGCGGAAAAAGTGGATCGCCGGCACGTTGCAGCCGCACGGCATCCTGCATATCGACGCGGGCGCGGAACGGGCGCTGCGGCGCGGCGCGAGCCTGCTGCCGGCGGGGGTCCGGCGGCTCGAGGGCCATTTCCATCGCGGCGACGCGGTTTCGGTGCGCGGCCCGGACGGACGCGAGATCGGGCGCGGGCTCATCGGCTACGACGCTGACGAGGCGGGGCTGATCGCCGGCCATTCGACCCAGGACATCGAGACGCTGCTGGGCCGTGGCGGGCGGGCGACCATGGTGCACCGCGACGACCTCGTGCTGTTCGGACGCGAGGCTCCAGAGGAGCCGTGACCGGCGGTGCCGCTTGACCGGGCGGCGCGCATGCGTAGTAAATGGAGTCAATGGACTATAGAGTGATGGCGGCCGCCCTGTGTTGCGGCGGCTGCCGGGGCGGAGGAGCATGATCATGGCAAGCGCTGCTGTCGGCATCGGCGGGTCTCGCGACGGGGCAGGGGCTGCCTTTCCACTTGAGGATTTGCTGCTCGATATCGGCCGGCGCGCCCGCAAGGCGGCGCGCGTGCTGGCGTTGACGTCCGATGCCGAGCGCGCCGCTGCGCTGAAAAGCGCGGCGCAGGCCATCCGCGAGGACGTCGCCGGCCTGCTGGAGGCCAATGCCGAGGACGTGGCCGAGGCGCGGGCGGGCGGGCGCATCGAGGCCTTCATCGACAGGCTGCAACTGACGCCCGCGCGCGTCGAGGCCATCGCCCAGGCGGTGGAGCAGGTCGCGGATCTGCCGGACCCCGTCGGGCGCGTGCTGGCGACGTTCGAGCGCCCCAACGGGCTCGTTATCGAGCGTGTTGCCGTGCCGCTCGGCGTGATCGGCGTGATTTTCGAAAGCCGGCCCAATGTGGCCGCCGACGCCGGCTCGCTGTGCGTGAAGGCGGGCAACGCCGCCGTGCTGCGCGCCGGCTCCGAGAGCTTCCGCTCGGCCGTGCGGCTCGTGGCCGCGATCCGGGCCGGGCTGGAGCGGGCCGGGCTGCCGGCGGATGCGGTGCAGCTCGTCCCCGTGCGCGACCGCGACGCGGTGGGGCTGCTGCTCGGCGGGCTCGATGGCAATATCGACGTGATCGTGCCGCGTGGCGGCAAGGGGCTCGTCGGCCGCGTGCAGGCCGAGGCGCGCGTGCCCGTGTTCGCCCACCTCGACGGCATCTGCCATGTCTATGTCCACAAGGACGCGGACCTGGAGATGGCGCGCAAGGTGCTGCTCAACGCGAAGATGCGCCGCACCGGCATCTGCGGCGCGGCCGAGACGCTGCTCGTCGACAGGGCGGTGGCGGACACGCATCTGAAGCCGCTGGTCACGGCGCTCCTCGACGCGGGCTGCGAGGTGCGCGGCGACGAGGCGACGCAGGCCGTCGACGCGCGCGTGAAGCCCGCCGTCGAGGAGGACTGGCGCACGGAATACGAGGACGCCATCATCTCCGCCCGCGTGGTGGACGATATCGCGGCCGCCATCGACCACATCGAGACCTACGGATCGCACCACACCGATTCGATCATCACCGACGACAAGAGTGCCGCGGCGCGCTTCCAGCGCGAGGTCGATTCCGCCATCGTCGCCCATAATGCCTCGACCCAGTTCGCCGACGGCGGCGAGTTCGGCTTCGGGGCCGAGATCGGCATCGCCACCGGCCGCATGCACGCGCGCGGGCCGGTGGGCGTGGAGCAGCTGACGTCCTTCAAGTACCGCATCCACGGCAACGGGCAGACCCGGCCTTGATCGCAGATGGCAGGCTGATCGCGTCGAACGGTTTCGAGGCCGCGCGATGACGCGGCCCGTGCCTGTTCTGCCTCCGCACGCTCCGGGCCTGCGCATCGGCTTGTTCGGCGGTTCGTTCAATCCGCCCCACGCCGGCCACCGGCTGGCGAGCCTCATCGCGCTGAAGCGGCTGCAGCTCGACCGCGTGTGGTGGATCGTGACGCCCGGCAACCCGCTGAAGGACAATTCGGCCCTGCCGCCGCAGGCCGAGCGCATGGCGGCCGCGGCGGCGCTGGCTCACCATCCGCGCATCGACATCACCGGCTTCGAGGCCGAGATCGACACCCATTTCACCTACGACACCATCGCCTATCTCAAGCGGCGCTGCCCGCAGGTTCATTTCGTCTGGATCATGGGGGCCGACAACCTGAACGGCTTCCACCGCTGGCAGCGCTGGCGGGAGATCGCCGACCTCGTGCCGATCGCGATCATCGATCGCCCCGGCTCGACGCTGAGGGCGGCGCGCTCGCGGACGGCGACGGTGCTGGCGCGCCGCCGCCTCACCGAAACCGATGCCGGATTGCTGGCGTCCGCGCCGCGGCCGGCGTGGATCTTCCTGCACGGCCCGCGCTCGCCGCTGTCCTCCACCCAGATCCGCGATGCGCAGACCGTGCGGCACGATCCGGAGGGGGCCGGATAGCGCATGACAATGGAATTGTTCCATTTTCCTGCCCAAATCGGCTGTTTCGACAACGGCTGTCGTTGAAGCGTCGAAATTGTGCGACTATCTTCAGCAGAGGAGCGCAATGGGGCGCTCCGGCACCATAAGGGGCAGGCACTGAGCCAGTTATCGGAATACGGCGCACAGAAGGCGCCGGGCGCGCGGACGGGAGAGGACGCAACGCAGTCCGCGCAGGCACGAGCGGAAGCCGCCGTCATCCAGGCTGCGGGCATCGCACGCTTTCAGCTCGAGGAGATGAAAGCCGAGGACATCGTCGAGATCGATCTCGTCGGCCGGACGTCGATCGCCGACACCATGCTGGTCGCCTCCGGGCGGTCGGACAGACACGTGGGTGCCATCGCGGAAAAGGTGGTCACGGCGCTCAAGGAGGCCGGCTTCGGGCCCGTGCGCGTCGAGGGGTTGCCGACTTGCGACTGGGTGCTGATCGACGTGGGCGACATCATTGTCCACATTTTCCGGCCCGAGGTGCGCGGCTTCTACAATCTTGAGAAGATCTGGAGCCCGGATCGGCCCAAAGAGCAGCTCGTCGGCTGAGCGGCGTGCGCATTCTTGTCCTGTCCGTGGGGCGGCTGAAGGCCGGCCCCGAGAGGGCTCTGGTCGAGCGCTACGCCGAGCGCGCGGCACCGCTGGCGCGTACGCTCGGTTTCGGCGGCGTCGATATGGCGGAACTCGCCGAGAGCGGCGCCCGCAGTCCGGAGCAGCGCAAGGCGGAAGAGGGGCGGGCGCTGCTGGCGCGCTGCCTGCCGGGGCCTCTCGTGGTCTTCGACGAGCGCGGCGCAAGCTGCACCAGCGAGGATGTCGCCCACAGGTTTTCCGCCTGGCGGGACAACGGCGAGGCGGCGATCAATCTCGTCGTCGGCGGGCCGGACGGGCTCGATGCCGAGGTGCGCAAGGCGGCGGCGCTGGTGCTGTCGTTCGGGGCGATGACCATGCCTCACCAGATTGTGCGTGCGCTGGTGCTTGAGCAGGTATACCGTTGCCTGACGATTCTCGCAGGTCATCCCTACCATCGCGTTTGAGGGCCGGGTTATCCGGATCGGCTTTGGACGTGCCAGAAATTTGATGCGTTAACAAATGGTTAAAGAAAAATAGCGATTCAGGTTTCATTCATTTTGCGCTATAGAGCGTTTCATCGTTTCTCGGAAACGCTGAAACGCTCTCGCTCTTTGGTTCGACGCGTTTTCTTCACGCGAACCGGTGTCCACTTCGCTCGAAAACGCTACAGGCGCTGATGGCATTTGGTTTTCAGTTCACGGGGAATTTCAGGGCGTGCCGCCTCGCGGCGAGCGTCGCGCTGGTGGCGCTCGTCGCCACGGTGGACAGCGTGCGCGCGCAGGATGCGCCGCCGCCGGATCCCGCCCTGTCGCAGACCGAGGCCGACCGCGACCGGCGTCAGCAGGAGCTCAAGGCGGTCGAGGCCGATCTCACCGCCCGCGAGGAGCGGCGCAAGGCTCTGCGTGCGGAAATCGACGGCCTGAGCGCTGACCGGGCGGAGCTCAACCGCGTCCTCATCGAGACCACCGAGCGCATCGGCGCGGCGGAAGACCGCGTCACCGCCCTCGAACAGCGCCTCGCGACGCTCGACGGCAGCGAGCAGGCGATTCGCCGTTCGCTGGAGAGCCGCCGCGACATCATCGCCGAGGTGCTCGCCGCCCTGCAGCGCATGGGCCGCCATCCGCCGCCCGCCGTGCTCGTCGCGCCGGAGGACGTGCTGCTCGCGTTGCGCAGCGCCATCCTGCTCGGCGCGGTGGTGCCGGAATTGCGCGAGGAGGCCGAGGCGCTGGCCTCCGACCTCGCGGAGCTCGCGCGCCTGCGCAAGCAGATCGCCGCCGACCGCGAGGCGCTGAAGACCGACATCGCCACCCTGCAGGGCGAGCAGGAGCGGCTCGCGGCCCTCATCGAGGAGCGGCAGCGGCGCATCGGCGAGGTGGAGAAGATGGACGCCGGCGAAAGCGCGCGCGTGGCCGATCTCGCCAGCAAATCCGAAAGTCTCAAGGATTTGATCGGGCGGATGGAACGGGAGATCGCCGCCTCCCGCCGTGCCGCCACGGAGGCCGAGGCGGCCGCCCGCGCGCGAGAAAAGGCGGTCGAGGACCGGCTGGCGGCGGCCCCGCTCGGCGATCCGGCGCGGCTCGAACCCAAGGTGTCGTTCGCGAAGGCGCTGGGGTTGCTGCCGTTTCCGGTGCGCGGCGAGATCGTTCGCCGCTTCGGCGAGCCCGACGGATTCGGCAGCACGACGCAGGGCATCTCCGTCGCTGCGCGCGAGGAGGCGGTGATCTCCTCGCCCACCGATGGCTGGATCGTCTATTCTGGCCCGTTCCGATCCTTCGGACAACTCTTGATCATCAACGCCGGCGACGGATACTATGTGCTGCTGGCGGGAATGGAGCGTATCAACGTAGCATTGGGACAGTTCGTGCTCGCCGGCGAACCGGTAGCGTTGATGGGCAAGGCTTTACCATCCGGCGCGAATGCCTTCTCGGCAACCGCACTTGCGGGTGGCGCGAACGGTCCTATTCTATATGTTGAGTTTCGCAAGGACGGCGGTTCCATCGATCCGTCCCCATGGTGGGCGAAGACCAAAGGCGAAAAGGTTCGCGGATAATGCGCAAGTTCTCTCTGATTATGGTGGGTGCGGTGATCGGCGCTGGGGTGGCGATCGTGGGCACCCAGTCTCGGCTGCTGACGAGCACCAGCGCCGTCGCCGCCTCCGTCGACACCTACCGGCAGTTGACGTTCTTCGGCGACGTGTTCGACAAGGTGCGCAGCGACTATGTCGATACGCTGGACGAGAGGAAGCTCATCGAAGCGGCCGTCTCCGGCATGGTGTCGTCGCTCGATCCACACTCGGGCTACATGGACGCCAAGAGCCATCGCGACATGCAGGTGCAGACGCGCGGCTCCTTCAGCGGCCTCGGCCTGGAGGTCACGATGGAGGACGGGCTCGTCAAGGTGGTGAGCCCCATCGACGAGACCCCCGGCGCCCGCGCCGGCGTTCTGGCGAACGACCTCATCATCGCCATCGACGGCGAGCAGGTGCAGGGCTTGACCCTCGAACAGGCGGTCGAGAAGATGCGCGGGGCGGTCGGCTCCGAGGTGACGCTGCGGATCCAGCGCGCCGGCCGTACCGATCCGCTCGAGCTCACCCTCAAGCGCGACGTCATCCGCATCCGCTCGGTGCGCTTCGAGGTGAAGGACGATGTCGGCTATCTGCGCATCACCCAGTTCAACGAGCAGACCTTCGACAACCTCAACAACGCGGTCGAGCAGATCTTCAAGCAGGTTCCGGGCGACAAGCTGAAGGGCTTCATCGTCGACGTGCGCAACAACCCCGGCGGCGTGCTCGATCAGGCCGTGCTGGTGTCGGACGCGTTCCTGGAGCGGGGCGAGATCGTCTCCACCCGCGGGCGCAATCTCGACGAGGCGCAGCGCTTCAATGCCCGCGCCGGCGACATCAGCAAGGGCAAGCCGATCGTGGTGCTGATCAACGGCGGTTCGGCCTCGGCATCCGAGATCGTGGCGGGCGCGCTGCAGGATCACCAGCGCGCGACCCTGATCGGCACGCGCTCGTTCGGCAAGGGGTCGGTGCAGACCATCATCCCGCTCGGCCAGAACGGCGCGCTGCGTCTCACCACGGCGCGCTACTACACGCCGTCGGGCCGCTCGATCCAGGCCAAGGGCATCGACCCCGATTTCGTGGTCGAGGAAGTCATTCCCGACGAGCTCAAGGGCAAGGACCAGATCCAGGGCGAGGCCGGCCTGCGCGGCCACCTCAGGAACGGCGAGGAATCCTCGCAGGAGACGACCGCCGCCGGCGAGGGGAACAAGGAGGAGCCCAAGGGGTCTTCCGCCTACGTGCCCACCGATCCGGCCCAGGACACCCAGCTCAACGCCGCTCTCGACCTGCTGCGCGGCAATCCGAACCCCGCCCTTGTCAAGAAGGCGGCGGACAGTGAAACGGAAGCCGGCACGAAGACCGAATCCGCCGCCAATGTCACAGAACGGAAAGACGCGGACGCTAAGCCTTCCGACCAGAAGCCGGCCCGGTGAGCCGGCCGGCCGTGGTCTGGCCGATGCGCTGACGGGGCGGGGCGATGTCGCATAAGGACAAGGGGCGCGGCCAGAGAGACGCGGGCAAGGTGCGGGCGGACGATCTGCCGTACCGCGCCTGCGTGGGCGTGTTTCTGCTCAACGGTGCGGGCCGGGTGTTCATCGGCTCGCGCCGCAAGGACGACTACGACGAGGGCAGCCTGCCGCCGGACCACGTCTGGCAGATGCCGCAGGGCGGCGTCGACGACGGCGAGGATCTGCTGGAGGCGGCCCGGCGCGAGCTCTTCGAGGAAACCAACATCCGTTCGGTGGACCTGCTGGCCGAAACGCCGGACTGGCTGACCTACGACCTGCCCGGCGACCTGATCGGCGTCGCGCTCAAGGGCAAGTATCGCGGGCAGAAGCAGAAATGGTTCGCCCTGCGCTTCACCGGGGACGAGGCGGAAATCGACGTGCTCAATCCCGGCGGCGGCGCCTTCCCGCCCGAGTTCGACGCCTGGCGCTGGGAAGAGGCGTTGCGCCTGCCGGAACTGATCGTGCCCTTCAAGCGGCCGGTGTATGAGCAGGTGGTGGCGCAGTTCGAAGGGCTGACGCGCGGCGGTTGACGGGCGCGGTATCGCGGCATGGGTTGGAATGTGCTCCGTTTGTGAGTACATATGGTGCCGAAAGTAATTCGGGAGCCTGCCTTGGCGCCGATTTCGGGCCCAAGGAGCGAGCGGCTTCAGGTCCGCATTGATGCCGAGACAAAGAATCTGCTGCGGCGGGCTGCGCGCTGTCGCCATAAGACCGTCAGTCGGTTCTTGCTCGCGACCGCGGTGGCGGAGGCGGAAAAGGTCATTCGCGAGAACGAAACCGTTACCCTGTCCAGTCCGGACTGGGAGACGTTCTATGATGCCCTCATCGATCCTCCCGCGCCCAATGCCGCCTTGCGTGATGCGTTCGCGAAATACGAGCAGACGGCGGATGACCGCGGCCTCTGGGCCGTGGCTGATCGCCCCGCCTGACGGCAGTCGGCATGACCGGACAACTTTTTCGAGTGGTGCTCCCGAGCTCGATCAGTACATCCGGGAGCATGCGTCGCAGGGTGTGAAGCGCGGCGGTATTGCCCGCGTGTTCGTCGCGCTTCAGGGCGGGACGACGGTGTGCGGCTATTATAGCGTGAGCGCCGCGAGCTTTCAGCGCGATGATCTGCCCGCTGATCAGGCGAAGCGCCTGCCGCGCTATCCCGTGCCGGCTGCGCTGCTCGGGCGTCTGGTTGTCGAAGGCGCGGCGAAGGGCAGGGGGCTTGGCGCATCATGCTGCTGGATGCCCTGCATCGGGTGCTGCTTGCGAGCCAGACGATTGCCGTCCATGCGCTGATCGTCGATGCGCGCGATGAAACAGCAGCGGCCTTTTATCAAAAATACGGATTCATTCCTTTCGCGGCAAGCGGGTTGCGGCTGTTTCTGCCGATGGCCACGATACGCCGGCTCGTCAAGCTGTAAACAGCTCCTACGCATCGCGCGGAGACGACACGGCCTCGCGGCGCGGCCGCATGGCGACTTCCTCTCCATCGTAAAGCTCGATCTCGCCCCGCGCCCAGCGGCGCCGCAGGCGCCGGCGGATGCGCATCCAGACGCCTTGGGCGAGCCGGTCACCACGATACCAGGCATCCTGCTGGCGCGGGAATGCCTCATGTTCGGCATAGGGGCCGAAGGTCGCGAGCATCAGGTCGGTCATGGCCGCGATGCGGCGCATGGGGATCAGGTGCGGGCGGATGTGGAAATCCCAGAAGCCCTCCAGCAGCACGATGCCCGGCGGCGCCAGAGCAACGATCCAGATGGCGGTTTCTTCATATGTCATGCAACGAGTCACAATGTTACGAATGGCGACTATCGGCGTTTCGTAGTTAAATATAGCACCATAACGCCGATAGCAAGAAAGGTGTCGTTCAGGAACAAATTGTTCCTATGGAAATTCTCGGAACAAGGCTGAAAGAGCGGGCCGGGCAGCTTGGCATATCGAATGCAGAAGCCGCGCGCCGCTGTGGCCTCGATGAACGACGCTACGGTCATTATATCTCGGGAAGGCGGGAGCCCGATCTCGCCACCTTGGTGCGGATTGCGCGCACGCTTGGCACCACGCCGAACTGGCTGCTCGGTCTGTCGTTAGACGACAGCCCGGCCACGCTCCGCTCCGACTATACCGACCGGCTCGCATTCGTGGCGCAGGCTCTGCCCGAGAAGGAACTGGCGCTGCTGGTGACGCTGGCGGAGGCGCTGGCACGCCACACGAGCGAAGCAGGAGAAGGCGGCTGAAAGGCTGCGAGGAAAAAGCGGCATCCGGTAGCAAGGACCACACCTTAACATTTTTACGTAATTTACGGAAGATTTGAGGGTTGTTCCATGGCATCGCTTCCTGCGTCTGAAATTCAGAAGAACTTTGGCGAATGGCATGACCGGGCGCATGAGGGGCCGGTCGAAATCACGCGATACGGTCGCACCACCGCCTTCCTCGTTTCCGCACGCCTTTTCGAGGAGCTGTGGTCGTCGTACCGTCAGGCCCTGCCTGTTGAAGCTCTGAGCGAAGGCGATATCGCGCTGATCCGTAAATCCAGGGTCGCAACCGATCAGCCTTACGATCTCGGGGACATTCCCGACATTGAAGAGAATGAGAGGCCCTCCAAGCCTCGCACCTGAGGCTCGGTAGTGAAAATTCCCGCTGATCCCCCTGTCGGTCACCTGATCGCCTACGAATACCTATGGCACTCGAAGGAGCACGTCCGAGAGGACGGAGAGAAGGTCTATCCGATGGCTATCATTCTCGCCAAGCGGGACGTCGGACCGACTCCGCTCGCCTATGCCGTCGGCGTCTCCCACAAACCCCCACTGGATCACGAAAGGGCATTGGAGATCCCGCGCAAGCTGAAGCGTTGGCTGGGGCTCGACGAGGAACCCGCATGGGTTTACACGGACCAAGTCAACATCCTCGTCTGGCCAGGGCCGGATCCCAGGCCCGGAAATTGGCTCTCAAGCCTTCCATCCGCCCGCGACTCCTGCGTAGTCGGCCAATTGCCATCGAACTGGTTCGATACGGTGGTCGCCCACGTGGCAGAGAGCTACGCGCTGAAGAAGGTAAGGACCGTCAAGAGAGCGGGATAACGCGGCGCGCGGTCCGCCTTTTACCGCTTGGCCGGACCTGACGGGATGGCCGTCCGCGTTCAGGAAGCCGCCTCGTACCGCCTCAGCAAAAAGCGCCGTCACAGGGACGGCGCTTCCGCTGTTCGGGATCTCGGACCGAATCAGGCCGCCTGCGCACGCGGGCTGATGAGCTTGCGGTTGACCAGCACTTCCGCGATCTGCACCGCGTTCAGCGCTGCGCCCTTGCGCAGGTTGTCGGCTACCACCCAGAAGGAAAGGCCGTTGTCCACCGTCGGGTCCTCGCGGATGCGCGAGACATAGGTGGGATCCTCGCCGGCCGCCTCGTGGGGGGTGATGTAGCCGCCGTTCTCGCGCTTGTCGACGACGATGAGGCCCGGCGACTGGCGCAGGATCTCGCGCGCCTCGTCGGCCGTGATCGGCTTCTCGAACTCGACGTTGACCGCCTCCGAGTGGGAGATGAACACCGGCACGCGCACGGCGGTGGCGGTGAGCTTGATGGCCGGGTCGAGGATCTTCTTGGTCTCGGCCGTCATCTTCCACTCTTCCTTGGTGTAGCCGTCCTCCATGAACACGTCGATGTGGGGGATGACGTTGAAGGCGATGCGCTTGGTGAACTTTTCGGACTTCACCTCGCCGGTGGTGAACACGGACCGCGTCTGCGAGAACAGCTCGTCCATGGCCTCCTTGCCCGCGCCCGACACCGACTGATAGGTGGCGACGACCACGCGCCGGATGGTGGCGGCGTCGTGCAGGGGCTTGAGCGCGACGACGAGCTGGGCCGTGGAGCAATTGGGATTGGCGATGATGTTGCGCTTCGAGAAGCCGACGACCGCATCGGCGTTCACCTCGGGCACGATCAGCGGCACGTCGGCGTCGTAGCGCCAGGCGGAGGAGTTGTCGATGACCACGGCGCCCTGCGCGGCGATCTTCGGCGCCCACTCGCGCGCCACGTCGCCGCCCGCCGACATCAGCACGATATCGGTGTCGGAGAAGTCATAGGTGGCGAGATCCCGGGTCTTCAACGTCTTGTCGCCGAAGGAGACCTCCTGCCCGAGGCTGCGGCGCGAGGCGAGCGGCACGACCTCGCCCACGGGAAAGGCGCGCTCGGCCAGAATGTCGAGAATTTCACGGCCCACATTACCGGTGGCACCGACCACGGCGATCTTGAAGCCCATTGCGAGGTGTCTCCTGTTCGGTCTCTCCCGGATCGCGATGCCCCGGAGCGTCACTCCTTCAGGGCATCTTCCCTCTCTCGTGCCTGGGGGAGAGAGGTCCGGGAACGAGCGCAGGGGGTCAGCGTGTCGTCGACGTCGTTATCGTCGCGACTTCGATGATGGTTTTCGCTTTCTTGATAATGATGCGAGCCATCGCCTGTATCCGCCTGCCTGCCGGACTGAACGCGCCAATCGAGCATGCCGATTCGGCATGCCATCCGGGGGTGGCCTGAACACCGCCTCCCTGGCAGGGTATCTGCTACAGCGTGGAGAGGATTTGTCAAGCCGAATCTCCATCC
Source organism: Pseudochelatococcus sp. B33 (assembly GCF_053570585.1). NCBI lineage: Bacteria > Pseudomonadati > Pseudomonadota > Alphaproteobacteria > Hyphomicrobiales > Chelatococcaceae > Pseudochelatococcus > Pseudochelatococcus sp. B33. Next base: position 197,444 of record NZ_JBSEFH010000001.1, on the reverse strand, counting down.
GGGCGCGGCGGCGACAATATTCACAAGCTGCAACAGCCTTGTACGGTTCAGTTAACTTTTTTCGCCTAATGTCATATCTCGGGGCGCATGTGCGGGCGTGTGCGCTGGGGCCGCGGCCATGGAGCATGAACCGGACCGCAGCCCTATCCATTTGTTAACGCATCAAATTTTTCGGAAAGTGCGCACGCTTTTCGGTTTGGTGCTATGGGTGGATCGCCGCAGCCGGCAGGCGCTCGCCTGCCCGGGTGGTGTCGTGCATGGAAGGGGCTATTCGAGGCCGTGAGTGCGGATCAACAGCGTTGGCGGCTCTATGGCCTCGGGCTCGCGCAGGCGGGGCGCCGGCTCCTCGGCTGTGTCGGCTCCATCCTCAGCGTGCTGGCCATGCTGCGCCGCCGCTCTCCCGAGCGCGTCGTCATCGCGCCGCAGGACCTGCGCACGGCCGATCCCACCGAGGCGTCCGATATCTATGCCGGCTATTTCTCGCTCGCCGGGCAGAGCGTCGACTGCCGCGGCCGCTCGCCCTTCGAGGTCATCCCGCCGTCGGAGGCATGGGCGAGGGCGCTGGCGAGCTTCACCTGGCTGCGGCATCTCGGCGCGGCCGATTCCGCGCTTGCGCGGGCGAACGCGCGCGCCCTCGTCGACGATTTCCTGATCGCGAAGCTCGACCGCCACGGCATCGCCGTGCGCCCGGAGGTCGCGGCGCGCCGCCTGCTCGCCTTCCTCAGCCAGTCGCCGCTGGTGCTGGAGGGGGCGGACCACGCCTTCTATCGCCGCTTCATGCGCGCGCTCTCGCGCGGCGTCCGGCAGCTTTCGGGCCGGGTCGCCGGCGATCTCGAGGGCGAGAACCGGCTTCTGGCGCTCATCGCGCTGGCCATGGCCGGCCTGTGCCTCGACAATCTCGGGCGCCTGCAGCGCAACGCCACCCGGCAGCTTGGCGAGGAACTGGCGCGCCAGATCCTGCCGGACGGCGGCCACATCAGCCGCAATCCCCAGGTGGTGGTGATGCTGCTGACGGAGCTGCTGCCGCTGCGGCAGGTCTATGCCGCGCGCGGGGTGTCGCCGCCGCCGCAACTGCTCGGCGCCATCGATCGCATGATGCCGATGCTGCGCATGTTCCGCCACGGCGAGGGGTCGCTGGCGCTGTTCAACGGCATGGGCCGTACCCAGGTCGATCTGATCGCGACGCTGCTCGCCTACGACGACACGCGCTCGCGCGCCATCCAGCATGCGCCGCATTCCGGCTACGAGCGGCTTTCGGCGGGCGACCTGCTGCTCATTGCCGATGTGGGCCCGCCGCCGCCGCCCGCGTATTCCGGCCGGGCGCATGCGGGATGCCTGTCGTTCGAGCTCAGCGTCGGCCGCTCGCGCCTGATCGTCAACTGCGGCACGCCGCGCACCGGCAGCGCCATCCCGCCGCTGGCGGCGCGCTCCACCGCCGCCCACAGCACCGTCACCGTCGGCGAGGCGTCGTCGTGCCTGTTCGCCGGGGCGGGGGGTGGCACGTCGCTGCTGGGGCGTTTCGACCGCCGGCTCGGCCGCTGGCTCGGCACGCCCATCATCGGCGGTGTCGAGAACGTCGAGGTCACGCGCGGATCACCCGACGCCATCGTGCAGACGCTGGGAGGCGCGCACGACGGCTATCGCAGGCGCTTCGGCTTCATCCACCAGCGCCGCCTGCGGCTTGACGGCGAGCGGGGTGTGCTCGACGGCGAGGACGCCTTCATCGCCGTCGACACCCCGCCCGAGGGCCTGCCGGCGGTGGTGCGGTTCCATCTGCATCCGCTTGTGCGCACCGGCCACACCAGCGACGGATACCGCGTGCTGCTGCTGTTGCCGGACGGACAGGGATGGTCGTTCGAGGCCGAGCACGGCGAGGTGTCGGTCGAGGAAAGCGTGTTCCTGTCCGCTCCCGACGGCGCGCGCCGGGGCGAGCAGATCGTGGTGCGGGTCGATCCCACCGAGGTGCGGCTGCTGCGCTGGCGCTTCTCGCGGCTGGAGGGTTTCACCGCTGCATGAAAACAGCGAACCTTTCCGCTTCTTTCTTGTGAGCGCATTCTGATCGGGCGAATGGAATCATGGGATCGGAAAGCGCCCCCGCAGGTCTGTTCGGTCCTCCCCGCCACGGCCGATACCGGGGGGCATTTCGGTTTTCGGGCCGTTTTTTCGTTTTCGTGCCCCGCAAAATCGGCTAGGCACGCGCTGGAGCGGATTCCTGTCCCGCGTATGGGCACAGTCCGCATGATGACCCTGAAACGGGAACCGGCCATGTCGCGTGATGCCAACTCCAACAATGCGAACTCCAACGATGTGACGTCTTTCCGGCCGAAGGGGCCGGACGCCTCGCCGCCCGGCGACCGCAAGAGGGTGACGCGGGCGCTGCTGTCGGTGTCGGACAAGTCCGGCCTGATCGGCTTCGCCTCGGCGCTTGCCCAGCGGGGCATCGAGCTCGTCTCGACCGGGGGCACGCACAAGGCGCTGATCGAGGCGGGGCTTGCGGCGAAGGACGTTTCCGAGGTCACGCAGTTCCCCGAGATGATGGACGGGCGTGTGAAGACGCTGCATCCGGCCATCCACGGCGGCGTACTGGCGGTGCGGGCCAATCCCGAGCATCAGGCGGCGATGCTGGCGCACGGCATCGCGCCCATCGACCTCGTGGTGGTCAACCTCTATCCCTTCGAGGCGACGGTGGCGCGCGGCGGGTCGTTCGACGACTGCATCGAGAACATCGACATCGGCGGCCCGGCGATGATCCGGGCCGCGGCCAAGAACCACGCCGACGTGGCGGTCGTCGTCGATCCCGAGGACTATGCCGCGCTGCTGGCCGAGCTCGAGGCCCATGACGGCGCCACCACGTCGGCGCTGCGCAAGCGCCTGGCGCAGAAGGCCTACGGGCGCACCGCCGCCTATGACGCGGCGGTGTCCAACTGGTTCGCCGCAGCGGAAGGAATCGAGACGCCCGTGTTCCGCGCCATCGGCGGCAAGCGCGGCCTCGATCTGCGCTATGGCGAGAACCCGCACCAGACGGCCGCCTTCTACGCCACCGCGGACACGCGGCCGGGGGTGGCGACGGCGCGCCAGCTTCAGGGCAAGCAGCTCTCCTACAACAATCTCAACGACACCGATGCCGCCTTCGAGGCGGTGGCGGAGTTCGACCCCGCACGCACGGCGGCGGTGGTGATCGTCAAGCACGCCAACCCGTGCGGCGTCGCCGAGGGCGCGACGCTGGCCGAGGCCTACGACAAGGCGCTGCGCTGCGACCCGGTATCGGCCTTCGGCGGCATCGTCGCGCTCAACCGCACGCTCGACGCCGAGGCGGCGCGCCGCATCGTGGGCATCTTCACCGAGGTGATCATCGCCCCCGACGCCAGCGAGGAGGCCATCGCCATCGTGGCGGAAAAGAAGAACCTGCGGCTGCTGGTGGCCGGCGGGCTGCCCGATCCGCGCGGTCCCGGACAGACGGTGCGCACGGTCGCGGGCGGCTTCCTCGTGCAGGGGCGGGACAATGCCGTCGTCGAGGACATGGACCTGCGGGTGGTCACGCGCCGCGCGCCGACGGACGCGGAACTCGCCGATCTGCGATTCGCGTTCCGCGTCGCCAAGCACGTGAAGTCGAATGCCATCGTCTACGCGCGCGAGGGGGCCACGGTCGGCATCGGCGCGGGCCAGATGAGCCGCGTCGATTCCTCGCGCATCGCCGCCTGGAAGGCCCGGGAAGCCGCGACCGCGGCGGGCAGCGCGGAGAGCTTCGCCAGGGGCGCGGTCGTGGCTTCGGACGCGTTCTTCCCCTTCGCCGACGGGTTGCTCGCGGCGGCGGCGGCGGGCGCCACGGCGGTGATCCAGCCCGGCGGCTCCATCCGCGACGACGAGGTCATCCGTGCCGCCGACGAGGCGGGCCTTGCGATGGTGTTCACGGGATACCGCCACTTCCGCCATTGAAACATGGCGACGGCGGGTGATATCGTACCCCCACTGGAACAATCAGGGACTATGAAGATGACCATTGCCGTCGGGGATCGTTTGCCTCAGACCACTTTTCGCGTGACCACCGCAGACGGGCCGACCCCGCGCACCACGGACGACATCTTCAAAGGCAGGCGGGTGCTGCTGGTGGGGGTTCCGGGCGCATTCACCCCGACGTGTCACCGCAACCACGCGCCCGGCTTCGTCACCAACGTCGACGCCTTCAAGGCGAAGGGCATCGATGCCGTCGCCATCACCAGCGTCAACGACGTGTTCGTGCTCGACGCCTGGGCGAAGGCGCTCGGCGCGGAGGGCAAGGTGGAGTTCCTGTCGGACGGCAACGCGGAATTCGCCCGTGCCACCGGCCTGCTGTTCGACGGTTCGGGGTTCGGCCTCGGCCCGCGCTCGCAGCGCTATGCGCTGGTGGCGAACGACGGCGTGGTCGAGTCGCTGTATATCGAGGAAGCGGCGGGACAGGTGCAGGTCGCCAGCGCCGAAAACATTCTCGACAATCTGTAACCGGGGCCTGCTATCGCGTCTTCAGCGGCGCGAAGCTGAGCCGGTGGAACGGGCAGGGGCCGGTCTGCGCGAGCGCGCTCTTGTGGGCCGGCGTCGGATAGCCGACATGGCTGGCGAAGCCGTAGGCCGGATAGTCGAGCCCCAGGCGGCGCATGATCCGGTCCCGGGTGACCTTGGCGACGATGGACGCGGCCGCGATCGAGGCGATGAGGGCGTCGCCCCCCACGACGGTCTCCACCGGGCAGGACAGCGGCGGCGGATCGTTGCCGTCGACGAGCGCGATCATCCGGTGAGCCGGAAGGCCAGCCGGGGCCGGCAGGGCGGCGAAGGCGCGGACCATGGCGGCAAGCGTCGCCTGGCGGATGTTGATGCGGTCGATCTCTGCCGCCGGCACGCTGGCGATGCCGATATGGGCGCTCAGCACGATCTCTTCGAACAGCTCCTCGCGCCGGCGTTCGGGGAGGATCTTGGAATCGCCGAGGCCCAAGGGCAGGGCGCGCGGATCGAGCACCACGGCGGCCGCGACGACCGGGCCGGCGATGGGGCCGCGCCCCACCTCGTCGATGCCCGCGATCCACACATAGCCCTCGCCGGCCAACGCCAGCTCGCGTTCGAAGGAGGCCGCGATCCTCACTGGCTCGCCCATACGATACGGGCCATCCAGGCGATGTCCTGCTCCGCCAGCACCCGGTCCTCGTGCTCGGGGTTGAGCGAGCGCAGCTCCACGGTCTTCGCGGTGCGGCGCTTGAGTTCCTTGGCGAGAACCTCGCCCTGGGCGGTGCGCACCACCACCCGGTCGCCGCGGCGCAGGGTCGCGGTGGGGGAGACGATGATGATGTCGCCGTCGCGGTAGATCGGCAGCATCGAATCGCCGGTGATCTCGAGCGCGAACACCTTGTCCTCGCCCATGTCCGGAAAGGCGACCTCGTCCCAGCTGCCACCGACCGGAAAGCCGCCGTCGTCGAAGAAGCCGCCCTTGCCCGCCTGCGCGAAGCCGATCAGCGGCAGGTTGCGCGCGGGCCTGTACTTGCCGTGCCGGGCGACGAGCGCCATGAATTCGTCGAGCGAGGCGCCGGTCGCCTCCAGCACCTTGGCGATGGATTCCGTCGAGGGCCAGCGCGGCCGCCCGTCCGGCGCCAGGCGCTTCGAGCGGTTGAAGGTCGTGGGATCGAGCCCCGCCTTGCGGGCAAGCCCCGATGGCGACAGCCCGCTGCGCGCCGCGAAGGCGTCGAGAGCCGACCAGATCTGGTCATGAGACAGCATCATATACGCCTCGCTCCATCCATGCCCCCGCTCCATTCCCGTCTCGTTCCCGGCAAGGCGTCACTGCCCGGCGCGGTGGCGCTTCCCCGCGACAGCCGCCGCCCTGAATGTGTTCGGGCAGAACGACATCGGAAAACACGCTCCCATCCCGCAACACCATATTAGGATGATTTTCTTAATACAGGACATATTTCATTTCATTGGTATGCGCAACGCATTCCCTGCAAGATAAACTGCCATAGCGGGGCTTCATATTTCATATTACGCGGTTCACGGTCCGTATATCCCGCCGCGCACGCCGTTTCGGGCGCGCGGCTTGTTTTTGCCGCAGGTCCGGATCATACAGGGGCGGGCGCGTATCGCCGCGCCGGACGCTTTTTCGAGGGAGATTGCCAGATGCGGGGTTTGGAGAGGCTCGTGCGGCCCATCCTGTTCGCGCTCGACGCGGAGACGGCGCATCGGCTGACGATCCGTGCCCTCGCTGTGGCGCGGTTGCCGGTGCCCGCGCCCGACGATCCGGTGCTGCACGTCGAGGCGTTCGGGCTGCGCTTCCCCAATCCGGTCGGCCTCGCCGCCGGCTTCGACAAGAACGCGGAAGCGCCCGACGCGATCCTCACGGCCGGTTTCGGCTTCGTGGAGGTGGGCACGGTGACGCCGCGCCCGCAGCCGGGCAATCCGCGCCCGCGCATCTTCCGGCTGGTCCGCGACGAGGCGGTGATCAACCGTCTCGGCTTCAACAATGAAGGCCACGCGGCGGCGCTGAAGCGGCTCCAGGGCCGGGCAGGGCGGCCGGGTATCGTCGGCGTCAATATCGGCGCCAACAAGGATTCGACCGACCGTGCCGCCGACTACGTGGCCGGCATCCGGGCTTTCGCGGCTGTCGCGAGCTATTTCACCCTCAACGTGTCGTCGCCCAACACGCCCGGCCTGCGCGACCTGCAGCAGGAGGCGGCGCTCGACGATCTGATCGCCCGCGCCATCGCGGCCCGCGACGAGGCGTCCCGCGACCATCCGCGCCGGCCGCTGCTGCTCAAGATCGCCCCCGACGTGACGGAGGAGGAACTCGACGCCATCGTGACGGTGGCGCGCCGGCGCGGCATCGACGGCCTCATCGTCTCGAACACCACTGTCAGCCGGCCGCGCCTCATCGACGTGCGCTATGCCGGCGAGGCCGGGGGGCTTTCCGGCCGGCCGCTGTTCCCGCTCGCGACACGGGTGCTGGCGCAGGCCTGTCTGCGCGTCGAGGGGGCGTTCCCGATCGTGGGCGTCGGCGGGATTGATTCCGCCGAGGCGGCCTGGACCAAGATCCGCGCCGGGGCGACGCTGGTGCAGCTCTACTCGGCGCTGGTCTACAAGGGGCCGGGCCTCGTCGGCGAGATCAAGAGCGGCCTCCTCGAAAGGCTCCAGCGCGAAAACGTCGCACTCGCTGACGTCGTCGGCAGGGACGCCGCGGCCATCGCCGCGGAGCCTGCGACGTGAAGGGCCGGCCTGTTCTCATCCACATTATCTGGAAATCGGCATAACCGTCTGTCATGACATGAAAAGAGCGGAGCATCGGCCCCGCTCCGCGATGTCGTCTACGCCAGCGACCGGCCGACGATATCCGCCACGTCCGCCGACAGCGGTGTGATGGCGGCGATGCGCTTGAGCGCCGCTTCCGCGTGGGTCCTGCGGCCGGGCTCCAGTATCTTCCAGGTGCGGAAGGCGGTGGCGAGGCGCGAGGCGAGCTGCGGATTGGTCTTGTCGAGACCGATGATGATGTCGGTGAGGAAGGCGAAGCCCTCGCCGTCGGCGCGCGCGAACTGGGTGGGGTTGGCCATGGCGAGGCTGCCGATGAGCGCCCGGGTGCGGTTGGGGTTCGACAGCGAGAACGCCGGATGCGCCATCAGGCCGCGCACGCGGTCGAGCGTCTCCGGCTCCGCGATCGTCGCCTGCAGCGAAAACCACTTGTCGAGCACGAGGGGATCCTCCGCATAGCGCGCGGCGAAGGCGGCGAAGGCGGCCTCGCGCGCCGCGCCGGGAACCTGCGACAGCGTGGCGAGCGCACTGATGCGGTCCGTCATGTTGTTGGCGGCCTCGAACTGCGCCCGCGCCAGCGCCTCGCCGCGCGCCCCGTCCCCCGCCGTCAGCAGGTCGAGGGCGGCGTTGCGCAGCGCGCGCCGCCCCGCCTCTCCGGCGTCCGGGCTATAGGGCGCGTCGCTGGCGAGCTTTTCGTATAGCCCGGCGAGCCTGTCCGCCAGCGCCTGCCCCAGCGTCTGCCGGACGGCCTTGCGGGCGGTGTGGATGGCGTCCGGGTCGATATCGCTGCCGATCTCGCGGGCGATGTCGGCCTCGCCCGGCAGCGCCAGCACCTGGGCGGCGAAGGCTGGGTCCTGCGGCGCGCGGGAGTCGAGGAAGGCACTGAGCGCCCGCGCGAGGCTTTCCGGCGCTTCAGGCGCGCGGCCGGCGCGCACGTCTGCGACGGTGCGCAGGATGATGCGGGTCGCGACCGTCTGCGCCGCCTGCCACTGGTTGAAGGCGTCCGTATCGTGGGCGAAGAGCAGCAGCAGATCCTCGTCCGCGAGATCCGCGTCGAGGATGACCGGCGCCGAAAAGCCCCGCAGCAGCGAGGGCGTGGGCGGCCTGTCGACATTGGCGAAGGTGACGGTTTTTTCCGCCCCGTCCAGCACCAGCACGCCGTTTCGGACCGAGCCGTCGGCGGTGTCGAGCGCGATCTCCCGGCCGTCGTCACCGATGAGGCCGAGCGCGACCGGGATCACCATGGGACTTTTTTCCGGCTGGCCAGGGGTGGGCGCCGTCGTCTGGGCGAGCGTCAGCCGGTAGGTGCGGGCATCTGCGTCATAGGCGCCGCGCGCGCTCACGCGCGGGGTGCCCGCCTGCTCGTACCATTGCGAGAAGGCGGCAAGATCCTGCCCGCTCGCGTCCGCGAAGCAGGCGACGAACTCCTCGATGGTGGCGGCTGTGCCGTCGTGGCGGTCGAAGTAGAGATCGATGCCGCGGCGGAAGTCCTGCGCGCCGACAAGGGTTTTCAGCACCCTTATCAGCTCCGCGCCCTTCTCGTAGACGGTGGCGGTGTAGAAGTTGTTGATCTCCCTGTAGGCGCGCGGGCGCACCGGATGGGCGAGCGGGCCGCCATCCTCCGGAAACTGGGCCGAGCGCAGCACGCGCACGTCGGCGATGCGCTTCACCGGGCGCGAGCGGGCGTCGGAGGAGAACTCCTGATCGCGGAACACGGTGAGCCCTTCCTTGAGGCAGAGCTGGAACCAGTCGCGGCAGGTAATGCGGTTGCCGGTCCAGTTGTGGAAGTATTCGTGCGCGATGACCGCCTCGATATTGGCATAGTCGCCGTCGGTGACGGTGTCTTCGCTCGCCAGCACGTATTTGTCGTTGAAGATGTTGAGGCCCTTGTTCTCCATCGCGCCCATGTTGAAGTCCGACACGGCGACGATGTTGAACACGTCCAGGTCGTACTCGCGGCCGAACACCTCCTCGTCCCAGCGCATGGAGCGCTTGAGCGCATCGAGCGCGTAAGCCGCGCGCTCGCGCTTGCCGCGCTCGACGTGGACGGCAACCGTCACCTCGCGGCCGCTCGCGGTGGTGAACACGTCCTCGATCTTGTCGAGATCGCCGCCCACCACGGCGAAAAGGTAGCTCGGCTTGGGGAAGGGGTCGTGCCACACGGCGAAGTGTCGTCCGCCTTCGAGCGTGCCGGTCTCGACGGGGTTGCCGTTGCCGAGCAGCAGCGGCGTGTCGGCATCGGCCTCGATTCGCGTGGTGTAGACGGAGAGCACGTCGGGGCGGTCGAGGAAATAGGTGATGCGGCGGAAGCCGTCCGCCTCGCACTGCGTGCAATAGACCCCGTTCGAGCGGTAGAGCCCCATCAGCTTGGTGTTTGCCGTCGGATCGACGGCCGTTTCCACCGTCAGCGTGAAGGGGCGCTGCGGCGGCGCGGCGACGACGAGGCCGTCGGGCGCCGCCGTGTAGGCGCCGGCGGCGAGCGGCGCGTCGTCGAGGCGGATCGAAACGAGCTTCAGCTCGTCGCCGTCGAGCGCGAGCGGCGCACCCGGCCGGCCGGCGGGATTGGGGCGTAGCGACAGGCGGGAGACGATACGGGTATCGGTCGGATGCAGCCTGAAGGTAAGATCGACGGTGTCGATCAGGTAGTCGGTCGGCCGGTAGTCTTCGAGACGGATGAGGGGGGCGTTCTCGGCACGCATGCAATCGGACTCCACGGGAACAGGCTTGACGCGATCGGGGCGGGCGGCGGGATGGCCGGCGGCGCCGTTTCCGTCGCTGATAGGGGCCATGGTGGCGCGGCGGCAGCCCCATTGCAACGACCGCCGGTGGATGGCTGCCATTCGGCGAATGGGCCGGCCTACCGCGACGTAACGGATTCGTGCGCGCGCGAGAGCCGAAACTGTGGCCCTGTCGCAGCAAAGGCATTGCCCCGGAGCGTGCGCATGCATAAACATCGACAGGACGATTTCCGGCGGGCGGAACGCCGTCCGGACCGGATTGGCCGGCGGGCTGCTGATCTCCCGTCTCCAGAGCGAGATGATTTTTCATTGAAAAGCCATCCGCTCCGCTGCTTTGTTTGCGCATAATCTTTTTCAAAAGTGGTATCCACTTTTCGGGATCATGCTCTAACGATAGGTCGGCTAAGGGTGCGCGATCTGTTCAGTGTTGTCGCGGTGTTGCTCGTTGCCGTGCTGTGCGCGGCGCTGGCGGTGCCCTATTTCGTCGACTGGCAATACCGGCGGGCAGATGTCGAGGCGGCGCTGGGCCGGGCCTTCGGCGTCGACATTCATACCGAAGGGGCGATCACCGTCCGGCTGTTGCCCACGCCGCGCCTCGAGCTGGAGCGGATCACGGTGGGCGGTGAAGCGCCCTTCCTGACCGCCGAGGGGCTGAACGTGGCGCTGGAAGCGCCGCCGCTCATGAGCGGCCGCATCGAGGTGACCAGCGCCCGGCTCGTGCGTCCCGAACTGCGAATCGCCCTCGACGAACACGGCGCGCTGCGCCTGCCGGCGCAGGTCGGCGCGCCGCTCTCGGGAATCGAATCCGCCGGCGTCGCGCGGCTTGAGGTCGAGCAGGGAACCATCCGCATCATGGGAGCGGCGGAGGGCGCTGCGGCGGAACACGTCATCGGCCCCGTCAACGCCACGGCGAGCGCGCCCGCCCTTCTCGGCCCGTGGCGCGTCGACGGCCATTACGGCCCGTACACCGTGTATGCCGCCACCGGCACGCCGAGCGCGGACGGGCGTCTGCGGCTGAAGCTGCGCGCCTCCGACGCGGACATCGGCGCGCAGGCGGACTTCGACGGCCATCTGCAGCCGGGCGATCGGCCGGGCGTCGCCGGGCGCCTGGCGCTCTCCCTGCCGCTGCCACGGCCCGCCGGCGCGGACCCGGACCGCCTCACCGCCACGGCGGATATCGCCAGCGAGGGATGGCGCTTTGCCGCCTCCAATCTCGAAATCCGCTCCGGCGAGGGGGCCGGTGCAGTGGTGCTCAACGGCGAGGGCGCCTTTGACGCGGGCGTGCTGCGGGATGGCGGACTGCCGCGCGTGGCGCTCGATCTCGACAGCCGGCGGATCGACATCCGCCCGTTCGTGGCGGCGTGGACGCAGGGAGACGACGCCTTGTCCGGAGCGGCGGAACGCCTGCTCGGCGGCCTGCCGGTCGATCTGTCCCTCGCTGTGGGCAGTGTGGCCTACGCGGGCGAGGAGTTCGGCCCCGCCTCGGCTGTGCTGCGGACCGAACTTCGCCCGGCGGGCATGAGCGTGTCGCTGCCGCGCGTCGATCTCGCGCTGCCGGGCGGCGGCAGGCTGGAGGTGGTCGACGGCACGTTCGGCTCCGGATCGGGCTTCGTCGGAACGGTCGGCTTCACCGCCGGGGACGTCGGCAGGCTCGCCAACGCGGTGAAGGACGCGGCCGCGAACGCCGCGACGGTGGACGAGCTCGGCCTGATGATGCGTTTCAGCCAGACCCTGCGGTACTGGCCGGGGCTCGTGCTGCGCGGCCATGTCGAGGTCTCGCCGGCGGGCGTCGCCGTGCGCGCTCTCGACGTATCGGCGGGCGAGAGCGCGCTGTCGGGCGACCTGCTCTACACCCATGCCGCGGAAGGGGGACGGGCGCGCGCCGATGCGCGGCTCGCCCTGCAGGGCGTTGATCTCGCGGCGCTGCCGAAGCTCGATCCGACGGCGGTCATCGACAGCGGCGTGGATCTGGATATCGAGCTGGAGGCGCGGCGGCTGCGCTTCGGCACGGTACCCGCCTCCGACGGGCGGCGGATGGCGGCGCGCTTCTCGACATCGGCGGACGGGGTGACGATCGAGCGGTTCGAGCTGAAGGACCCCGACGGCGCGCGGCTTGCGGCTTCCGGCCATATCGGCGAGGAGGGCGGGCGCATCGCCGCCACCATGGAGGCGGAGAATCCCGCGGCATTGCTCGCGTTCTATCGGCCGTTCCTGCCCGCCCGCTGGGGGGAAGCATTTGAGCGCGCGGCGCCCGCGATCGGCCCGCTGAACCTCGAGGCGACGGTCGCGCGCCCCGGCGCCGGCAGCCCGCTCGTCGCGGTGGTGAAGGGCCGCGCCGCCCGCACGGACGTCGAGGGGCGGATCGTCAGCGATCCGGGCGGCGATGCGGGCGACCGCGCCGTCATCGATCTGCGGCTCGCCTCGCCCGACGCCGGCGGTCTGCTGCGGCAGCTCGGACTCGCGGAGCACGGCGGCCCGCCGCCCGCAGCCATGGCCGGCGAACTCGCCATTGCCGCACGGGGCAATTCGTTCGCGCAGCTCGACGGGCGCGCCAGCCTGTCCGCGGGCACGAGCCGTCTGACGCTCGACGGGCGATGGCGCACCGACGCGAGCGGCGCGTCGTTGTCCGGCCCGCTGCAACTGGAAACCGGGGACGCGGGCGCGCTCGCGGCGCTGCTGCGCCGGCCGCTGCCCGCGACGGAAGGGCCGGTCGCCGCCTCGCTCGGTGGCGCGCTGCAATGGCGGCCGGATGCCCTTGCCGTCGAGAACCTCAAGGGCACCGTGGCGGGCAGCCCGGTGGCGGGGCGGCTGTCGCTGGCGGGCGACGGCCTTCAGGGCGAGATCGCGCTGGAGCAGCTCGCGCTCGCCGACGTGCTGGCGCTCTGGCTCGGCCCCGGGGCGCGGCCGCAGGCGGGGCAGATCTGGTCCTCACAGCGGCTGGGCACGGCCGCGCCGACGCTCACCGGTTCGCTCGGACTGAAGGCGAGGCATCTCGCCGTCACCTCGGCGCTGGCGCTCACGGACGCGTCCCTGCGGGTCGACGTCTCGCCCGAGGCCCTGACGGTGGCGGTCGCCGACACCGGCGTGGAAGGGGGCGGGCGGGCGCAGGGCGAGATCGTGCTGCAGCGCCTCGGCGCGCAGGTCAACCTGCGCGGCAGTGTCGCGCTGCGGCAAGTGGCGCTCCAGACGGCGCTGCAAAGGGCGCTTCCGGCGCTGACGCAGGAGCGGATCGCCGGCGAGGCGGCGGGCCAGCTCGAATTCGGCGCCTCCGCCGAGAGCGTGGCCGGGCTGGTCGGCAATCTGGCCGGCGGCGGCGAACTGCGCATCACCGGTTCCGCCGTGCCGCGTTTCGACGCCAGCGCGCTGGAGCGCACGCTCGTGGCCCTCGTCGACAGCGCGACGGTGGATGTCGACACCATGCAGGTGGCCGCGCATCTGGCCGAAGAGCTCGACAAGGGCGCCTGGCCGATCGGGGAGCTTGCCGCGCCCCTGACCCTGGCGAGCGGCACGTTGCGTTTCGGCCCCCTGGCGCTCGAAGCCGGCGGGGCGCGGGCCGGGCTGAGCGGCAGCTTCGACCTCACCGGCCTGACGCTCGACGCCCGCGCCCACCTTTCCGGCGTGGCCGTTCCCGAGGGCTGGAGCGGCGCGTCGCCGCAGGCGGTCGTCGTCTGGCGCGGGCCGCTCGATGCCCTGGAGCGCCGGGTCGAGGCCGGCAGCGTCGCCAACGGTCTTGCCGCCATCGGCCTCACCCGCGAGCTCGACCGCATCGAGCGGATGGAGGCGGAGGCGCGGGAGCGCGTCGAGAAGGCGCGTCGCGAGCGGGAGGAGCGGGCGCGGCGGGAAGAACAGAGACGGGAGGAGGAAAGGCGGGAGAAGGAACGGCAGGAGAGGGCACGGCAGCAGCAGGAGGAGGAAAGACAGCGCGCCGAGGCCGAGCGGGCGCGTCTGGAGGCATTGGCGGCCCAGGCAGTCGAAAACCTGGCCGAAAACCCGGCCGAAAACGCGGCTGAAGACACGGACGGGCCGGATACCGGCGCGCCTTCCCCTCCCGCGCCGACCATCCCCGCTCCCCTCGACATTCGCCCCGACGTCCGGAGCCCGCAGTGAGTGCGGCGGATGGGAGCGCGGCTGCGGACGCGCGCGGGCCGCCCGTGACCATATGTCGCCGCGAACACGTGTCAGCGCGGGCGCGAAGCTGATGATATGAAGGCACATGACCATCTGGTTTTTATTCGCTCTAATGACGGGCGCAGTCATTCTCGCGGTGCTGCTGCCGCTGTCGCGCAGGCCGCGGACGGCGGGCGGCGGCGTCGATGACGCGGCGTTCTTCCGCGACCAGATCGCCGATATCGAGCGCGAGGTGGCGCGCGGGCTCATGCCGGCGGCGGAAGGCGAGGCCGCTCGCGCCGAGGCAGCCCGGCGTCTGCTGCGCGCCGTCTCCGAAGAACCCGATGACGGCGACCAGAAAGGCGAACCGGCGCTGCGCCGCAGGCGCGCGGCCTCGGCGATCGCGATTTCGTCCATTCCGCTCGTCGCGCTGACGCTCTACGGCGCGCTCGGCCACCCGGACGTTCCCGACGCGCCGCTCGCCGGCCGCATGACGGTCGACGACCCGCGCGCGCTCGGCCTCAACGAGGCGGTGGCGCGGGTGGAGGGGCATCTCGCGCGCCAGCCCGACGACGGGCGCGGCTGGGAGGTGCTCGCCCCCATCTACATGCGCGCCGGTCGCTTCAACGATGCGGTGCGCGCCTTCGGCGAGGCGCTGCGGCTGAACGGAGAGACGTCGAACCGGCTCGCGAATCTGGGCGAGGCGCTGGTGATGGCAGGCGATGGCGTCGTGACCGCCGATGCGCGCGCGGCTTTCGACCGCGCGCTCAAGGCCGACCCCGCCAACGTCAAGGCCGCCTATTATCTCGCCATCGCTGCCGATCAGGACGGCGACCGCGCGGGGGCGCTCGCGCGGCTGCGCGAACTCGTGGCCTCCGCGCCGGCCGATGCGCCGTGGCGGTCCATGGTGGCGGCGCGCATCGCGGCCCTCGAGGATCCGACGCGGACGGACGCCGGCCGCGCCATCGCCGGTCTCGCGCCGGAGGAGCGCATGCAGGCGATCCGCGGGATGGTGGCGCAGCTCGCCGCCCGCGTCGAGGCAGACGACGGGGCCTCGCTTGACGACTGGCTGCAGCTGATACGATCCTACGCCGTTCTGGGCGACCGCGCCGGGGCATCGCGCACCGTGGCGTCGGCACGCGCGCGTTTTGCCGCGGACACGCAGGCCCTGCGCGCGGTTGAAACGCTGGCGGGCGAACTACAGATCACGGATGAGCGGGCGCCGGCGGAGCCGGCCGCACGTCCTGAGGGGGAGAGCGGGCAATGACGAGAAAGCAGCGCCGACTGACGCTGATCGCCGGTGGGCTTGCGGTGCTGGGGACGGCGCTGGGGCTGGTGCTGTTCGCCATGCGCGACACCATCGTGTTCTTCCGCTCGCCCTCGGACGTCGCCGAGATGGGCATCGCGCCCGGCACGCGCATGCGCCTCGGCGGCCTCGTCAAGGAGGGCTCGGTCGTCAAGCCCGGCGGGCAGAGCGTGCACTTCGTCGTCACCGACGGCGCCGGCGAGATCGCGGTGAGCTACAGCGGCCTGCTGCCCGACCTGTTCCGCGAGGGCCAGGGGGTGGTAACGGAGGGCGTTCTCACGCCCGACGGCAGTTTTTCCGCCGACAGCGTGCTCGCCCGCCACGACGAGAACTACATGCCGCGCGAGGTCGCGGACGCGCTCAAGGAAAAGGGGCTGTGGCAGCATGCCGACGGCGTCGCGGATGCCGCCGCTCCCTCCCTGACGCAGTGACACGGACAGCGTTTGGCATCAACGGCATCGGGGTCTGAATGCTCGTCGAGATTGGACATTATGCGCTGACGCTGGCGCTCGGCCTCTCCCTGGTGCAGTGCGTGCTGCCCTTCTGGGGCGCGCGGGCGGGCGACGGCGCGCTGATGGCCATGGCCGCACCCGCCGCCATCGCCACCTTCGCCACCCTCCTGCTGTCGTTCTCGGCGCTCACCTATGCCTATGTCGTCTCCGACTTCTCGGTGCTGAACGTCGTCGAGAACTCGCATTCACTGAAGCCGATGATCTACAAGATCAGCGGCGTGTGGGGCAATCACGAGGGCTCCATGCTGCTGTGGGTGCTGATCCTGGCGCTGTTCGGCGCGCTGGTGGCGCTGTCGCCATCCCTGCCCGAGCGGCTGAAGGCGCTGACGCTCTGCGTGCAGGCGTCCGTGACGATCGCGTTCCTGCTGTTCATCCTGCTGACCTCGAACCCGTTCGCGCGGCTCGATCCCGCGCCGTTCGAGGGGCGTGACCTCAACCCGCTGCTGCAGGACATCGGCCTCGCGGTCCATCCACCGCTGCTCTATCTCGGCTATGTCGGCTTCTCGATCTCGTTCGCCTTCGCCGCCGCCGCGCTCATCGACGGGCGCATCGACGCCGTGTGGGCGCGCGCCGCCCGGCCGTGGACGCTGACCGCCTGGGTGTTCCTGACGCTCGGCATCTCGATGGGCTCCTACTGGGCCTATTACGAACTCGGCTGGGGCGGCTGGTGGTTCTGGGACCCGGTGGAGAACGCCTCGTTCATGCCGTGGCTCGCCGGCACGGCGCTCATCCACTCCACCGTGGTGATGGAGAAGCGCGACGCGCTCAAGGTGTGGACCATCCTGCTCGCCGTCATCACGTTCTCGCTGTCGCTGATCGGCACGTTCCTCGTGCGCTCGGGCGTGCTCACCTCGGTACACGCCTTCGCCACCGATCCTGAGCGCGGCACGTTCATCTTGGCTATCCTGACGTTCTTCATCGGCGGCTCGCTGGCGCTGTTCGCTTGGCGCGCGCCCATGCTGCGCCAGGGCGGCATCTTCGCGCCCGTCTCGCGCGAGGGGGCGTTGGTGCTCAACAACCTGCTGCTGTCCACCGCCTGCGCCACGGTGTTCATCGGCACGCTCTATCCGCTGGCGCTGGAGGGGCTGACCGGCGACAAGATTTCCGTCGGGCCGCCCTATTTCGAGGCGACCTTCCTGCCGATCATGATGCCGCTCGTTGCCATCATGCCGCTCGGCCAGACGCTCGCCTGGAAGCGGGGCGACCTTCTGGGCGCGGCGCAGCGGCTGCTGGGCGCCCTCGCGCTGGCGCTCGTCCTGTCGCTGATCGTCCTCGTCGCGGCCCGCGGCGGGCCGGTGCTGGCGCTCGTCGGCGTCGGACTGGGGTTCTTCGCGCTCGCGGGCTCGCTCTCCGAGATCGTCACGCGCTCCTGGACGCGGGGCATGCCGCTCGCCACCGCGTGGCGGCGGGCGAGGGGCCTGCCGCGTTCCGCCTGGGGCACGGCGATGGCCCACGCCGGCATCGGCGTCGTGGTGCTCGGCATATCGGCGACCGCCTGGGGGGTGGAGACGCTCGCCGTCGTCCGTCCGGGCGAGACCATCGCCGCCGGTCCCTACACGCTGCGCCTCGAGGCGGTGACGCCGCGCACGCAGCATACCTACCGGGCCGAGGTGGCGCGCTTCTCGGTGCTGCGCGGCGGCGTTCCCGTCGGCCCGCTCGAGGCGGAGAAGCGCTTCTACGCCACGCGCGGCATGGCGACCACCGAGGCCGGCCTGATGACGCGCGGCCTCGGCCAGATCTACGTCGGGCTCGGCGAGCCGGATGCGGGCGGCGGCATCGGCGTGCGGCTCTACTGGAAGCCCTACGTGCTGCTGATCTGGATCGGCACGCTGATAACGGCGTTCGGCGGCGCGCTCTCGCTCACCGACCGGCGGCTGCGCATCGGCGTGCCCCGGAAGGCCCGTGCCCGCGTGAAGCCGGCCGTCGCCGCCGCATCCGCGGCTTCGTGAGGGCGGGCGATGCGCTGGCTGGCTTTCCTCCTCCTGTTCCTGGCGCTGGCGGCGCCGGCCGCCGCCGTGCAGCCGGACGAGGTGCTGCCGGACGCTGCCCTCGAGAGTCGCGCGCGAAAAATATCGGCGGAGCTGCGCTGCCTCGTCTGCCAGAACGAATCGATCGACGATTCGAGTGCGCCGCTGGCGCGCGACCTGCGCCTTCTCGTGCGCGACCGGCTCAAGGCCGGCGACAGCGACGCAGAGGTGACGGATTTCATCGTCGCGCGCTACGGCGAGTTCGTGCTGCTGCGGCCGGTGTTCGGTGCGCACACGCTCTTGTTATGGCTCGGACCCGTCGCGATATTCCTGCTGGGCGCGCTCGTCGTGCTGCGTTCTGCCGGACAGGGCGGAAGGCGGCAGGCGACAGCGCTCAGCGCGCAGGAAAAGGCGCAGCTCGACGCCGTACTGCGCCAGGACGACGAGTGAGCCTGCGGCGGATGGGCCTGCGGCAAGTGAAGGCGACCTTACCGATTTTTCATGCTGCGTTGATACCCTCGTAAGGGTCGCCTCTCCATAGTCGTCATCAACACGGCGGGGTTCGGTGTGTCGCGTAGCCCCGCCCGAATCGATTGTCAGGAGAGATTGATGCCCGATATCAAGACCACGAAATCCCCCGCATCGCGCCCCCGCATCCGCTCGATGCTGCTCGGCGCGGTTGCGCTTGCGGCGCTCGCGGGCACCGGCACGCTGGCCAACTTCGCCTTCACGCCGCCGACCGCCGCCAACGCCCAGAGCGTGACGGCCGAGCCTTCGGCGCCTGTGGTCGTACCCGGTCAGACCTCGTTCGCCGATCTCGTCGACCGCGTGAAGCCGGCCGTGGTGTCGGTGCGGGTCAAGATCGCCGTCGAGCAGAGCGAGCAGACGCCGTCGCTGCAGCAGTTCGGCTTCCCGCCCGGCAGCCCGTTCGAGGAGTTCTTCCGCCGCTTCGGCGCGCCGCCCGATCAGGAGCAGCGCCCCGGCCGCCGCGGTCCCAGTCCGCGCCGCTTCGGCGAGGCCCAGGGCTCGGGCTTCTTCATCTCGGAAGACGGCTACATCGTCACCAACAACCATGTGGTCGAGAAGAGCTCCGAGGTCGAGGTCCGCACCGACGACGGCAAGACGCTCACCGCCAAGGTCATCGGCACCGATCCGCGCACGGACATCGCGCTGCTGAAGGTGGACGAGAAGGGGCCCTATCCCTTCGTCGCCTTCGCGGAGGGCCTGCCGCGCGTCGGCGACTGGGTGCTGGCGGTCGGCAACCCGTTCGGCCTCGGCGGCACGGTGACGGCCGGTATCGTCTCGGCGCGCGGCCGCGACATCGGCGCCGGCCCCTATGACGACTTCCTCCAGATCGACGCGTCGGTCAACCGGGGCAACTCGGGCGGCCCCGCCTTCGACCTCGCCGGCAACGTGGTGGGCGTGAACACGGCCATCGCCTCGCCGTCCGGCGGCAGCGTCGGCATCGCCTTCGCCATCCCGGCCGAGACCGTGCAGAAGGTGGTGGGCGAGATCCGCGAACACGGCACCGTGCGCCGCGGCTTCCTCGGCGTGCAGATCCAGCCGGTGACGGAGGACATCGCGTCGAGCATCGGTCTCTCCAGGGCCGAGGGCGCCATCGTCGCCCGCGTCGAGAACGACAGCCCCGCCGACAAGGCCGGCGTCAAAACCGGCGACGCCATCACCGCCGTCAACGGCAAGCCGGTGAAGGACGCGCGCGAGCTGTCGCGCGAGATCGCGGGCTTCAACCCCGGCACCACCGTGGAGCTGAAGGTGTGGCGCGACGGCAAGGAGAGCACCCTCGAGGTGAGGCTCACCGAACTGCCCGGCGACAGCGGCACCGCCGCTGCCGAGGAGCGTGAAGGCGGCAGCCTCGGCCTGCGGCTTGCGCCGGCCGGCAGCGTCGGCGGCGCGGGCAAGGAGGGGGTCGTCGTTGTCGGCGTCGAGCCCGACAGCGCTGCCGAGGAGCGCGGCTTCCGCACCGGCGACGTGATCCTGGAGGTCTCCGGCCAGAAGGTCGAGAGCCCCGCCGACGTGCGCAGGGCGGTCGCCGCCGTGCGCAAGGAGGGCAAGCGGGCGGTGCTGTTCCGCGTGCAGTCGCAGGAAGGCACGCGCTTCATCGCGCTGCCCGTCGGCGAGTGATCTGCGGGCGAGTGATCCGCGGGCGAGTGATCCGCAGGCGGGTGATCCGCACTTAGACGCTATCATCCAGAATGCTGTCATCGCGGCTGTGTCTTCTCCGCGGAGTGGACGCAGCCGCTTTTCTTTGGAGAAAGGGGGGGCTATTCTCGTGACTGTGAGAATTCTTGTTATCGAAGACGATCTTGACGCTGCGGGCTACATCACCAAGGCGTTGCGGGAGGCGGGCCATCTCGCCGATCACGCGGCGGACGGGCTGGAGGGCTATGCGCTGGCGCGCGAGGGCAATTACGACGTGCTCGTGGTCGACCGCATGCTGCCGAAGCTCGACGGGCTGTCCGTGATCCGGTCGCTGCGCGAGCAGAAGGTGGAGACGCCGGTGCTCATCCTCTCGGCGCTGGGGCAGGTCGACGACCGGGTGAAGGGACTGCGCGCGGGCGGCGACGACTACCTCGCCAAGCCCTACTCCTTCTCGGAGCTGCTGGCGCGGGTGGAGGCGCTGGCGCGCCGGCGCGTCGGCCCGGCCGGCGAGGCCACCGTCTATCGCGTCGGCGATCTCGAGCTCGACCGCCTGTCGCACAACGTGACACGCGCGGGCGAGGAGATCGTGCTGCAGCCGCGCGAGTTCCGCCTGCTCGAATACCTGATGCGCAACGCCGGCCAGGTAGTGACGCGCACCATGCTGCTGGAGAACGTCTGGGACTACCATTTCGACCCGCAGACCAACGTCATCGACGTGCACGTGTCGCGCTTGCGCTCCAAGATCGACAAGGGTCACGCTACCCCCTTGATCCATACGGTTCGCGGCGCGGGGTACATGATCCGTGACGGCTCTCGGTAAGCTTTTCCGCACGACGGCGTTCAAGCTGTCGGCCATGTATCTGCTGCTGTTCGTGCTCTTCGCCGGCTTCGTCATCGGCTATGTGGGCTGGAACACGCGGCAGGTGATGGACGGGCAGATCCGTGACACCATCGCGGCGGAGATTCGCGGCCTTTCCGAACAATACCGCATCGGCGGCATCCGCCGCCTCGTCACGGTCATCGACCGGCGCACGCGCGAGCCGGGCGCCTCGCTCTATCTGGTGACCACCTTCGCGGGCGAGTACCTGACCGGCAATGTCGATTCGGTGCCGCTCGACATCCTCGACCGGCCCGGGGTGCACGAAACCTTCTACAGCCCCGGCGACGAGCTGGAGCCGCGCTCGCGCGAGGCCATGGCCCACGTCTTCATCCTGCCGGGGGGCTTCCGGCTGCTGGTGGGGCGGGATCTCGGCGAGCGCGAGCGCATCGACAACGTCATCCGCGATGCGCTGCTGCTGTCGCTCGGGCTCGTCACCATCCTCGCCTGCATCGGCGGCTGGTTCATCATGGGCCGCGTGCTCAAGCGCGTCGACGCCATGACGGAGACGACGCGCACCATCATGGCCGGCGATCTCGGCGGGCGGCTCGCGGTCGCCGGCAACGGCGACGAGCTCGACCGGCTGGCGCTGAACCTCAACGCCATGCTCGACCGCATCAACGAGCTGATGACCGGCATGAAGGAAGTGTCCGACAACATCGCCCACGACCTCAAGACGCCGCTCACCCGTCTGCGCAACCGCGCCGAGGAGGCCCTGCGCAGCGCCCGCACGACCGAGGAATACGTGCGCGCGCTCGAGGATACGATCGAGGAATCGGACAGCCTCATCAGCGTGTTCAACGCGCTGCTGACCATCGCGCGCCTCGAGGCGGGCAACACCCCCGCCAACGGCGCGACGTTCGATCTGGCGGAAACGGCGCGCTCCGTCGCCGAGCTCTACGAGGCCGTCGCCGACGAGGCCCACACGCCGGTCGTGGTCGAGATCGCGCCGGACCTCGCGCTGCCGGTCGCGGGCAACCGCGAGCTCGCGGGCCAGGCGCTCGCCAATCTGGTCGACAACGCGCTGAAATACGGCAGGTGCGAGGAAACCCCGACCCCGCCCATCGTCATCGCCGCGCGGCGCGACCGCGACGCCGACGGGCGGGAGATGGCGGTGATCGAGGTGGCGGATCGCGGGCCAGGCATTCCCGAGGAGGAGCGCGAGCACGTGCTGGAGCGTTTCACGCGGCTCGAATCGTCGCGCACCAGCCCGGGCTTCGGGCTGGGGCTCAGCCTCGTCGCCGCCGTGGTGCGCATGCACGAGGGGCGGCTGACGCTGACGGACAACGCGCCGGGACTGCGCGTCGTGCTCGCCTTGCCGCTGGCGCCCGTTTCTGACACGATCGCTCCGCCGCCCGCATCGGGGGAGGCGGCGATGGAGCACCTCACGTGACAGACACCGCGTCTTCGGAGACAGCGCCATCCGGGTTGCAGCCGCTCATCGCGCGGATAGGCCGCGCGCCCGTGCTCGCCGACGAGGCGCGGGCGCTCGCGGATCTCGGCGAGATCGAGGCGAGCGACCGGTGGCCGCCCGTGGTGCGCAGGCTCATTGCAGGGCTTGGCGAGCACTCGCCGTTTCTGTGGCGGCTTGCCGTCAACGACGGCGCACGGCTGGAGCGGCTGCTGGCGTTGGGCGCCGAGGACAGCCGCGACCGCATCCTGGCCGAGGTGGCGCAGGCAGCGGCGGAGACTGACGCGCCCGCTTTCATGCGCCGCATCCGGCGCGCGCGGGCGGAGCACGCGCTCCTCGTCGCGCTCGCCGATCTCGGCGGCGTGTGGCCGCTCGAGGCGGTGGTCGAATCGCTCTCGGCCTTCGCCGATGCGGCGGTGAAAAGCGCCGTCCGCTTCATCCTGCTCAATGCGGTCGAAGCCGGGCGCTTCAGCCCGCCCGACCGCCAGGATCCCGAAAGGGATTCGGGCCTCGTGGTGCTGGCGCTCGGCAAGCACGGGGCGAGGGAGCTCAACTATTCCAGCGATATCGACATCGTCCTGTTCTACGATCCGGAGGCGCCGGTCACGGGGCGCGATGCGCCGCCGGCGTTCTTCGTCAAGCTCGCGCGCGATCTCGTCAAGCTGCTGCAGGAGCGCACCGGCGACGGCTACGTCTTCCGGGTGGACCTGCGCCTGCGGCCCGACCCCGGCTCGACCGCTCCTGCCGTCGCGCTGCCCACCGCCTTCACCTATTACGAGACCGTGGGGCAGAACTGGGAGCGCGCCGCCTTCATCAAGGCGCGCGCGATCGCCGGCGACCTTGCGCTTGCCGAACGGTTCCTGTCTGACCTCAAGCCTTTCATCTGGCGGAAATATTTCGATTTCGCCACCATTGCCGACATCCACGCAATGAAGCGGCAGATCCATGCCGTGCGCGGCCACAGCGAGATCGCGGTCGCGGGGCACGACATCAAGCTCGGGCGCGGCGGCATCCGCGAGATCGAGTTCTTCGTCCAGACCCAGCAGCTCGTGTTCGGCGGCCGGCGTCCCTCGCTGCGCGGCCGGCGCACGCTCGACATGCTGAAGGCGCTCACCGAGGACGGCTGGATCACCGCGCAAGCCCGCGACGACCTCACCACGGCCTATGTCTTCCTGCGCACCATCGAGCATCGCCTACAGATGGTGGCCGACGAGCAGACCCAGCGCCTGCCGACCGACGCGGCCGAACTGGAGCGTTTCGCCCGTTTCTGCGGCTTCGCATCCCTTGAAGCCTTCGCGGCCGCGCTGACGCATCATGCCCAGATCGTGCAGGAGCACTACGCGCTCCTGTTCGAGGAGGCGCCGGAACTGGCGGCCGATGCCGGCAGCCTCGTCTTCACCGGCGCGGGGGACGATCCGGAAACATTGCAGACATTGCAGCGCCTTGGCTTCCGCGAGCCGTCCCGCGTGGCCGAGACCGTGCGCGGCTGGCATTTCGGCCGCCGCAAGGCCGTCACCAGTGCCCGCGCCCGCGCGGTGCTGACCGAGATCACGCCGGCGCTCCTCACCGCGCTGGGGCGCACGGCGGCCCCCGATGCGGCGCTCGGGGCGCTCGACGAGGCGTTCGGGCGCATCCCGGCCGTGGTCGAGCTGCTGTCGATCCTGCGCTCCAACGACAAGCTGCTGGCGCTGTTCGCCGATCTGCTCGGCTCCGCGCCGCGCCTCACCGATATCGTGGCGCAAAGCCCGCACGTGCTCGATGCGGTGATCGACCCGGCCTTCTTCTCCGCCGCCGTCGACGCGCGCACCGTGGGCGAGCGCGTGCGCGGCCTCGTGGCGGTGGGGCAATCGGGAGCCGCGGTCGGGGCGTTCGAGGAATTCCTCGACAGGGCGCGCGACGCCGCCCGGCAGGAGACCTTTCTCACCGGCGCGCGGCTCATCTCCGGCATCATCGCGCCCGAGACCGCAGGCGTGGCCTACGCGGCTATCGCCGGGGCGCTGGTCAACGTGACGCTCGACAACGTCCACAGGGCCTTTGCCGCCGAACACGGCACGGTGCCGGGCGCGCGCATGGTCGTGCTCGGACTGGGGCGGCTCGGCGCGCGCGAGATGACGGCGGCATCTGACCTCGACCTCGTCGCGCTCTACGATTTCGATCCCGAGCACAGCCGCAGCGACGGCCAGCGCCCGCTCGACGCGGTGGTGTATCACGCCCGCCTGACCCAGCGGCTCGTGAGCGCGCTCACCGTGCCGACGCGCCGGGGGCGGCTCTACGAGGTCGACATGCGGCTGCGGCCTTCCGGCAGCCAGGGGCCGGTCGCGACCCAGTTCCGCGGCTTCGTCGACTACTACGCGCAGCGCGCGGAGGTGTGGGAGCACATGGCGCTGACGCGCGCGCGGGCGGTCGCGGGCCATCCCGGCCTTGCCCGCGAGGTGGGCGAGGCCATCCGCAGCGTGCTGCGCCAGAAGCGCGACCGGGCCGCGCTCGCCAAGGCGGTGAGCGACATGCGGACGCTGATCGAATTCGAAAAGGGGCAGGCCGACGGCTGGGACCTGAAACTCGCCCGCGGCGGCCTGTTCGATCTCGAATTCCTGGCGCAGTATCTGGTGCTGGCCCATGCCGCCGATCACGCGGAACTGACGGCCGATGTCGGCACCGCCCGCGTCTTCGACGTCGCGGGCGCGCTCGGGCTCGTGCCGCAGGAGACGACCGAGACGCTGCGCACCGGCTATCGGCTGTTGTCGGACGTGTTCCAGTGGCAGCGCCTGACCGTCGATGGCCGGTTCGACCCCGAAAAGGTGCCGCCGGCCGTGGTGACCCGCATCGCCAACGCCGTCGGCCTGCCCGACGGCAAGGTGCTGGCGCTCCACCTCGACGAGACGCGGACAAGGGTGCGCCAGGTCTACGAGACGATTCTGGGGGCGAGCAGGAGTTGATCCGTTAGATCATGTTTTCCATATATTATATTGAAATATAAATAACTCTTTTCTCAATTCTCGCCGAGAAGGTTCGCCGCCTCCGAATAGTCCCCTGAAATCTGCACGGCTTGGCCTGTACGGCTGCGTTGATCGATTTTCAAGCGGCGCAGAATCCTCTATAGGGGTGCCTTCAGAATGAGCGAGCATCACACCCCCCTCTTTCCGCACCGGCATCTGCTCGGTATCGAAGGCCTGTCGCGCCCCGACATCGAGGCGCTGCTCGAACTCGCCGACAAGGCCGTCGAGGTCAGCCGCCAGGTGGAGAAGAAACGGGCGACCCTGCGCGGCCGCACGCAGATCAACCTGTTTTTCGAGCCCTCCACCCGCACCCAGTCGTCGTTCGAGCTCGCCGGCAAGCGGCTCGGCGCCGATGTCATGAACATGGCGGTGTCGTCCTCCTCGGTGAAGAAGGGCGAGACGCTGATCGACACCGCCATCACGCTCAACGCCATGCACCCGGACATCATCGTGGTGCGCCATCACGCGGCGGGCGCGGTGCACCTGCTGGCGCGCAAGGTGGACTGCTCGGTGATCAACGGCGGCGACGGCGCGCACGAGCACCCGACCCAGGCCCTGCTCGACGCGCTCACCATCCGCCGCAACAAGGGCCGCATCGAGGGGCTGACGGTGGCCATCTGCGGCGACGTGCTGCATTCGCGCGTGGCGCGCTCCAACATCATCCTGCTGCAGGCGCTGGGGGCGCGGGTGCGCTGCGTCGGCCCCTCGACGCTGCTGCCCGCGGGCATCGAAACCTTTGGCGTCGATACCTTCACCGACATGAAGAACGGCCTCGAAGGCGCTGATATCGTTATGATGTTGCGCCTGCAGCGCGAGCGCATGAACGGGTCGTTCGTGCCCTCCGTCAAGGAATATTTCCGCTTCTACGGGCTGGATGAGGAAAAGCTCGGCTATGCGAAACCGGACGCGCTCGTGATGCATCCCGGCCCGATGAACCGGGGCGTCGAGATTTCCTCGACCGTGGCGGACGGCGCGCAGTCGCTCATCCGCGAGCAGGTCGAGATGGGGGTTGCCGTGCGCATGGCGGTGCTCGAGGCGCTGGCGCAGCATCTGCCGAACCGGGGGCCGAAATGAGCGCTTTCTCACCGCCGCACCTGCTCCACAACGCGCGCATCGTCGATCCGGCCACGGGCCGGGACGAGCGCGGCGGCGTGCTGGTGCGCGCCGGGCTCATCGTCGATGTCGGGCCGCATGTCGTCAGCGGCAGCGGGCCGGAGGGCGCGCGGGAGACGGACTGCCACGGCCACGTGCTCGCGCCCGGCCTCGTGGACCTGCGCGCCTTCATCGGCGAGCCTGGGGCCGAGCACCGCGAGACGCTGAAGACCGCGAGCGAGGCGGCGGCGGCGGGCGGCGTCACCACCATCGTCTGCATGCCCGAGACCAACCCGCCGATCGACGAGCCGGCCATCGTGGACTTCGTGCTGCGCCGGGCGCGCGACACGGCCATCGTGCACGTGCACCCCGCCGCGGCCCTCACCAAGGAATTGAACGGGCGGGAACTCACCGAGATCGGCCTGCTGCGCGAGGCGGGCGCGGTGGCCTTCACCGACGGCACGCGCTCCGTCACCAATGCGCAGGTGCTGCGCCGGGCGCTGACCTACGCGCGCGATTTCGACGCGCTCGTCGTCAATCACGTCGAGGACCCCGACCTCGTCGGGCAGGGCGTGATGAACGAGGGCGCGCGCGCGAGCCTGCTCGGCCTGCACGGCATCCCGCGCGAGGCCGAGACCGTGGTGCTGGAGCGCGACATCCGGCTCGCGCGGCTCACCGGCGCGCGCTATCACGCGGCGATGATCTCGTGCGCCGATTCGGTCGAGATCGTCCGCCGCGCCAAGGATGGCGGCCTGCCGGTGACATGCGGCGTGTCGATCAACAACCTGACGCTGAACGAACTCGACATCGGCGACTACCGCACCTTCCTGCGCCTCTCGCCGCCGCTGCGCGACGAGGCGGATCGGCAGGCGGTGATCGTGGCGCTGGCCGAGGGCGTGATCGACGTCATCGTCTCCGACCACAACCCGCAGGACGTGGAAACCAAGCGCCAGCCCTTCTCGGAGGCGGAGAACGGCGCGCTCGGGCTGGAGACCATGCTGTCCGCCGGCCTCAGGCTGGTGGAATCCGGGCATGTGACCCTCCCGCGCCTCCTGGCCGCGCTGTCGCACCGCCCGGCCTCGCTCATCGGGCTGCAGGGTGGCGCGCTTTCCGCCGGCAAGCCGGCCGATCTTATTATTCTCGACATCGATTTCCCGTATGTCGTAGACAAGATGAAGCTGCATTCGAAAAGCAAGAACTCGCCTTTCGACGAAGCGCGTCTCACCGGCAGGGTGCTGAAAACCTATATCGCCGGCCGCCTCATATACGAATACGACGAACAAGACGAACAATAAGACGGAAACTCCCATGGCTGACGTGCTTGCGATCTTCTGGCCGCAAGGTCTTCTGGCATTGTTCATCGGCTATCTGTTCGGCTCGATACCCTTCGGCCTGCTGCTGACGCGCTTCGCCGGGCTCGGCGACATCCGCGCCATCGGTTCGGGCAATATCGGCGCCACCAACGTGCTGCGCACCGGCAACCGGGCGCTCGCGGCCTCCACCCTGCTCGGCGACATGCTGAAGGGTGCGGCCGCCGTCCTCGTCGCGGAAGTCTACCTCGGCGTCGACGCGTCGCTCTACGCGGCGCTGGGCGCGTTCGTCGGCCACGTGTTTCCGGTGTGGCTGCGGTTCAGGGGCGGCAAGGGGGTCGCGACCTTCCTCGGCTGCCTCCTCGCCCTGGCGCCGGTGGCGGCGCTGCTGTTCGCCGCCATCTGGCTGATCACCGCCGCCATCTACCGCTACTCGTCGCTCGCGGCGCTCGTCGCCAGCGCGTCGATGCCGATCGTGCTGTGGCAGACAGGTCAGGGCAAGGTTGCCGTGCTCTATTGCGTGCTCAGCGCGATTCTGTGGATCCGGCACCGGGAGAACGTCGCCCGCCTCGCCGCGAGGACCGAGCCGCGCATCGGCCAGAAGAGGCAGTGACGCCCCATGGCCGGGGAGCATGTCTCGTCGGCCATGGGCGAAGCCCATGCGGCGATTGAGCGAAATCCCATTCGGCATCGGTCGGAGACCGGGCCGATGGTATGAGAGGGCGGGAGTGAGAATGGCACATGGTGTGCGGCTCGACGACGAGCAGCGGCTTGGCTGGCTGCGTCTCATCCGTTCCGACAACGTCGGCCCCCGCACGTTCCGCACGCTGATCGCCCGCTTCGGCACCGCCTCCGCTGCGCTCGCCGCCCTGCCGGAGCTTGCGCGCAAGAGCGGGCGCACTATGCGCATCGCCACCGTCGAGGAGGTGGAGCGCGAGATCGCTGCCGCGAAACGGCTCGGCGTGAGCTTCGTCGCGCTCGGCGAGCCGGACTATCCCGCGGCCCTGCGCACCATCGATTCCGCGCCGCCGATCATCGCCGTCCGCGGCGATCTGGCCGTGCTGGCGCGACCGATGGTGGCGATCGTCGGCTCGCGCAACGCCTCCGCCAACGGCCAGACCTTCACCGAGCGCCTGGCGCGGGGGCTCGGCGAGGCGGGATTCGTCGTCGTGTCCGGGCTCGCGCGCGGCATCGATGCGCGGGCGCACGCCGCAAGCCTCACGACCGGCACCGTCGCCGTGCTCGCCGGCGGGCACGACAAGGTCTATCCGCCGGAGAACGAGCCGCTCCTCATGCAGATCGTCCAGCGGGGTGCTGCCATCTGTGAGATGCCGATGGGCTGGACGGCGCGCGGGCGCGACTTTCCGCGCCGCAACCGCGTGGTGTCGGGCCTTGCGCTCGGCACGGTGGTGGTCGAGGCGGCGCGCAAGTCCGGCTCGCTGATCACCGCCCGCTTCGCGGCCGAGCAGGGGCGGGAGGTGTTCGCTGTGCCGGGCTCGCCGCTCGACCCGCGCGCGCACGGCCCCAACGACCTGATCCGCGACGGCGCGACGCTGTGCACGGGGGTGGAGGATGTCGTGACCGCGCTCGCGCCGCTCGTCGACAGCGGCCCGGCGCAGAAGTCGCTGTTCGACGCCGACGACGTCAACGAGACCGGTGAACCCCTGTGGGACGAGTTCGACTGGCCCGAGATCGAGCCGCCGCCGGTCGCCCACCGCGCTGCCTACGACCCCGGTCTCTACGACGGCGGCAAGGGGGCGGCGGACGAGCGCGGCCGCTTCCCGGCCCAGATGGACGAGGGAGCGCGGATCGTCGCCGGGCTGCTCGGTGCCGCTCCGGTGGACATCGACGAACTGGTGCGCAGCTCCGGCCTGTCGGTGCGCGTCGTCCACATGGCGCTGCTCGACCTGGAGCTCGCCGGGCGCATCGCCCGCCATCCGGGCAACCGGGTGTCCTTGCTTGCGTCCTGACGTGCCGGTAGTGTCTCGGCTTGAATGTCGGGTTTCGACCCAACCCGGATGCCATGCGCGCCAATAGCAGACAAGGCATTCATTTTTTCTACGCCGCCACGCGAATGGCCGAAGCCGATGTTTCCGTCGCTTTCGACGGTCGTGCAAGATTCGAAATTCAAAGGAGACCGGATGCCCTCATACGTTGCACTGCTGCGCGCCGTCAATGTCGGCGGGACGGGAAAGCTGCCGATGTCCGAGTTGAAGGGGATGTGCATTGCCGAGGGTTTCGCAAAGGTTCAGACCTATATCGCCAGCGGCAATGTGGTTTTCTCCACGGACCAATCCGAGTTGGAGGTCAAGACGGCACTCGAGAAACGCCTGAAAGTCTTCGCCGGCAAATCGGTGGGCGTCATCGTGCGCACGGCGGAGGAGATGGCGGGCGTTCTGGAATCGAATCCATTCCCCCACTCTCCGCCAAACTGGACCGTCGCGATTTTTCTCGATGATCCCCCACTCGCTGACACGCTTGACATGCTGCAGGGTGTAGAGGACGAAGAGGTCCGCTTGGGCAAGCGAGAAATTTATGTGGTTTACGGTGCGGGCATGGGCCGTTCGAAGCTCAAGATTCCTGCCGCCGCGAATGGCACTGCCCGGAACATGAACACGATTGCTAGGCTCGTCGAACTCGCGGCCTCGATGTGAAGTGGCCAAGCCCCCACGGAATCAGGGGAAATTGTCCGATTTTCCACTGAGGTCGACATTCGAACGAGACGCTGCCGACGCGCACTTGACCTTGCGACCCTGTTCGCGTCGATGCTATAGCCCGGGGCTGGTACGACGAAGCCTGAAACGAACGAAAGTGACCGGATTCCATGGCCGTTGACGAAAACACCGTGCGCCGAATCGCGCATCTGGCGCGCATCAGGGTGACCGACGAAGAAGTCCCGCATCTGCTCAACGAACTGAACGCCATCCTCGATTTCGTCGCCCAATTGGACGAGGTGGACGTGAGCGCCGTCGAGCCGATGACGTCGGTGCTGCCGATGGCGCTGCGCCAGCGCGAGGACGGGGTGACGGACGGCGGCTATGCGGCGCGCATCGTCGCGAGCGCCCCCCAGTCCGAGGACAACTATTTCGTGGTTCCGAAGGTGGTGGAATGATGACGGATCTGACCCGGATCACCCTGGCCGAGGCGCGCGACGGCCTGAAGGCCGGTGCCTTTTCCGCCGCCGAGCTGGCGCAGGCCCATCTCGACGCCATCGAGGCAGCGAAGGCGCTCAATGCCTATGTGCTGGTCACGCCCGAAAAGGCGCTCGAGGGCGCGAAGGCGTCCGACGCGCGCATCGCCGCAGGCGAGGCCGGGCCGCTCGAGGGCATTCCGCTCGGCGTGAAGGACCTGTTCGCGACCGACGGCGTGCGCACGACCGCGTGCTCGCGCATCCTCGAAAACTTCGTCCCGTCCTATGAATCGACCGTCACCGCGCAGCTCTGGCGCGACGGCGCGGTGATGCTCGGCAAGCTCAACAACGACGAGTTCGCCATGGGCTCGTCGAACGAGACGTCGTATTTCGGCCCGGCGATCAACCCGTGGCGGAAGGCGGGCTCGGATGCGCGGCTGACGCCGGGTGGCTCCTCCGGCGGCTCGTCGGCGGCGGTGGCGGCGGGGCTCGCGCTCGGTGCGACCGCGACCGACACGGGCGGCTCCATCCGTCAGCCTGCGGCCTTCACCGGCACGGTGGGCATCAAGCCCACCTACGGGCGCTGCTCGCGCTGGGGCACGGTCGCCTTCGCCTCGTCGCTCGATCAGGCGGGGCCGATCACGCGCACGGTGCGCGATTCCGCCATCCTGCTGCGGTCGATGGCCGGTTTCGACCCGAAGGATTCGACCTCCGTCGATCGTCCGGTGCCCGACTACGAGGCCGCCGTCGGCCGTTCCGTCAGGGGGCTCAGGATCGGCATTCCGAAGGAGTACCGCCTCGAGGGCCTGTCGGCGGAGATCGATACCCTGTGGCAGCGCGGCGCGGAATGGCTGCGCGACGCGGGCGCCGAGGTGGTCGAGGTGTCGCTGCCGCACACGTCCTATGCGCTCGCGGTCTATTACATCGTCGCCCCGGCGGAGGCGTCCTCGAACCTCGCCCGGTATGACGGCGTGCGGTATGGCCTGCGCGTGCCGGGCCGGGACATCGCCGAGCTCTACGAGAACACCCGCGCCGCCGGTTTCGGCCGCGAGGTGAAGCGGCGCATCCTGATCGGCACCTATGTGCTGTCGGCCGGCTATTACGACGCCTATTACGTCAAGGCGCAGAAGATCCGCACGCTCATCCGGCAGGATTTCGAGAACGTCTATGCCGCGGGTGTCGACGCCATCCTGACGCCGGCGACGCCGACGCCGGCCTTTGGCATCGGCGAGAAGGTCAACGCGTCGCCGATCGAGATGTACCTGAACGACGTCTTCACCGTCACCGTCAACATGGCGGGCCTGCCGGGCCTTGCCGTGCCGGCGGGACTGGGCGCGGAGGGGCTGCCGCTCGGCCTGCAGCTCATCGGCCGGCCCTTCGACGAGGAGACGCTGTTCGCGCTCGGCGAGGCCATCGAACAGGCGGCCGGCCGTCTCGACGCGCCGCGCTGGTGGGGGTGAGCCGTGACGGATGACCGCCAGCGCGTCCTCGCCGCCTTCCGGGCCGAGATCGATGCCATCGACGCCGAGATCGTGCACTTGCTCGCGAGGCGCATGACGGTTGTGGACCGGGTGATCGTCGCCAAGCAGCGGCATGCCCTGCCCGCGCTCATCCCCGAGCGGGTGGAGGAGGTGGCGGACCACGTCCGCCGGCGTGCCGGGGCAGCCGGCGCCCCGCCCGATCTTGCGGAAACCGTGTGGCGGGCGATGATGGATTGGGTGATTGCATACGAGGACCGGCGTCTGAACGCGGTCCCGGACGACGGAGAGACGAGATGAACGCGCCAGTGGCCACGCACAATCTCATCAAGGGCGCGACCGGCGATTGGGAGATCGTCGTCGGCATGGAGATCCATGCGCAGGTATCGTCGCAGTCGAAGCTGTTCTCGGGTGCCTCGACGGAATTCGGCGGCGCGCCCAACGACCACGTGTCGCTGGTGGACGCGGCGTTTCCCGGCATGCTGCCGGTAATCAACGCCGAGTGCGTCGCCCAGGCCGTGCGCACGGGGCTCGGCTTGAAGGCGCAGATCAACCTGAAATCGGTGTTCGACCGCAAGAACTACTTCTATCCCGACCTGCCGCAGGGCTACCAGATCAGCCAGTACAAGCATCCGATCGTAGGCGAGGGCGAGGTGATCGTCGACCTGCTCGACGGCCGGCGCATCGTCGTCGGCATCGAGCGCCTGCATCTGGAGCAGGACGCGGGCAAGTCGATCCACGATCTTTCCCCCGGATCGAGCTATGTCGACCTCAACCGTTCGGGGGTGGCGCTGATGGAGATCGTCTCGCGGCCCGACCTGCGCTCGTCGGAGGAGGCGAAGGCCTATGTGACCAAGCTGCGTACCATCCTGCGCTATCTCGGCACCTGCGACGGCGACATGGAGAAGGGCAACCTGCGCGCCGACGTGAACGTCTCCGTGCGCCGGCCCGGCGAGCCGCTCGGCACGCGCTGCGAGATCAAGAACGTCAACTCCATCCGCTTCATCGGCCAGGCCATCGAATACGAGGCGCGCCGGCAGATCGGCATCCTGGAGGACGGCGGCAGCATCGACCAGGAGACGCGGCTGTTCGATTCCGTCAAGGGCGAGACGCGCTCCATGCGCTCCAAGGAGGAGGCGCACGACTACCGCTACTTCCCCGATCCCGACCTCCTGCCGCTCACCTTCGACCAGACCTACGTCGACGACCTCGCGGCCGCGCTGCCGGAACTGCCGGACGCCAAGAAGGAGCGCTTCATCGCCGAGTACGGCCTGTCCGCCTATGACGCCAACGTGCTGGTGGCCGAGCGCGACACCGCCGACTTCTTCGAGGACGTGGCCCGCGGACGTGACGGCAAGGCTGCGGCGAACTGGGTCATCAACGAACTGTTCGGCCGCCTCAACAAGGAAGGCCACACCATCGCCGCCTCGCCGGTGTCGGCGGCGCAGCTCGGCGGCATCATCGACCTCATCGGCGAGCAGGTGATCTCGGGCAAGATCGCCAAGGACCTGTTCGAGATCGTCTGGTCGGAAGGCGGCGATCCGCGCGTCATCGTCGAGGAGCGCGGCCTGAAGCAGGTGACCGACACGGGCGCCATCGAGGCAGCGGTCGACGCCATCATCGCCGGCAATCCCGACAAGGTGGAGCAGGTGAAGCTGAAGCCTACCCTGCTCGGCTGGTTCGTGGGACAGGTGATGAAGTCGACGGGCGGCAAGGCCAACCCGCAGGCCGTCAACGAGGTGCTGAAGGCCAAACTCGGCATCGAGTAGAGTGCTTTCCGATCAAATGGAATCATTTGATCGATAGAATCCGATCCAATCAGATCGGATTCTGCTCTAGCGGCCGACGAACGGGGCCGGTGCGATCCGGCCCCTGTCGCCTCAAAGCGCCACCGCGGTATTCTTCTCCGGCACGATCACCTGCGTCGGATCGCCGTCGAGGGCGGCGACGAACTTGTCCGCATTGGGGGCGAGCAGCGGGAAGGTAGCGTAGTGGATCGGGATCACCCGCTCGGTCTTGAGGAAGCGCCGCACGGCGAGCGCCGCCGTGTCCGCGCCCATGGTGAAGCGGTCGCCGATCGGAATGAAGGCGATGTCCGGCTTGTGGATCTCGGCGATCAGCGCCAGATCGCTGAAGATGTCGGTGTCGCCCAGATGATAGACGGTGGGCTCGCCGTTCGCCTTCACGATGATGCCGTTGGCGCTGCCGAGGGCCTGGCTGACGCCGTCCTCGATGGTGGCGGCTGAATGGTCGGCGCGCACCAGCGTCACCGAGAAGCCGCCGGCGTCGATGGTGCCGCCCGTGTTCATCGGCTCGATGCGCCCGACGCCCTTGGATGCGAACCAGGCGGAGAGATCGGCGTTCGTGGCCACCGTCGCCCCGGTCTCCTTGGCGATGGCGACGGTGTCGCCGAAATGGTCACCATGGCCGTGGGTGACGAGGATATGGGTGACGCCGCGCACGGCCTCGACGCGATCCCCCGTGAACGCCGGATTGCCGGAGAGATAGGGATCGATCAGCACGACCTTGTCGCCGAAGTCGAGACGGAATGCGGAGTGGCCGAACCAGGTGATTTTCATCGCAACGCTTCTCCTGAATGATCAGTAAGATGACGGACCGGACCGTCCATGTTAGGGGACGTCGATGACAAACATCGTACCGCTCGAAACCCTCAGCGTGCTACCGCCCCGCCAACGGCTGATGGGCCTTGATCTGGGCACGAAGACCATCGGGCTTGCACTCTCCGATATCGAGCGGCGAATCGCCACCGCACTGGAAACGGTGAAACGGACCAAGTTTACCAACGATGCGGCGCGAATTCTCGAACTTGTGAAGCAGCATGACGTCGGCGGATTCGTCATCGGCCTGCCGCTCAACATGGACGGTTCCGAAGGGCCGCGCGTGCAGGCAACGCGCGCCTTTGTCCGCAACATGGAGCGGCTGACTCCGCTGCCCTTCGTGCTGTGGGACGAGCGGCTGACGACGGTCGCCGTCACCCGCACCCTGCTCGAGGCGGATACGTCGCGCGCACGCAGGCAGCAATTGGTCGACAAGCTCGCCGCCGCCTATATCCTGCAAGGGGTGCTGGACAGGCTGGCGTACCTCGCACAGCAGGACGTATGAACTCGATGCAATTTATAGGAGAAAAAGTGCGGGAACTACAACTTGAGATAGCGCTGTGCCCTCCCTACATTGGTTGTGTCGTTGGGCAATATTGATCAGGCGGCTTTTATGGCGTTTTCTTCTGAGAACCGCACTAGCAGAATGGAAGCACCGCTCGCTGACGGGATGGGGCAAGCTGTCGGCCACCCAGCCGGAAGGGTTGATGGCGACATGTCGCGCAAGGAAGTCGCGGCCTATCTCGCCGCCCTGAGCAGCGAACTCGCCGCGCTGGCCCGCGCCCGCGAGCTCGATACCGTGGCGTATTTTCTCGAAATGGCGCAGGTCGAGGCGTCGCTCACCGACTCCAACGATCGCTGAGACGGACTGCCAGCGGCATGAAGCGGCGGCTTGGCGAGCAATGGGCTTGGCGGACAACGGGCTTGGCGGACAACGGGCTTGGCGGACAACGGCTTGGAGGTTGGCGACCCCGGCGTGACTCGAACACGCAACCACTCGCTTAGAAGGCGAGTGCTCTATCCAATTGAGCTACGGGGCCGAACCGGAAGACGTCCGGGGACGTCCTGTTGCTGATTTCGCCCGGCGCGGGAACTCTCCATCCGGGAATTCTCCATCCGGGAACTCTCCATCATTGCGACATGATGGCACGGATGACCCGCGCGAGGCTTGCGGACGGCCGGGGCCGTCCAAGGGTTGTCATTCGGGCGGCCTCCGGCCGTCCCCGGGGCCATCAATGCGTCCACGCGCCGACGCGGTTGAACTTGAAATTGTCGGAATAGGAGATGATGCGCCGGCGGGATTCGTTCGGCTCCTCCACACGAAAGGGGATGCCCTCGCGGGTGGCGTATTCGATCGCCTCTTCCTTGGTGTCGAACCACAGCCGCAACTGCTGGCGTGTGTCGGCGGAGCTCGTCCACCCCATGAGCGGATCGATCTCCCGCGCGCGGGCGGGCTCGAACTGCAGAAGCCAGCGCTGGCGCGCCGTGCCCGACTGCATGGCGTTGCGTGTCGGCTTGTAGATGCGTGCGGTTGCTGCCATCGTTCTGATATCCAAACACCGGGTGACGCTGCCGGACCGCGGAAGACGGCGCCGCCGCCCGCGTCCGTCATCGACTATAATACGAACGGATGGTCGGGGCAGCAGGATTCGAACCTGCGACCCTCTGCTCCCAAAGCAGATGCGCTACCAGACTGCGCTATGCCCCGCGCCGCCGTCCCTATCTCTCCATCTCCTAGTGAGTTGTCGGCCCGGATGCAAGATGTGTTCCGGCCGATAGCCCCATTCATGCCGGTGGGCGACAGGTTTTCCTCAGGCGGATCTTTCGGATCGTCCGTGCGGGCGGTGTTGTCGCGGCGGGTGTTGTCGATTGTGCACCCCCGCATGGATGAGGTAAGAGAGCCGATGCAATTTGGAACACCCTGACGCATGACATCCTCAGCCTATCCGCCGCCCGCCCGCTCGCCGGAATGGGGGGAACGCCTGCTGGCCTTCGTGACGCAAAGCCATGCCCGCGCCCTTGCCGTGCTGGTGGCGCTGGCGCTGCTGGCATTCGTGCCGGGAATCGCCTCGCTGCAGCCGTTCGACCGCGACGAGCCGCGCTTCGCCCAGGCCTCCAAGCAGATGCTGGAGAGCGGCGATTTCATCGATATCCGCTTTCAGGACGAGGGGCGGCACAAGAAGCCCGTCGGCATCTACTGGCTGCAGACCGCCGTCGTGTCGGCGGCGGAGCAGCTCGGCGTCGAGGGCGCGCGCACGTCGATCGGGCTCTACCGGCTGCCGTCGCTCGCCGGTGCGGTTGCGGTGGTGCTCGCCACCTACTGGGCGGGGCTGGTGATTCTCTCCGGCAGCGGGCAGGCGGTCGAGCGCCGGGTGGCGTTCCTCGCCGGTGCGTTCATGGCGGGCTCGATCCTGCTCGGCGTCGAGGCGCGGCTCGCCAAGACGGATGCCGCGCTCGCCGCCTGTTCGGTCGTCGCCATGGCGGTGCTGGCGCGCGCCTGGCTCGAACGCGACGGGCCGTTGCCTGCGGGGCTCGTCGGCCTGTTCTGGGTCGCGGTGGGCCTCTCCGTGCTGATCAAGGGGCCGCTGCTGCTGATGGTCGCGGGGCTTGCGGTGCTGGTGCTGGCGATTCGCGACCGCTCGATCCGCTGGCTCGGCGCCTTGCGGCCGCTGTGGGGGCTCGCGATCGTCGCGGCGCTGGTGCTGCCGTGGTTCGTCGCCATCTGGATCAAGACGGGCGGGGCGTTCTTCGCGGAAGCCGTCGGCCAGGACATGCTGGCCAAGGCGCGCAGCGGGCAGGAGAGCCACTGGGGACCGCCCGGAGCCTATCTGCTGGCGTTCTTCGGCACGTTCTGGCCCGCCGCGGTGCTCACCGCCATCGGCGTGCACGCGTTCTGGCGCGAGCGCCGGGTGGCGTGGGTGGCATTCTGCCTCGCCTGGATCGTGCCGTCGTGGCTCGTGTTCGAGGCGCTGCCGACCAAGCTGCCGCACTACGTGCTGCCGCTCTATCCGGCGATCGCGATCCTCACCGCCCGGGCGCTCGTCAGCGGCGACATCCACCCCGGCCGCCCGCTGGTGAAAGCGGCGACGGTGCTGATACCGCTCGTGCCAGCTGCCATCGCCATCGGGCTCGGCGTCTTCGCCTATACGCAGGACGGCGCGCTGCTCTATCCGGCGTTCCCGCTGTTCCTGCTC
Source organism: Pseudochelatococcus sp. B33 (assembly GCF_053570585.1). Taxonomy (NCBI): domain Bacteria; kingdom Pseudomonadati; phylum Pseudomonadota; class Alphaproteobacteria; order Hyphomicrobiales; family Chelatococcaceae; genus Pseudochelatococcus; species Pseudochelatococcus sp. B33. The sequence continues at coordinate 159,288 of NZ_JBSEFH010000001.1, read as the reverse complement.
TCCATCGGCTTTGCCCTGTGGAGCTGGCGCGCGTTCCTGCAGGATCGGGTCGTGTCGTCGGCGCTGCTCGGCGTCGCCGCTTCGCTGGTGCTGTCGGTGTCGGTGTTCGGCGTCGCGCATACGCTCATCCCCTCGCTCCGGCTCTCGCCCAGGCTCGCCGCCGCTGCGGCGAGCCTCGACTGCGCCGATCCGCGTCTGGCCACCACCCGCTACCGGGAGCCGAGCCTCATCTTCCTCACCCGCACGGACCTCGTGTTGACAAACGGCGAGGGCGCCGCCGACTTTCTCGCCGAGGGCGCCTGCCGCATGGCCTTCGTCGAGCTTGCCGACGGGGAGGCGTTCCAGGCGCACGCGGCTGCGCTCGGCCTGACGCCCGCGCTGGTGACGCGGGTTCAGGGCTTCAACATCAACGGCGGCCGCCGGCTTGATATCGGCGTTTACAGGAACAACCGGCAGGTGACGGTCCCGCCGGCAGCACAAGGTCAGTAATGGGATCGCAGCAACAGCAGGACGCCCCGGCGCAAGACAATCCTGAGCAAGACAATCCTGTGCAGGACGCCGTGTCGTTTCGCCTCAGCGTCGTCGTGCCGGTCAGGAACGAGGTCGCCAACATCGCGCCGCTCGTCGCCGAGATCGAGGCCGCCTGCGCGCCGCTCGCCCCGTTCGAGATCATCTACGTCAACGACGGCTCCGGCGACGGCACGGCGGAGGAGCTCGCGCGGCTGCAGGCGGAGAGGCCGCATCTGCGCGTGCTGCATCACGACCGCTCCTGCGGGCAGAGCGTGGCGGTGCGTTCCGGCGTGATCGCGGCGCGCGCGCCCGTCATCGCCACCCTCGATGGCGACGGCCAGAACGATCCCGCCTTCATTCCCGAAATGGTGCGGGTGCTCGAGAATGGGCCCGGCGACGCCGGTCTGGTGCAGGGCCAGCGGCTGGGGCGCAAGGACACCGGCTTCAAGCGCATGCAGTCGCGCATCGCCAACCGCGTGCGCCGCTCCATCCTGCGCGACGACACGCGCGACACCGGCTGCGGGCTCAAGGTGTTCTACCGCTCCGTCTATCTGTCGCTGCCGTTCTTCAAGGCGCTGCACCGCTTCATGCCGGCGCTGGTGACGCGCGAGGGCTACCGGGTGCTGCTCGTCGACGTGGTCGACCGGCCGCGCCTGACGGGGGTATCGAACTACGGATTCTTCGACCGGCTGTGGGTGGGCATTCTCGATCTCGCCGGGGTGCGCTGGCTGATCGCCCGCCGCGGCGGATTGCCGGTCGTGACTGAGGACGAGCACTGATGTTGATTACCCTGTCGCAGGACGTCGGCGGCTACCTTTACGAAGTCTTCGTCCAGAAGTTCAGCATCTGGCTGGCGCTCGGGCTGTTCGGGCAGGGGCTGTTCGCGGCGCGCTTCCTGGTGCAATGGATCGCGAGTGAAAGGGCCGGGCGCAGCGTGGTGCCGATCGCCTTCTGGTTCTTTTCCATCGGCGGCGGGCTGATTACGTTGATTTACGGTCTGCACCAGCGCGAGCCGGTGATCATCCTCGGCCAGTCGCTGAGCGTGTTCATCTACATCCGCAACCTGATGCTGATCGTCAGGGAACGCCGCCGCAACGCAGCCGGGGGCGGGGACACAGGAGCCCGATCATGAGCCGTGATCTGCCGGAGGGGCCGTTTGCCTCTCCCGAAGCCGGGCGCGAGGAGCGCCAGCCGCCCGCGATCCGCCCGGAAAAGCCCGTGCTGCCGAAGCGCTTCTACCGCGAGGCGGAAGCGCCGTTCAGCGACGGCGTCTACCCGCTGCTGCTCGACGGGCGCCCCGCCCGCACCCCGGGCCGCAATCCTCTCGCCGCGCCCCATCCGGCCATCGCCGACGCGCTGGTGCGGGAATGGCTGGCACAGGCGGAGGAGATCGACCCGGCCACCATGCCGATGACGCGGCTCGTCAATTCCGTGATCGACGGCGTGTCGCAGACGCGGGCGGAGGTGGTGGAGGAGATCGTGCGTTTCGCCGGTTCCGACCTTCTGTGCTACCGCGCCGGCTATCCGGAGCGTCTGGTGCAGCGGCAGGCCGATCTGTGGGACCCCGTGCTCGACTGGGCGCACGAGCGGCTCGGCGCACGCTTCATCCTGGCGGAGGGGGTGATGTTCGTCGAGCAGCCGCCCGCGAGCGTGGAGGCGGTGCGCCGTGCCGTCACGGCGCAGGCGTCGCCCCATGTCATCGGCGGGCTGCATGTGCTCACCGGCCTTGCAGGGTCCGTTCTGATCGCGCTGGCGCTGGCGCATCGCCATCTCGGTATCGATGACGCGTGGCGCGCCGCCCATGTCGACGAGGACGTGCAGGCCGAGATCTGGGGCATCGACGCGGAGGCGCAGGCGCGCCGCGCCGCGCGCTTCACCGAGTTCACGGCCGCCGCGACGCTGGTGCATCACCTGTGGGAAGCGTGAACCCGTCGACGAACCGCTGCGTGGCGAGAAACGCCAGCAGCCGCTCCCGGAAGCGTTGAAACGCCAGCGTCAGCGGCTCGCCGCCGGGGGCCGGGAGCGCGCCCCGCGGCGTGTCGTAGAGCGCCTGCATCCATGCGGGGCCGCGCCAGCGGTTGCGCTGCCAGGGTTTCGGATCGTTGACGAAATGCAGCACCACCGGCTCGATCTCGCGCATGAGGTCGAGCCGCAGGAAGTCGCCCACGAAGTTGAAACGCGGCGACAGGGCCGCCCACTCGCCGCGCGCGACCACGTTGAGCGCGCTCTGGTCCTGGAAGCGGCACTGCCCGGGGTATTGGCGGGCGAAGGCGATAGCACGCTCGCTCAGGCGCGCCTCGAGCCATCGCCTGCGGTCGATCAGCAGCACGCCGGAATTGAAATAGGGCGTGTCGCGCGCAAACCCCAGACCGGCGCGATAGGCCTGGAACTCCGCCGTCAGCGGGCCGTCCTCGAAATCCTTCAGCAGGATCATGTCGAGCCCGGCCGCGAACGGCAGGCCGCCGAGATCGAGCGTCATCAGCCGCCCGAGCTCCGGCCGCACGGCCAGCGTGTCGCAATCGAGGTAGACGATGCGCTCGAAGCCGTCCGGCATGATATACGGCAGCAGCAGGCGCCGCCATGCGGCGGCAGTGAGATGGCGGCCGAGCGGGAGCTGCGCAAGAGACAATTCCCCATCCATATCAAAGGAGTACGAAAGGATTACCAGTCGGGGGTCGGCCCCTTGCAGCGCCGTTTCGTCGATGTCGTCCGGCGTGCAGGCGATGGCGACCGTGATGTCCGGGTCGAGTCCCTCGGCCAGTAACCTTTTGGCGGCGAAAACGGCCGTCGGGAAGAAATTCCGGTCCGGCGTGAAGCAGATGATGCGGCGTTCCGACATGAAAGATGGTCACCCAACCGTAAAAATGCGCTGCTCGCGGAAAGGCGGGAAAACGCCGCAGGCCAAGGCAGGCTTGCGGTTTCGCCCGTTCGTTATGAATCATCAACCAAGCCGGGTTAGCAACGCTTAACCTGAACAAGGATTCAGATTTGCCCGTTAACCCGATCGTGGTGCGGACCGCGCAATACTCAACGTATCAAAGGTAAATCGCTGACCCTTGCAAAGGTCAGGAGGGCGTTGAGAGATGATAAATAGTAAACTGCGTGCATTCATCGATAAAGCCTACGATGATCGTGCAATTACCGAATGGGACGTTCGCACGTTACTGCGTCATGTGCTCCCGGACGGGATCGCAAATCGTGAAGAGGCGAACGCGCTGATTGCGATCGACCGGTATATCCCCAATCCCTGCGGTTCCTGGGCGGACGTGCTGATCACGCTGCTCGTCGATTACGTGGTGTGGGGCGAGCGGCCGACCGGCGTCGTGCGCGGCGATGACGCCCATTGGGTGGTCTCGTCGCTGGGCGCGGCGGGCGGGCCGACGCGCACGGCGCTCCGGGTGGCGCATGAGATCGTCCGCGAGGCGGCGGAAGTCGACGATATCCTGCTGAACTTCATCCTCTCCGCCCAGCGCCTGCACGGCGAGGAGGCCGCCGTCGTGGAACTGCCCGTGCGCCGCAGCGTGCAGGCCGCGTGAAGCGAACGGTCAGTTGCCGGGGAAGGGCGAGCGGGAATATCCGCGCAGCCAGTAGACGATGAGGCCGACCCATTCCTTGACGGCGATATCGGCGAGATGCAGCCCCTCGGGCGCGATGGCGAAGGGGCGGAAGTCGTCGCTGAGCCGCCCGTCCGAGCGGAAATCGACGGGATAGGGCACGACCTCGAAGCCGGCGCGGCGAAACGTCTCGACGGAACGGGGCATGTGGAACGCCGAGGTGACGAGCAGCCAGCGCTCACCGGGCTTGGGGTCGGCGAGCCGCTTGGCGTAGACGGCGTTCTCGAACGTGTTGCGCGCCTGATTTTCATAAATGACACGGTCGGGGGCAAGCCCGGCGAGATCGAAGAAGATGCGCGCGCCCTCGGCCTCGGTGCGTTCTTCCGCGATCAGCAGGCGCGCGCTGCCGCCGGAAAAGATGACCGGCGCCTGCGGGTGGGCGCGGGCGAGCTCCAGCGCCGCGACGAGCCGCGATCCGGCATTGCCGATACGCAACTGCCCGCGCGCGAAGCTGGTCGCGCCGCCCAGCACGATGACGCCGTCGACCCGCCCCGGATCGCGCGAAATGTCGGGGTAGACGTTCTCCAGCGTCTGGACGAAGAAGCGCGAAAACGGCGAGACCCCGACGACGAACAGGACGACGGCGATGGCGAGCGCCACCACCCGCGCCGCCTTCGCGAACCGCGTGAACAGCAGCAGGCACGCGGCGATGAGCATCATCATCAGCAAATTGGTCGGGCTGGTGAAGAACCACACGACCTTGGACAGGGCGAAGAACATCGGCGCTTTCCCGGCTGGCGCATGGTCGATCCCCCAATGCGGCACCGCCTTCGGGAAAAGGTCATGCGCAAACAAAAAGATGGCGCGGGACGGCGACTCGACGACAAGTCATCCCGTTCCCGAAACGCGTGGCAATGGCGGCCTTCTACAGCATCAAACCCAGAAATGGATATCATTTTTTGGTTAAATTTGATGCGTAAACAAAGAGATAGAGCAGCGGCGCGATCAGGTTCTTGTCTGCTTCTCTGGCGTCTGGCAGGCCAGAGGCCGAGAGCGGGAGCCGCGAGAACGGCATTCCGCCGGGGAGGGCCCCGGCGGAACGGTTGTTTTCGACGGATGGCGGGGAGGCCGGGGCTTATAGAGCATGTCATCATTTCACGGAAACGCTGATATGCTCTAACGCTTTGATTTTGATCGAATTCTTATCGATCAAATGATTCCATTCGATCGGAACGCGCTCCAGTCGCCGTGCTACTGGCTCCGATGCTGCCGGACGATCTGTTGCAGATCCACGTCGCAGACCGTGCGGAGTGTCACCGCCGATGCCCTGTCGACAGAGGCCACAGCCCCGCCGGCACCGATGTCGACACTGCGCGGCATCGCCATGCCGCACTCGCCGCGAACGGGCGTCGGGGCCGGCGGACGAGCAACGGCTTCGGATGCCGGCGCCTCCTGTGCCGCGGGCTGGGCTTCCGCAACCTCGCGCTCGGCCGTGACGGGCTCCGTGACCGTTCCGGCATTCTCCGCAGTCCTCTTGTCCTGCTGCGTCGGGCCGGCCGGGGCGACCGACTGCTCGTCGGCGGGCGGTGGCGGCTTTTCGGCGGGCGGCGCCGGTTCCTCCACCGGCGGCGGAGGCTCTTCCGAAACGGGCGCGGGTTTCTCGGCCGGGACAACCGGCTTCTTGGTGGGCGGAGCGGGCTCCTTCACAGGTGGCGGAGGCTCTTCCGCGGCGGGTGCGGGTTCGTCGACCGGAGGAGGGGGCTCCTCGGCGGTCGGGGGCGGCTCTTCCACGGAGGGCGGAGGCTCCTCCGGAAGGGGCGCGGGTTCCTCGTCGGGCGGCGGCGGTTCGATGACGACGGGCGGCGGCGGCGGAAAAGCACCTCCGCCCGGCGGCATATCCTCGAGGGCGATACGGTAATTGCCGGCGGTAACGCCCGCGACGTTGACGGACGCGGCTGAGATGTCGGAGCCCTCCCAGCGACCGGAAACCATGACCATGCCGCCGTCACCGTTCAGCAGCGGATCATCCGGACGTGGCGGGGGCAGCATTTCGGGAGCGGCCGCGGCCACGGAGCCGTGGGCGTTCAGCTTGCTGCTGATCTTGACGCTTCTGCCCTGAACCCTGATCTGCCCACCGTCGAATGCCGCGCCGGCGCGCTTCGAGGGCTGGCGGGCGTTGAGCGTGCCGGTCACCTCGACCTTGCCCCGGTCGACGCCATAGTCCTCGTCCGCGGTCAGGAAGATGCGGCCGTTGCGGGTCGCGGAGCCGGTGGCGGTGACGATGCCGCCCCTGTTGCCCGCCAGCGCGTAGACGTTGCCGCCGTTGGCGCGCAGCTCGACCTCGACCGCCTTGATGTTGCCGGTGTTCTTCACGCTGGTGTCGGCGCTGCGGCTCTTGACCAGGAAACGCCCGTCGAAACTCTCGCGGTCCCTGATCAGCACCTCGTTGCCCGCGAGCAGGCCGACCGCGCCGGCACTCGCTTCGATGTCGCCGCCGTTCTCGACCTCGCGTGCCGCCAGCACGACGTCGCCGCCCAGGGCGCCGATCTTGCCGGCGTTGACGATGCGCGCGTTGCTGGTGCCGGTGAGCGTGTAGCTCTCGCCCCTGGCCGCTCTGGCGAATTCGTCGTCCGACAGGTCGAGCGTCGTGGCGACGAAACTGCCGCCGGTCTCCACCGTGCCGTTCTGACCCACGGCGACACCGTTCGGGTTGACGAGGTACAGCGATCCCGTGGCGGTGAGCCTGCCGTCGATCCGGGAAGCGATGTTGCCGCGAACACGGTTGAGCGTGGCGCCGTTGCCGTTGTGGAAATGCGCGTGCGCGCCTTCGCCGACCGAGAAGTCTTCCCAGGAAATGATGGCCGTCGGCGACGTCTGGTTCACGTCCAGCCGGCCGTTGGCGGCACTGATTCCTGCCGCGCCGCCGACAACCTCGCCGCCGGAGGGAAGCCCCTGGGAGAATGAGGAGGAAGGAGCAAGAGTCGCGGCAAACAGCAATGCAGCCATGGCGACCTGTCCGCGAAAAGCGGAACGCCGTACGAATAAAATGATCATATCAAAATCCTGAATAAAAAATAAGTTTGCGACAGTATTGCAGACTCAAATTCTTTCAAAACACGACAATATGAAACGCCATGCGACAAAAACGACGCGAAACAATAATCAACCTTACATAGCGTATCATAGCCTTGCCGCAATTGGCTGTCAATCGCCATAATGTGGGCCGGAAACGGCCATCAATGGCGCGATCCGTCCGGCCGGATCGCGCCCTTACCGTCCGCCGCCGGGGCTCGCGGTCTGTTCGAGCAGGCCCTGCCATTGCGGATCGGGGCCGATCTCGTTGACGTGGTCGATGAAGAGAAGCTGGGCCAGCCGCTTGCGGGCGCGGTTGACGCGGCTCTTGATCGTGCCGAGCGCGCAGCCGCAGACCTCCGCTGCCTCCTCATAGGAAAGGCCCGCGCCGCCCACGAGCACGAGCGCTTCCCGCTGGTCGTGGGGCAGCTGCATCAGCGCCTCGCGAAAATCGCGCATGTTCATGTGCGCGGCCTGCGCCGGCGGGGCGACCTGGCGTGCGGCGATGCGGCCTTCCACGTCCTCGACCTCGCGGCGGCGTTTGCGGTATTCCGAATAGAACACGTTGCGCAGGATGGTGTAGAGCCACGCCACCATATTGGTCCCTTCGGTGAAAGAAGAGAGCTTCGACCATGCCCGGATCAGGGTTTCCTGCACGAGGTCGTCGGCGCGGTCGGCATTGCCGCACAGTGAAATCGCGAAAGCGCGCAGATGGGGGATGGCGCTGACCAGGTCCTGCCGGACGCGTTCGCTGGCCGCACCCGCCGTCTGGCTCGGCGCAGCGGGCGCGTCTTCGTCATAACCGATGTCAACCGTTTGCGGCATCATTGCTATCCCTGTTTTTCAGGTTCTGTTCCAGCATGGCCGGTGCGTACGTTGCCGATACGGATTGCTTGAGTTTGGCCACTACCGTGTTTCGCAAACAAGGGCGCTGGGCGCCTCGCCTGATCTTGTGCCTGACAGTTGCGTTCGAGCGATGAACGCGCCAGCGGCCGGATTGTTCCTCGAAATCCATCGGTTCCGGCCTTCCAGTTACGCGCCCACGCCGTTGAGAGGCACGAGAATGATGCGTTCGCCCTCCACGTCGCCCGGGACCGGGCTCGCGTCGAGCTGCCTGATGTAGGCACGTGCCAGCCGGTCCTGCAGCGGCGAGGGCTCGACCTGCCGGGGCGGAACCAGCGCGAACGACAGCCTCAGCGTCCCGGGGTCCTGTCCGGCTGCGTTCACGACGGCGCTGATCCGCACTTTCGGGCGCTGCTCTTCCGGCGCTCCGCCCCCGACCGCGTCGAGATAGGCCGGCAGCGCCGCGGCGAAATAGAGCGCGATGCCGATCGCGCGGTCGAGATCGACGGAATGCCCCGCCTCCGGCGGCTCCTCGATGATGTCGTTTTCCGTCAGCCCGGCGGAACGGCGCAGGCAGTCGATGACGTCGTGCATCAGCTCGGCCGGGGGCGCGTCTCCCAGATCGCCGGAGCTGTAGCCGACGCGGTAGGCGACCGACATCGCCTGCACGTGGTCTTCGATGAAGCGCAGCCCGCCGTCGGGGGTGGACCATCCGCCCTCGTCCGACAGGGCGGATCGCTTCTTCAGGTTCAGCAGACTGACGATGACCTGGAAATTGTTCTTCACCCGGTGGTGCAGCTCGCGCAGCAGGGTTTCCTTTTCCTCGGCCGCCCGCTCGCGCTGCAGGGCGTGATTGGCGATGTTGTCGGCCATCTGGTTGAAGGCCACGCCGAGTTCCGCGATCTCGCCCGGGGCGTCGCCGATGTGCAGCGCGCGCGCCGACAGCCGCCCGCTGCCGTAGACGCGCGTCACCCGCTGCAGGTAGTTGATCCAGCGGACCACGAGCCGCTCCACCGCCCACAGGGCGCCTGCCGCTGCGGCCACGAGCATGATCAGCGGCGGCAGCAGCGAGCCCAGCAGGATGGACCGCTCCGTGGCGAACAGCAGCGTGTCCGGATAGCCGGTGAGCACCAGCATGTCCGGATTGGTCGTCACCGCGGCGAAGAAGTGGGACGGTGCGCCGGAGCCGGCCTGCGCCCTGACCGGCTCGCTCAGGTACGGCGCGGAGAGCATCTGGCGCAGAATGGAATCGTCCTCCGGAAACCAGTCGGCGGTCGACGCGATGGAGGAGGACTGGACGATGACCTCGCCTTGCCGCGTCACGATCGCCGTGCCCCCGTCGATGCCGAGCCGTGTCGCCGCAATGGTGTAGGTGAGAATGTCGGTGCGCAGGGCGAGCAGGACCTGCACCTTCCGGGTCTCGCCCGCGACCTGCCCGCCGTTGGGCGGCAGGGCCACGCCGAGCAGGAGATAGCGGCCGTCGGGCGAAAGGGCGAATGCCGGGTTGACGGAGCGCGAGAACTGATCGGCCATCGCGCCCTGGATGGTGTCGACCGCCATCGCCGCCCGTTCGCCGGTGGGCAGATAGCGGCCGGTATCGTAGAGGCAGACGAGGGCGTCATCCACCACCAGCGCCCCGAAGCCGTAGTCCCGCCGTTCGCGCAGGATGTCGCCCATCCGTTCCTGGCACCGTTCCGGATCGGTCAAGGAAGGCTCCTCGGCCGAGAATTGCGTCGACGCCACCAGAGTCGCATCGCGCAGAAAGACGTTGATGTCCTGCGCCGCCTGCTGCGCGGCGCGTGCCGCCATTGCGAGCTTGATGTCGTGAAGATGCCGGTCCTGCATGACGGTCCAGATGCAGGCGATCACGGCGGCGGGGATCAGCACCATGCCGAGCGCCACCATGATCTTGCTGCGAAGGCCGCCTCTGCGGCTTCGCTGCCGGGTGCGGTCGGACGCCCTGGGGCGCAAGAGCAGTCTGGCGGGGAGCGTCCGGGTCGTGCGAACAGATTCTTGTCGTTCGTTCACTGGCGGCTACTCCGTTCGATCGTCTCACGCAACTGGCCTCGGCGGAGCTGCCTGCCCACTCCCCGGCGGAGGACGGGCGATGGTCGTTGATGCGCCCGGGATGGAGGCGGCTAGGGCTGCGGACAGACAATCGAAGCCCCGCCGCTGCCCAATCTCCTATCCATGCATCCAATGGTGTCCCAAGGCGGTTTCCCAAGGCGGCATCCGTGTCCGGTTTGACGCTCTATGACTTCCGGTCGAGGTCCTCGAGCAGTTTGAGGAAGCGGTCGGGCGTCGATTCCGCCAGCAGGTCGCTATAGAGCGACTGCAACTGCGAACCGATCCGGTTCTGGATTTCGGGAGTGAGCGCCGCTGCCGCTCTCCTGTTTCGGGTGGCGGCGCTGTCCGGCCGGGACGGCTTGCCCGCGCGGCCCGCACGCCGTGAGGGCCGCGGGGCGGGATCCGCGCCCGGCATGCCGGCGGCTCTCGCCTCGACATCCGCGACCTTGAGGTTCGCCACCTGGCTGTCCGCCAGCGGGGTGTCCGCCACCTGGCTGTCTGCCACGCGCACAGCGTCGGTATCGGGCATCGCTGTTCCAGTCATCGCTTTCCTGCCCGGAGATCGTCCGGTTTCCTTCATCACGGCCTCCAATGTCGAACGCCCCGGATCAGCCGCCATATCCGGCGCGGAGACATTCATTCGATTTCATTTCGCCGACTTCCGCCGCCTGGCATGTTGCCCTATCAAATTGAACTGCCTTGTGCATCACCCGTGGAACGCCCGAGCTTGGGTGAAGTTCCACCGCGAGGAACTTTTTCCGTTGCTCAAAGTTAAGGAAACGATACCGGCACACCCGGCAAACCTCATCCAATTCTATTCCGATTTTGATCGTCGCGCATTGGCTGATGTCATATCCTCGCCGGAATGTTGTCCGTGAGCTCGAAGAAGGGTCTTTCCGATGTCTCTCTCCCAACTGGTCGCCCCCCATCTGCCATATCTGCGGCGGCTCGCCCGCGCCCTCACCGGCAGCCAGGCCGGCGGCGACGCATACGCCGTCGCAACGCTGGAGGCGCTCGTCGCCGATCCAGCGTTGCTGCAGCGCGATATCGCGCCCCGCGTCGCCCTCTATCGGGTGCTGCTCGACATCTGGCGGCGGGTGCCGGGCAATGGCGCGGCAGCCGATCCGGGCGGCGAGGCCGGAGAGGTTGCGGGCGCCGAGCGCAACGCCCAGCGCACGCTCTCCGCCTTGCAGCTCCTTCCCCGCGCTGCGTTCCTTCTCGAAGTGGTGGAGGGGCTGTCGCGTGAGGAAATCGGTCAGGCTCTCCGCGTCGACGCGGCGGAGGCCGACGCGCTCGTCCAGCAGGCGAGCCGCGAGATCTCCGAGCAGATCGCATCCGACGTGCTGATCATCGAGGACGAACCGATCATCGCCATGGACATCGAGGCGTTGGTCGAGGGGCTCGGCCACAAGGTCACCGGGATCGCCCGCACCCACGCCGAGGCGCTCGCCGCCGTCTCGGAACATCAGCCGCAGCTCGTGCTGGCCGACATCCAGCTCGCCGACGGCAGTTCGGGGCTCGACGCGGTCAACGACATCCTCGCCAACTCGCTGATCCCGGTGATCTTCATCACCGCCTATCCCGAACGTCTGCTCACCGGCGAGCGGCCGGAGCCGGCGTTCCTGATCACCAAGCCGTTCAGCGTCGAGGCCGTGCGCGCGGTGATCAGCCAGGCGCTGTTCTTCGGTCAGAGGGCCGAGCCGCGCGCGGCGCTGGCCGCGGCCGGATAGGCGGAAACGGCCCGAAGGGCGGCCGCCTGCCGCCCTTCGCCGATGGCCGGGCCTCTCCGGCGCGGCCTCTCAACGATCCAGCCGGCGGGCGAGGAGATAGCCGGCGGCGACGGCGATCCCCGCCAGAGTCAGGGGACCGACGGTGCGGGCGAGCTTCCGCCCGCCCTCGGTGGCCAGCGCCTGCGGATCGATCTTGCGGGCCGCGTCTCCCACGCTCTGGCCTATGCCGTAGAGCGCCGTCTGTGCGGCCGCCGCGAGGTCCGGCGTCTCGGCCGGGGCGGGCGGCCTGCGCGCGAGAAGCGCGCTGGCAAGCCAGACGATCAGGGCGAGCGCCAGATAGACGCCCCCCACGATGAGCGACGCGCTGACCGGGCCGAGGACGCGGTGGAGCGTGGCATGGCCGGCCGCGGTGAAGAAGCCCGCCGCCGCGATGACCAGCAACGCCCCGACGATCCCGAGCACGATGCGCGCGACGGCCTGGCGCGCCTCGCGGCGCACCCGGCCGACCTGCGCGGAGAAGACCTGCGCCCCGATGAGAGCGCGCAGAAGCCCGAACATCAGCGGCGGCTCAGCAGGCCGAGCACGAAGCCGACGCCGGCGGCAACCAGCACCGACTGCACGGGGTTCCTCTCGATGCAGGCCTCGACCTTGGACGCCGCCGAGCGCACGCCCTCCTGGGCATCGGCGGCCAGGCGCTGGCCGGTGGCGCCCACCGAATGGGCGGCCGAGGAAACGTTGTCGGCGAGATCGTCCGCAAGGCCCTTGACGTTGGCGCGGGCATGCTCCGTCTCCCGGCGCACCAGATCGGCGACCGAGTCCGTCAGGCCCTTGAGCTCGCTGCGCAGCGCTTCGATTTCGGAATTGATGTTGTTTTCGGTCTTGTCAGCCATCGGTGTGTCCTCTTGAGAAAACGGATGTTGTCGAAAAGTGGGGGCAATCGCGCGCCGGCGTCACCCCGCCGCTTTATCGCTTTGCCGACGCGTCGGATCGATCCCGATACGGTACGTATTGCCTGGTTTGGAGCTCAAGCACCGGCGCCAGCACTCGGGGGAGCAACTGGCGCCGGGTTCCGGGCATTTCTCTCACGCGTCGAGGGCGTTCGTGCGTGCGGGAAGCGCCGGAATACTTTATCAGATGTTCGCAGAAACGGGTGTGCGCTTATTGACGCGAGGTCCACTCGTCTATTTCGCGCTCGGCCTGCTCCTTGGCATAGCCGTAGCGCTCCTGCAACCTGCCCGCGAGTTCCTCGCGCTTGCCGTCGATGACGGTCAGGTCATCGTCGGTGAGCTTGCCCCACTGCTGCTTGACCTGGCCGGTCAACTGCTTCCAGTTGCCCTGAATCCTGTCCCATGTGTTTTCTGCAGTACCCATCAATTTCTCCTTCGTATTGTCTGGGTAGAATGTGCGCGCGTCCGAAAAACGCTGCCTGCGCTGAAATGTTCCTTGGGAAGTGTGCGATGCTGGCGGCAATGGCTGCGAAACGGCGGATTCGCTCTCCCATTCCCCGAAAAATACTTTATTGTCCCGGCATCTAGAGCGCCGGACGTTCCGACGGAATCGGAACCTGCGCTCTGGGTTCTTGAGTTTGCGCAGCTTTGTCGACGAAAAGTGGTCCCCACTTTTCTGCACGCTGCGCCAATCGCGACCTGAACGGATGTTGCCTTGTCGAACGTTTCTTCCGAGCCTGCCCCGGTTGCGCGTGCTGCTCCGCCCGTCGTGGTGACGGGGGCCGCCGGCTTCATCGGGTTTCATGTCGCGCGGCGCCTGCTGGCGCGGGGGGAGGACGTCGTCGGCATCGACAGCCTCACGTCCTATTACGATCCGGCGCTGAAGGAGGCGCGGCTGGCACAACTGCGGCGCGATCCCCGGTTTTCGTTCCGGCGCATCGATCTCGCCGATGCGCGCGCCACGGCGGAGGTTTTCCGGGAGGTCGCGCCGCGGCGCGTCGTGCATCTGGCGGCCCAGCCCGGCGTGCGCCAGTCGCTGATCGAGCCCCACCCCTATGTCGAGAGCAACATCGTGGCTTTCCTCAACGTGCTCGAGGCGAGCCGCCACGGCGGGATCGGCCATCTCGTCTACGCCTCGTCGAGCTCGGTCTACGGCTCCAACCGCAAGGTGCCCTTCGCGGAGCGCGACAACGTCGACCATCCGGTGAGCCTCTACGCGGCCACCAAGAAGGCCAACGAGCTGATGGCCCATGCCTATGCGCATCTCTACGGCCTGCCCGCCACGGGCCTGCGCTTCTTCACCGTCTACGGGCCGTGGGGCCGCCCCGACATGGCCGTCTACATCTTCACCGACGCCATCGCGCGCGGGCTGCCGATCAAGGTCGCCAACGGCGGGCGCGTGTGGCGCGACTTCACCTATATCGACGACGTGGTGGAGGGGGTGCTGCGCATCCTCGACAGGCCGGCTGCGCCCGACCCGGCCTGGGACGCGCTCAAGCCCGATCCAGCGACGTCCGCCGCCCCGCATCGCGTCTACAACATCGGCAACAACCGCCCCGAGGAGCTCAACCGGCTGATCGATCTCATCGAGCAGGCGGTCGGCCGGTCCGCGAGCCGCACCGAAGTCCCGCTGCCGCCCGGCGACGTGCTGGAGACCGCCGCCGACATCGCCGATCTGGCGCGCGATACGGGCTTCTCGCCGGTGACGCCGCTTTCGGAAGGCGTCGGCCGCTTCGTGGACTGGTATCGCGATTATCACGGCGTGAGCGGCGGCAACGGGGCATGAGCGTGGCGGGCATCACCAGCGTCGTGCTTGCCGCCGCGGGTCTGTCGGCGTTGCTTATCGTCCTGCTGAAGCCCTTGCTGCAGCGCTATGCGCTGGCGCGGCCCAACGCGCGCTCGAGCCACCGGATGCCGACGCCCCAGGGCGGCGGCATCGCCGTCGTGGCGGCGGCGCTGCCGTGCGCGGCGGCGGGATTGGCGCTCTCCGGCCTCGACGACGCGCTGCCCGGCTTCGCCGTGCTGGCGGCGGGCGCGGTCGGCCTTGGCGTGATCGGCGCGATCGACGATATCCGGCCTCTGCCGCCCGTGCTGCGGCTCATGTTCCAGGCCCTTGCCGTGGCGGCGGTGATCGCCGGCGCGGGCGTGGGGCGGCTGTTTCCCGCTGTCCCCTTCGCTGTGGAGGGGGTGCTGATCGGCCTCGCGGGCGTGTGGTTCGTCAATCTCGTCAATTTCATGGACGGCCTCGACTGGATGACGGTTGCCGAAATGGCGCCGGTGACGGCGGCGCTCGTGCTCTTCTCGCTCGCCGGCTGGCTCGATCCCGCAGACGGCCTGATCGCGGCAGGGCTGCTTGGCGGGCTCGTCGGCTTCGCACCGTTCAACCGTCCGGTGGCGCGGCTTTTTCTGGGCGATGTCGGATCGCTGCCGATCGGGCTGATCGCGGGTTTCCTGCTCTATCGGCTCGCGGGTGAGAGCGGGCTCGCGGCGGCGGTGCTGCTGCCGCTCTACTATCTGACCGACGCTACCGTGACGCTGCTGCGGCGGCTCGCGCGCGGCGAGCGCGTCTGGGAGGCGCATCGCAGCCATTTCTACCAGCGTGCGACCGATAACGGCTGGACCGTGCCCGCCGTCGTCGGGCAGGTGGCCGGCCTCAACGTCGCGCTGGCGGCGCTGGCGGCGGCGAGCCTCGCCTTTCCATCAGTTCCCGCGCAGGCAGGGGCCGTCCTCGCCGGTTTCGGGCTTGTGGCCGCGACGCTCATGCGGTTTTCCCGCCCTGTGCCGGTGTCGAAGCAAGGAGGCTGACATGCGCGTTCTGCTCACCGGCGCAACGGGTTTCATCGGCCGCCACCTGACACAGGCGCTGGTGCGCCAGGGCCATGCGGTGCGGGTCGCGCTGCGCGACGAGCGGCCGCTCGCGGGCGATACCGGGCGCGCGGTGGAGCGCGCCGTCGTGGGCGATATCGGCGGCTTGCCCGACTGGCGGGCGGCGCTCGCCGGGGTCGACGCGGTGATCCACGCGGCCGGTATCGCGCATGCGGGGCCGGGGGTGGCGAGCGAGCACTATCACCGGGTCAACCACGCCGCGACGCTGCATCTGGCGCATGCGGCGCGGGGCAGGGCGGGGCGGTTCGTCCTGATGTCGTCCGTGCGCGCCCAGGCGGGTCCGTCCTCGCCCTCGGTGCTGACGGAAGCGGACGAGCCGCATCCGACCGACGACTACGGCCGCTCGAAGCTCGCCGCCGAGCGCGGCCTTGCGGAGATCGACGACCTGCCGGCCGCCGCCCTGCGGCCGGTGCTCGTCTACGGCGAGAGCGTGCGCGGCAACATGGGGGCGCTGATCCGGCTCGCCCGCCTGCCCGTGCCGCTGCCGTTCGGGGCACTGCACGCCCTGCGCTCGCTGGTCGCGGTCGAGACGGTGGCGGACGCCGCGCAGCATCTGCTGACCACGGACGATGCCGCCGGCCGGCCCCTGTCGGGGCCTTTCATCGTCGCGGACCCGGAACCGATCGACGTCGCCGGCATGCTGGCGGCGCTGCGGGAAGGGCTTGGGCGGCGCGCCGGGCTCGTGCCGGTGCCGGTATCGGTGCTGCGCGGGGCGCTGCGGCTTGCAGGGCGCGCCGAACTGCTCGATCGCCTCAACAGTCCGCTGGTGGCGGGCGGCACGCGCCTTGCCGAGAGCGGCTTCACGCCGAACGTTTCGTCCCGGGAGGGGCTTCGGCGGTTGGGAGCGCTGCTGGCTGCGGGGGTGACTGTCGCCGGGCGTAATCGGGAATAGCGGCGTCGAGAACCGCTTCCGCGGCGGCCCGGTCGTAGCGGTTGACCGCGTCCTCCAGCTTCGCCAGCCAGGCATTGAGCTGGAGACGGCTCGGGAACACGGCCTTGGCGGCCATCACGCCGTCGATGCCGGTCTCGGTGATGGCCTCGTCGTGGGCGAACAGGATCTCGTGAAGCCGCTCGCCGGGCCGGACGCCGGTGATGGCGATCTCGATGTCCGTGCCCGGCTCGAAGCCGGCGAGGCGGATCATGCGCTCGGCCATGTCGTGGATGCGCACGGGCTGACCCATCTTGAGCACGTAGACGGAAGGCTTGTCGGCCGGGCGGTTCGCCGCCGGTCCCGCGCGCATGTCCTCATCGGCGTGGGAGGCGGCGGTGATGACGAGGTTGCACGCCTCGCGCACTGTCATGAAGTAGCGCACCATGTCCTTGTGGGTCACGGTGACCGGCCCGCCGCGCGCGATCTGGGCCTTGAACTTCGGCACCACGGAGCCGTTTGAGCCGAGCACGTTGCCGAAGCGCACGGCGATGAGCCGGGGCGCTTGCGGGTCGGCCGCGTTCTCGGCATCGAGCGCCTGCGCGTACATTTCCGCGAACCGCTTCGTCGCGCCCAGCATCGATACCGGCTCGATGGCCTTGTCGGTGGAGATCATCACGAAGGCGCGGCTGCCTGCCGCGAGCGCCGCATCGGCCGCGTTCACCGAGCCGAACACGTTGGTGCGCACGCCCTCTGCCCAGTCCTGCTCCAGATAGGGCACGTGCTTGAGGGCGGCGGCGTGGAACACGAGATGCGGCTGGAACGCCGCCAGCACCCGGTGCAGCCGGCCGCGGTCGCGCACGTCGGCGATCGCGCCATGGACCACGGGGCCGTCGTCGAGCGCGCGCAGGTCCTCGGTGATCTGGTGCAGCGCCGGCTCGGAGTTCTCGACGACCAGAATGTCGGAGGCGCCGAAGGCCGCCGCCCGCATGCAGATCTCGCTGCCGATGGAGCCGCCGCCGCCGGTCACGGCCACGCGCTTGCCGCGGATGAAGCGGGCAAGGCGCTCGTGGTCGATCTCGACGGTGGGGCGCAGCAGCAGGTCCTCGATCTCTACGGGAGCGAGCGAGGCGATGCCGCCGGTAAACTCGCCGGCGCTGGCGTCGAGCCCCTGGATGCGCGACAGCGGCAGGCCGAGCTTGCGCGCGCGCGCCAGGATGTGCTCGCTCTCGGCCTCCTGCCCGAGCGCGCTCGGCGCCAGCACCAGCCGGCGGATGTTGTGGCCGCGCTCAGTGGATTCCGCCACCGCCTGTTCGAGATCGGCAAATTCGCCGACCACCGGCACGCCGCGAATCGACTGGCCGAGATCGGTGGCGCGCGGGGTTAGGATCCCCTTGGCCTCGATCTTGCGCAGCGCCCCCGATTCGATGGCGCGCAGCAGCACCTCCGCGTCCGATCCGCGCCCCAGGATGAGCGCCGGCACCGCCCCCTCGCGCACCAGCGTCTGGCGCGACTGGGCATATTTCAGGTAGCGATAGGCGAGGCGCGGCCCCCCGAGCAGGAAGAGCTGCAGCATCCAGTAGAGGATGATGGTGATCTTGCCGAAGAAGAAGAAGCCGTAGAACGTGCTCGACGCCAGCACATAGTCGACGACGAGCAGCGTCAGCGCCAGCACTGTGACCGCGCGCATGATGTTGGCGAGGTCGGGCAGCGAGGCGAAACGCCAGCGCGATTTGTAGAGCGAGAAGATCCAGTAGATGACGCCGGCATAGAGCACGAAGCCCGGCAGGATCATCGGCAAGGCGTCAATGCGCGTTGCGAGCCGCACGCCGTCGAAGCGCATGATGAAGGCCAGCGCCACCGCCAGTCCCGTCATCACGAGGTCGTGAACGACGATCAGCAGTTTCTTGAAACCGGTCGAGGAGCGGATGGCGGTTCTGGTCATGCGAGGGGGTATCCGTCTCCCGGCGCGGATTGTCAATGTCCGGTCCTGGCGCAGGATCCCCGAAAGTGGATGCCGCTTTTGGGTAAAGACGATGCGCAAACAAAAAGTTAGAGCGGAGAGGGCCTCCGCGCCGGCTCATCGCGGCGCGCGTTTGGCCAGGATCCGCTGCAACGTGCGCCTGTGCATGTTGAGCCGGCGGGCCGTCTCGGAAACGTTGCGGTTGCACGCCTCGTAGATGCGCTGGATGTGCTCCCACCGCACCCGGTCGGCGGACATGGGATTTTCCGGCACCTCCACCCGCTCCCCGGCGCTGGCGAGGAGGGCGGCGTGGATCTCGTCGGCGTCGGCCGGCTTGGCGAGATAGTCGAAGGCGCCGAGCTTCACCGCGGTAACGGCGGTGGCGATGTTGCCGTAGCCCGTCAGGATGATGCCGCGCGCGTCCGGCCGCAGCTCCTTGAGGCGGGTGATGGCGTCGAGCCCGTTGCCGTCGGTGAGCCGCATGTCGATCACCGCATAGGCGGGTGCCCGCTCCTCGATGAGGGCGATGCCCTTGGCCACCGTGTCGGCGGTGCGGACCTCGTAGCCGCGCTGCTCCATGGCGCGCGCGAGGCGGCTCAGAAAGGCGTGATCATCATCGATGATGATGAGGCTGCGGTCTTCGGCTGCGTCCGTTTCCGGATTGTCTACGTTCGCCATGGTGCTCCTCCCTTCTGGAGATGGCAATCGATGCGCCGACGCTCGGCCGGCATTGCCGACAGGTGGCATGGTGTAGCAATCGATGGGAGAACTGTCACATAAAATGAACTAAAGGTAGCGTCCCGCATCCATTTTTTGATGCAGGATGCGGACGATGAAAATGCCGGGGTAGGATCGGCGGTAGTATATGAAATGGGAGCCCGCAGCGTATTTGAAATAGCCATCTCGTATGTGAACGGACCGCCCCGACCTCTGCCCGGTAGCCAGATCGACAAATGCGGCCACAAGATCGGCGTGATAGCGGTTCGCTTGTTCCAGTGACCACGTTTTGAAGCTGTATGACCAGATTTCTTCAAGGTCCGACTCAGCCAGCGGCGACAGCGAATAGACTGACTGCTTATCTGACATATTTGTCGCGCATTC
Source organism: Pseudochelatococcus sp. B33 (assembly GCF_053570585.1). Classification (NCBI taxonomy): domain Bacteria; kingdom Pseudomonadati; phylum Pseudomonadota; class Alphaproteobacteria; order Hyphomicrobiales; family Chelatococcaceae; genus Pseudochelatococcus; species Pseudochelatococcus sp. B33. The sequence goes on along the minus strand of NZ_JBSEFH010000001.1, from coordinate 139,747 downwards.
TCTTCAAGAATTTCTCATTGTCGAACGGCTGCGGCGGGCCGGATTCCTCGCCGGCGATCAAGGCGGCCTCGAGCGCCTTCACCTTCGCTTCATGCTCTTCAAGCAGGCGCAGGCCGGCGCGCACGACATCGCTCGCCGAGCCGTAGCGGCCGGTCCGCACCTGGGTATCGATAAAATCAGTGAAGTGATCGCCGAGAGAAACGGAGGTGTTTCTGGCCATGAGCGGGTCTCCTCAATGAACCAAGCCCTATTGGAATCGGGCCTCATTGCCCGCCGATTATATACCAATATTTGGTAGCGCCAATGCCCGCCGGCGCGTCTCCGTGTGGGCGTCATGGGGCCGGGCCGCCTCTCGCTCCCTGCTCGAACGCCTCCCGCGTCCAGGATACCTCTACTCGTGCGCCGTTGCCGGGCGCGGGCTCGTTCGTCCAGGTTATCTGCGCCCCGGTGCGCTCGATCAACGTCTTGGCGATGAACACGCCAAGCCCGTGTCCCTCGGCATTGTCGTCGCGGCTGCGCCGGGCGATGCCGCGCCGTTCCGTGCCGCGCGTCGTGACATAGGGATCGCCGAGCCGCAGCAGGATATCGGGCGTGAAGCCGGGGCCGTCATCCTGCACGGCGAGCGTGACGGCGGAGGCGTTCCATCGTGCCTCGATATGGACGCGCGAGGCGGCGAAATCGACGGCGTTGTCGATGATGTTGCCGAGCCCGTAGAGCAATCCCGGGTTACGGGCGGTCACCGGCTCCGGCCCCTCGCCCTCGCGGTTGATGGTGATCGGCACCTCGAAGCCGCGCTGGGGGCCGGCGACCTCCTCGATGAGATGCGACAGGGTGAGCCGGTCGAGCGGCCCCGCGCCGTCGGTGCCGAGCGAGGTCAGCTTGGCGAGGATCTCGCGGCAGCGGGCGACCTGCTCGCGCAGGAGCGTGAGGTCCTCCGCCATGGGATGGTCCCGGCCGACCGAGCGGTCGAGCTCCCGCACCACGAGCGCGATGGTCGCGAGCGGCGTGCCGAGTTCGTGCGCCGCCGCGGCCGCGAGCCCGTCGAGCTGCGAGAGATGCTGCTCGCGCTCCAGCACCAGTTCGGTCGCGGCGAGGGCGTTGGCGAGCTGGCGCGCCTCCTTGGCGACCCGCCAGGCGTAGACGCCCGTGAAGCCGAGGCCGAGCTGGATCGCACACCAGATGCCGGTGACATAGGTCAGCGGCAGCGCGAGGCTCTGGCCCGGCAGCCACGGCAGCGGCAGGTGAAAGAAGGCGAGCACCGTGGTGAGCGCCGTCGCGAATGCGCCGAGAAACAGCGTGCGCCACGGCGGCAGGGCGGTGGCGGAAATCATCACCGGCGCGAGGACGAGAATGGAGAACGGGTTCTGCAGACCGCCGGTCAGGAACAGCAGCACCGACAGCTGCAGGATGTCGTAGCCCAGAATGAGTGCCGCCAGCCCCGGATCGAGCCGCTGGCTGACGGGATAGCGGATGCGCAGGCCGATGTTCAGCAGCGCCGAGCAGGCGATGACGGTAAAACACGCGGAGAAGGGAAGCGGGAAGCCGAGCGCGAAATGCACGCCCGCGACGGTCGCACTCTGGCCCATCACGGCGAGCCACCGCAGCCGCACCAGCGTGTCGACCCGCAGCCGATGGGCGTTGCGCTCGGCGTGAATGCGCCCCGGTTCCGCCAACAATCCGTTCTCCGCCAGACATTGCGTCGCAAGCCCGCGCCATGCGGGCTTCCCTCCGTGTATCCGCCTGCGGGAGAACGCGCAATGGCGAGACCGAGTCACGGGCGCGGACGCCGCCAAGGGATACCTGACGCTGGGATCGGGCAAAAACACGCCCGAATCACCTGCGTTGTCTGCTTTCGATGCTGATTCGGCCGGAATTCGCATCCGCCGGACTTATCGACAGGGCATTACGGCCGATTTCCAGAGAAATATTCTTAAGTCACTGTTAATGGTTACGCGTGAAACTGTTCATGCAGTGAAATATCATCCTTGTTTCGCAATTGCTAAAATTGTTTTCTGTGATTGGAACAACTACGTTCATATCCCTGTTCGGGCGGTCCGGAGGGAATTTGTGTGGCGGGCGATGGCAGCGTTGAGGGAGCCGGGGCCATTTCGGGGACGACGCGCGCCCAGGGCGATGAGCCGGGTGCGCTACAACAAGGAGGTCGGGAATAAATGAATCTCGCCTACTATTGGTATGAGGCTGCTTACGCTTTCGCGCGTCCGGCGCGCACGGTGTCGAGCGCCACGCAATATGCATTCAGTATCCCTGCCAACCCTCTGAGCTACACGGCTTACGGGCGGACGATATCGGCGGCATGCGAGCTCTTCGAGCGCACCACGCGCCGCTACGCGAAGCCGGCATTCGAATTCGGCTGCATCGAGGTCGACGGGCGCCGGGTCACCGTGCGCGAGCGCGTCCTGTCGGAGGAGCCCTTCTGCCGGCTGATCCGCTTCGAACGGCCGGGCGTGAGGAAATCTCAGCCCAAGCTTTTGATCGTGGCGCCGATGTCGGGCCACCACGCCACGCTGCTGCGCGGCACGGTCGAGGCGTTCCTGCCAACCCATGACGTCTACATCACGGACTGGCTCGACGCCTCCGGCGTACCGCTGTCGGCCGGCGCCTTCGATCTGGACGACTATATCGACTACGTCATCTCGATGCTGCGCCAGCTCGGGCCCGACGTCCACGTGATGGGCGTATGCCAGCCGGCGGTTCCGGTCATCGCCGCCGTCGCGCGCATGGAGGCGCTGGGCGATCCGGCGGCGCCGCGGTCGATGATCCTCATGGGCGGGCCGATCGACACGCGCGAGAACCCGACCGAGGTCAACAATCTGGCGCAGGAGCGGGGCATCGCCTGGTTCAAGCGCAACTGCATCACCAAGGTGCCGTTCACGCGCCCCGGCTTCATGCGTGAGGTCTATCCGGGCTTCCTGCAGCTCTCGGGCTTCATGGCCATGAACCTCGACCGCCACCTGATCGCCCATCACGACATGTTCCGGCACCTCGTCGCCGGCGACGGCGACTCGGCGGAAAAGCACCGCGCTTTCTATGACGAGTATCTGGCGGTCATGGACCTCACGGCCGAGTTCTACCTGCAGACGGTGGAGCAGGTCTTCGTGGAGCAGGCGCTGCCCAAGGGCGGCCTGACGCACCGCGGCGAGCGCGTCGATCTCTCCGCCATCAGGCGCACGGCGCTGATGACCGTCGAGGGCGAGCGCGACGACATCTCGGGCGTCGGGCAGACCAGGGCGGCCCAGAAGCTGTGTTCCCGCATTCCGGAGCAACTGCGCGACCACCACCTGCAGGAGGGCGTGGGCCACTACGGCGTGTTCAACGGCAGGCGCTTCGTCAACGAGATCGCGCCGCGTATCCGCGCCTTCATCGACAGGGTCGAGGCGCATCACGCAGAGCAGGCGCAGGGCTGGAAGCCGGCAGGCTCCCGGGGCCGGTCGTCGGCGCGGGGCAATCTCACCGTCGTGGCGTAATTCCGGCGGCCCCGTTCTTCAGACAGGTGCCGGGCGGGTATCCCGCCCACGCCGCGCAGGCTCGACCGAAGGCCGATGGGTCTGGCTCATCGGCCTTCGGCATGAGGGCCTTCGCCGGTCCCGCCGGCCGATGGGCGCGCGGCCTGCGGGTTGGCGGTTGACAGGCGGCGCTGAATCGTCGCTGATGACAAGATCATTCATTCGGGATCCGACGATGCCGCTTGTTCTGTTTCGCAGGCGCGCGCCATCCGTGCCGGAACGCCTCGACGTCGTGCACGAGGGCGAGGCACTCAGCGTGCGTCTGCGTCCGCGGCCGGGCGCGAGACGGTTTACACTGCGGGTGTCGATGGCGACGGGCGAGGCGGTGCTCACCATGCCCGAGCAGAGCGACATGGCGGCCGCACGCCGGTTTCTCGATGCCCATGCCGGCTGGATCGCGCAGCGGATGCAGCGTGTGCCCCTGCGGGTGCCCTTCGAGGCCGGATCGATCGTGCCGCTGCGCGGCGAACCGCACCGCATCGTCCATTGGAGCGCGGTGCGCGGCAGCGTCGGCGCAGCCCTTGACGCGGCCGGGCAGCCGATCATCACCGTTGCCGGCGAAGCGCCCCACGTGCCGCGCCGTGTGAAGGATTTTCTGCTCGGGCAGGCGCGCCGCGATCTGTCGGCGGCGGTGGCGCGGCACACAGCCTCTCTCGGCGTGCCGGCCCGCAGCATCACCCTGCGCGACACACGCAGCCGGTGGGGGTCCTGCTCCGCCCAGGGAAGGCTGAACTTTTCGTGGCGCCTCATCCTCGCGCCGCCGATGGTGCTGGATTATCTGGCGGCGCACGAGGTGGCGCACCTCGCCGAACTCAACCATTCCGACCGCTTCTGGCGCCTGACGTACCGGCTCTGCCCCGGCACCGACGAGGCGGAAGCCTGGCTCAAGCGCCACGGCAGCAGCCTGCATCGATACGGATGAGCGTTTGTCGGGATGCCGGCGGGCCGTCTCAGGCCGGCGTGTTGTCCGGCGAGCCGGCCTGTGCGGCCTCCAGTTCGCGCTTCCAGAAGCCGGCGCCGGTCGCCAGCCGTTCGACCGCCTCCTGCAGGGGGGCGGGCGTCAGGCCGTAGAGGGGCAGGCGGCTGAGCAGGACGACCCTGCGCCGTGCGGCGTCGAGCGCCAGCGTGCCGAAACCGGCAAAGGCGGTGCTGAAATTGCCCACCAGCAGGCGGGCGAGAAAGGCTTCGCTGGCCTTGGCCGGCGCCTCGGCGACCTCGGCGCGCAGCACCAGCGCCTCATTGTCGCGCTCGGCCTGTATCGTGACGACGTGCTCGCCCGCCTGAAGGCCGCACTCCCCGTTGGCGTCGAAACCCAGCGTCGAGACGCCGATGTGTCGGCCGAAGGCCTCCAGCAGCGCCTGCGCCATCGGCGGAACGAGGTCGGGCTCGGTGTGCGGCTGCGAAAGCAAATAGTCGGTCATCGTCCTGCCCTCTGAAGTATTTCGTTTATTATGGACCGTGTCAGGAAACCGGCCTGCGTAATCACAAGAGAGAAGCGGCCGGGCCGCCATGCATCCGGCCCCGATGCATTTAGCCGACATGCAAGGGGGCTGCGGGCGGGAACTATAGAGGCATTGAATACGAAACGCCAGCACCTTACGACTCATAATCAGTCCCCCGGTCCGCCACCGGCCGCGGACCGGGCCGGTGGCGGAGGGGATTCCGGTCGTGTGTCCGCCGGCGGGAGGGGGGCGGTTTTTCGTCGAGTCGCGTCCCCGGAAAGCGGCATCCGCCTTCCGGGGACGTGCGCCGGTCATTCCGCCGCCGGGACGTAGATCTGCGAGCCGGTGTCCTTGAACTCCTGCGCCTTGCCGTCAAGCCCCGAAAGCCGTTCCGCCTCGGCGCGCAGGTCCTGGGTGATGCGCATCGAGCAGAACTTCGGCCCGCACATGGAGCAGAAATGCGCCACCTTGTGCGCCTCCTTGGGCAGGGTCTCGTCGTGGAATGCGCGGGCGGTGTCGGGGTCGAGCGCGAGGTTGAACTGGTCGTTCCAGCGGAAGTCGAAACGCGCCCGCGACAGCGCGTCGTCGCGCAGCTTCGCGGCCGGATGGCCCTTGGCGAGATCGGCGGCGTGCGCCGCGATGCGGTAGGTGATCACGCCGGTCTTGACGTCGTCGCGGTTGGGCAGGCCGAGGTGCTCCTTCGGCGTGACGTAGCACAGCATCGCCGTGCCGAACCAGCCGATCATCGCCGCGCCGATCGCCGAGGTGATGTGGTCGTAGCCCGGCGCGATGTCGGTCGTGAGCGGCCCTAGCGTATAGAAAGGCGCTTCGCCGCAGGTTGCGAACTGCTTGTCCATGTTGGCCTTGATCTTGTGCATCGGCACGTGGCCGGGCCCCTCGATCATGACCTGGCAGCCCTTCTCCCAGGCGATCTGCGTCAGTTCGCCGAGCGTCTCCAGTTCGGCGAACTGGGCGGCGTCGTTGGCGTCGGCGATGGAGCCCGGACGCAGGCCGTCGCCGAGCGAGAACGACACGTCGTATCGGCGCATGATGTCGCAGATCTCGCCAAAGCGCTCGTAGAGGAAGCTTTCGCGGTGATGCGACAGGCACCAGCGCGCCATGATCGAGCCGCCGCGCGAGACGATTCCCGTGACGCGGCTCGCCGTGAGCGGCACATAGGCGAGCCGCACGCCGGCATGGATGGTGAAATAGTCGACGCCCTGCTCGGCCTGCTCGATGAGGGTATCGCGGAACACCTCCCAGGTGAGCTTGTCGGGCTCGCCGTCGACCTTCTCCAGCGCCTGGTAGATCGGCACAGTGCCGATGGGCACCGGCGAGTTGCGCATGATCCAGCCGCGGATGTTGTGGATGTTGCGCCCGGTGGAGAGATCCATCACCGTGTCCGCACCCCAGCGGATGGCCCAGACGAGCTTCTCCACCTCCTCGGCGGCCGTTGAGGTGACGGCGGAATTGCCGATATTGGCGTTGATCTTCACCAGGAAGTTGCGGCCGATGATCGTGGGTTCGAGCTCCGGATGGTTGATGTTGGCCGGGATGATGGCGCGCCCGCGCGCGATCTCCTCGCGCACGAATTCCGGCGTGATGAAGGCGGGGATCGCCGCGCCGAAATCCTCGCCGTCGGCGCGCCGCCGCTCGGCCCCCGCCAGCATGGTCGCGCGGCCGAGGTTCTCCCGGTGGGCGACATAGATCATCTCGTCGGTGACGATGCCGGCGCGGGCGAATTCGAGCTGGGTCACGGGCTGCCCGTGACGCCCCTCCAGCACGGGATGCGCGGCGGGGCAGGCCGGCACGAGGCGGCCCGAGGGGATGTCCGGGCCCGAAAAGCCGTTGTCCTCCGGCCTCACGGGGCGCGGGGCGACCGCATCGAAGCCGCGCCGCACGAGCCATTCCGCCCGCACGGGCACGAGCCCCCGCTCGAGATCGATGGCCGCATCGCCGTCCGTATAGGGGCCGGACGTGTCCGGCACGCGCACCGGATCCTCGCCACAGGCGGGATCGAGCCCGATCTCGCGGAACGGCACCCGGATATCGGGCCGGCCCTCGGGACTGGCGTAAATCTTTCGCGAGCCGTGGATGGGACCGGTCGTGACGCCGGCCGGCACGGCGGCGATGCCGTCACGCGGGCGTTTCGATGATGTGGATTGTGTCGATGGTGTCATGTCGTCCGCTCCTCCCGGAAATGAGAATCCGGGCACGGGGCGACTGACAGGCATGCAGATAAAGATAGGGCTTTGGCGCCGACATGGTCCCGTCCCTCCGCCGGTATGACCCGGATCAGGTTCAAGGGTCACCATGGCGGATTGCCCGCGATCGAACAGCTGCGGACAATCCTCGACGGAATCTCAGCCCCCTCGCGGGGCACCCCTCGGAATGGGGACAATGTCGGCGCGTTCGGCGGCTTTGTCAATCACATATCGGTCGCATCGCACCGAAAACGGCCGTCGTTCCCGTGACGAATCCGATGCGTGGGCAAAGAGATAGCGAGGCGCCGCCGTGCGGCGCTCCGGCTACTCGGCGACCGAGACGTCGTCGACGCTCTTGCGGCGCGTGCGCGTCACGCGGGGTTTCCGAACCGGCTGTTCGGCTCCGTTTTCCGTTCCCTCGGTTGCGGCGTCGCCTTCCGCGGCGCTTGCAACGGTGCGGCGGCGGCGTGTCCGCGGCGCGGGCTTCTCCGTGGCCACGGTGTCGTCGGCCGCAGGGGCGGGTGCGGCAGGGGCGGGTGCGGCAACGGGCTCGACGGCGGCCTCTTCGTTCACCTCCGGAAGCTCCGGCGCCAGGATGACCGGCTGCTCGTCGCTGCCGGGAACCGTGCGCACCGGCGTGGTCAGGAAGGCCGGCAGGATCGGCTGCTGCGCGGAACCCGCGTCATCGGCCGGCGCTGCCTGCGCATACCGGTTCGCGGCGGCCTCGCGCCGCCTTGCGAAACGCTCGCGCCGCTCCTGCCTGTCGGGACGCTCCTGCCTGTCGGGGCGCTCGAAACGCTCCGCATTGCGCGGCTCCTGCGTTCTGGGCTCTTGGGTCCTGGGCTCTTGGGTCCTGGACTCCTGCGTCCTGGGCTCGTGCGATCGGGGCTCCTGCTGGCCGCGCGCGGGCAGGATGGGCTGGGCCTCGTCATCGGCGAGCGGGAAGCGCGCGGACGGCTGGGGCGTGCTGTAGTCCTGTACGCCGTAGCCGATGCCGTTCTCCTCGACGAGATCGTCCTGCTCGTCGTCGAACTGGCGCGGGAAGCCGAAGTTCTGCTGGAACTGCGCCTGGGCGGCGAGGATGATGCGTATGTAATGTTCAGCGTGCTGAAGGTAGTTCTCGGCGGCGACTCGGTCCCCCGAGGCCTGCGCGTCGCGCGAAAGCTGCGTGTATTTTTCCGCGATATGCTGCGCCGTGCCGCGAACCTTGACGTCGGGTCCGTTCGACTCGAACGTCTTCGTCAGCGGATTGGGGGCCTTCCGTCCCCGGTTGCGCATACGCCTGTTTTGACCTGGTCTCATAAGATTAATCTCTTCGGGAGCTACAATTGAGGGGGATCGTCGCCCCCATACGGCACACCTGTGCCCGCCAGAACACCGGACCGAAGCGCAGTTCGCGCCTTTCGGGAAAATCCGGCGTCAAATCAGAAAGATAAAGCGACGTCTTCATTTTCTCTCAGATGCCGCCGCTCCATTTCCGCAGCACTGTCCCGGCGATACCGGACCGGCGCGACGGTCTTTCCATCCCTCGCGCGAGGCGGCCTTTCGCTCTTCCGCCATCCCGCTCTATCTTTTTGTTTCTGCATCGAATTCATCCAGAAAACGGCATCCATTCCCTGGGTCGGTGCGCCAATGAACGGTTCCGATGAGGACGGCTGGAAAGACGCGCCACCGGCAACGGCCGGCGACCGTATCGAACCGGCGAAGTCCGGACTGGTCGGATATGCATCTGTTCCGAAAGCGATGGATCAAGAGGAGTTCCGACTATCCAGGCCATCTTCAGGGACCGGAACAAGGTTTACATGGTCAGCCGGGCCATCATTTACCAGCCGGCGATCGAAGTATTTCCGTGTCCCAGGACCGGGCGCTGGCCGGGTACACGCGCGCACAACTTCCAGACATGCTGAAAACCCTGTTCAAGAGGTAGCGAATAAGGCTCACTGCAACTAAAGTGTATCAACCCCGCCCGCGGGAGCGTCCTACTCCCCGCAAGGCGCATTCTATCGCTGCTTGCCCGAAAGGCGGCGCGTATACCAACGACAGACAGTTGCCTCGATTGATCACGCAACGTTCCGGCCTGCTGGCGACATTCATCGATCGAATGCGTTCAGCTCAACAGAGGACGAAAACCGGCCACACCCCAAGATGCCGAAAGCATCTAAAAGGCCTCAGATCGACAGCCGAGCCTGATTCATAGCGAAACATTATCGCCTTGCCGCAGTCGCGCCAAGCGTTTTCTACGGCCCATGCGCTAACGCGCATCATTTTCACGAGAATGTGGCAACAATGACGCGCTCCGTTCCGGCAAGATCGGCGACCGGCACGGCCACGCTGAAGCCGTGCGCGGCTGCGATGCCGGCGACAGTCGGCGCCTGTCCCCGGCCGAATTCGACGATCACCGCGCCATCGGCGCGCAGCAGGCGGGGGGCTTCGGCAAAGATCGCCCGATAGGCGTCGAGCCCGTCCGCGCCGCCGTCGAGGGCGAGGCAGGGATCGTGCTCCCGCACTTCGGCGTCGAGGCCGGCGATCGCGGCGGATTCGATATAGGGCGGATTGGACAGAATGACGTCGAACCCGCGCCCCGCCAGCGCCGCTCCCCAGGAGCCGACGACGCAGGACAGGCCGTCGCCGACACCGTTTCTGTCGGCGTTGCGGCGCGCGGTCGCCGCCGCTTCGGGCGACAGATCGACGGCAACGCCCCGGGCGTCGCCGGCCTTGCCCGTCCGGCGCAGCTCGTGCATGAGTGCGACCGCAATGCAGCCCGATCCCGTCCCAAGGTCGAGGAACCGGAACGCCTCGCCGGGACGGGTGGCGGCGATACGGGCATGTTCGGCGATGGCCGCCTCGACGATCAGTTCCGTCTCCGGCCGGGGCACGAGCGTCGCGGGGGCAAGGGCGAAGGGCAGCCCCCAGAATTCCCGTTCGCCGAGAATGCGGGCGAGGGGCTCGCGCGCCAGCCGCCGCGCCGCCGCGGCGGCGAGCCGTTCCAGCGCGTCGGGCGGCAGCGCCTCGTCGGGCCAGGCGTAGAGGTCCGTCGCGGACAGGCGGGCTGCGTGCATCAGCAGCACGCGCGCGTCGAGCGCCGGGGTATCGATGCCCGCCATGGCAAGCCGCGCCGTCAGGTCGCGCAGGGCGTCTTGCCGGGATATGGGTACGGCATCCTGGCGCATCCGCCGGCCCTCAATGCTGGCGGGCGAGCAGCGCCGCCTGATGCTCGGCGATCAGCGCGTCGAGCAACTGGTCGAGGTCCCCCATCATCACCTCGTCGAGCTTGTAGAGCGTGAGGTTGATGCGGTGATCGGTGACGCGGCCTTGCGGAAAGTTGTAGGTGCGGATGCGCTCCGACCGGTCGCCGGAGCCGACCTGCAGCCGGCGGTCCTCGGCGCGCGCCGCGTCCGCGCGGCTGCGCTCGGCGTCGTAGAGCCTGGCGCGCAGCATCGCCATCGCCTTGGCGCGGTTGCGGTGCTGCGAGCGTTCGTCCTGCACCAGTACCACGGTGTTGGTCGGGACATGGGTGATGCGGATGGCTGATTCCGTCTTGTTGACGTGCTGGCCGCCGGCGCCGCCCGAGCGCATGGTCTCGATGCGCAGGTCCGACTCGTCGATGGAGACGTCCACGTCCTCGGCCTCGGGCAGCACGGCGACCGTGGCGGCGGAGGTGTGGATGCGGCCCGACGCCTCGGTTTCCGGCACCCGCTGGACGCGGTGCGTACCGGACTCGAACTTGAGCCGCGCGAACACGCCCCGCCCGCTGACCTCGGCGATCACTTCCTTGTAGCCGCCCGAGGCGCCGGGACTTTCCGACAGGATCTCCACCGACCAGCCGCGCGAGGCGGCGTAACGGGTGTACATGCGCAGCAGATCGCCGGCGAAGAGGGAGGCCTCGTCGCCGCCCGTGCCGGCGCGGATTTCCAGGATGGCGCTCTTCTCGTCGGCCGCGTCCTTGGGCAGCAGCATGATCGTCAGTTCGCGCGCCGCCGCCGCGAGCTCCTCGACGGCCTGCGGCCGCTCGTCGCCGGCGAAGGCGCGCAGTTCCCGGTCCGTCTGCGGATCGGCGATCAGCGCCTCGATGTCCGCGAGGTTCCGGTCCGCCGCCTGATAGACGCGAATCGCCTCGACCACCGGATCGAGTTCCGCGAGTTCGCGCGACAGGACGACGAAGGAATCCGAATCGGCGCCCGCCGCCAGCGTCGCGGTCAGCACCGCGTGGCGATCGAGGATGGCGGCCAGACGCTCTGGCGGCGGAGTGGAGATGTCAGACATGCGGATCGATAAAAAACCTGTGACGAGGCAAAGCGGCCGGTTCCACGCTACACGGGAATGCCCCGGGCGGCGGCGAAGCCGGCGAGCGCCTGACGCAGCGTGCCCCGGTCGCCTGCAGTGCTCAGCAGCCGGTTGATCTCGGCCGAGATGGCGGCGGCGTCGAGCGACAGCAGCATCGCCTTGACCGGGCCGATGGAGGCCGGCGACATCGAGAACGACCGGTAGCCGAGCCCGATCAGGGCCATGGCCTCCAGCGGCCTGCCGCCGATCTCGCCGCACAGCGTCACCGGCTTGTTGGCGGTGTCGGCGGCGTTGTGGATGGTTCTCAGCGCGCGCAGCAGCGGCGCGCTCAGCGGATCGAAGCGCTCGGCCACCTGCCGGTTGTCGCGGTCGGCGGCGAACAGGAACTGCATGAGATCGTTCGAGCCGATGGAAAGGAAGTCGGCGACGCTCACCAGCTCGTCGATCTGGAACACGAGCGAGGGCACCTCCACCATCACCCCGACGGCGATCGACGCGGGCTCCACATGGCCGAGCTTGCGCAGGTAGGCGAGTTCGCGCGTCACGATCGCCTTGGCCCGGATGAATTCCTCGACGGTCGCGACCATCGGGAACATCACCTTCAGCGCCCGCCCGCCGCAGGCGCGCAGCAGCGCCCGGACCTGCGCCCGCAGCAGGCCGGGACGGTCGAGGCCGATGCGGATCGCCCGCCACCCCAGCGCCGGGTTTTCCTCGTCCACGGTCTGCATGTAGGGCAGCACCTTGTCGCCGCCGATGTCGAGCGTGCGGAAGGTGACGGGCGCACCGGCCAATTCGTCGAGCACCTGCCGGTAGAGCGCTTCCTGCTCGCTGGTCGAGGGCATGCGCTCGGCGATCATGAACTGCAACTCGGTGCGGAACAGGCCCACGCCGTCGGCGTTGGTCTCCGACACGTGGGGCAGGTCGACCAGCAGTCCGGCGTTGACGTTGAGCGAGATGCGCTCGCCGTCGAGCGTCACGGCCGGCAGTTCGCGCAGGGCCTTGTACTGCTCCTGCCGGCGGGCGCGCAGGCGCGCCTTCTCGGCATAGGCGCCCTCGACGTCCGGCTGGGGACGCACCTGCACATCGGCGGCGGAGCCGTCCACGATGATGGCGTCGCCCGATTCCACGAGCCCGGTGATGCCGGCGATCTCGCTCACCGCCGGGATGCCGAGCGCGCGCGCGACGATGGCGATGTGGCTTCCCGCTCCGCCTTCCTCCAGCACCAGGCCGCGCAGGCGCGATCGGTCGTAGTCGAGCAGCGCCGCAGGCCCCATGGAGCGGGCGACCAGCACGGCGTTTTCCGGCAGATTATCGCGCGAGACGCCGAACTGCTCGCCGGCAAGCGCATGCAGCAGCCGGTCGGACAGCTCGTCGAGATCGTGCAGCCGGTCGCGCAGGTAGGGGTCGGTCTGGCGCAGCATCCGCGCCCGCACGTCCGACTGCACCCGCTTGACGGCGGCTTCCGCCGTGAGGCCGGTCGTGACGACCTCGCGCACGCGCCGTATCCAGCCCTGATCGTTGGCGAACATGCGTACGGTCTCGAGCACGTCGCGGTGCTCGCCGTGGTGGGCGATGTCGCCGCGCTCCACCAGCCGGTCGATGGTCTCGCGCACGGTGGCGATGCCCTCGTCGAGGCGGATCAGCTCGCGCTGCGGGTCGTCGGCGATGATGTCCTTCACCACCACGCGCGGCTCGTGCAGCACCACGTGACCGAGGCCCACGCCGTCGGCCAGCGCAACGCCGTGCAGATGCAGCGACCGGCGCACGGCGATATCGGCGCCCGGCTTCGCCAGCGCCTGCAATTCGCCCGAGGCGATCATCTCGGCCAGCACCATCGCGGTGGTCTGCAGCGCCTCGACCTCTTCCTCGGTGTAGATGCGCTGGGCGCGGTTCTGGACCACGAGCACGCCGAGCGTGTTGCCCGCGCGCAGGATCGGCACGCCGAGGAAACTGTGGTAGATCTCCTCCCCGGTCTCCGGCTTGTAGGAGAAGGCGGGGTGCTGCTGGGCGTCGGAGAGCGCCAGTGGTTCCGCATCGCGCGCGATGGTGCCGACGATGCCCTCGCCGAGCCGCATGGTCGTCAGGTGGACGGCCTCCGGATTGAGGCCCTCCGTCGCGTAAAGCTCAAGCGTGCCGTCGACGCGCAGCACGTAAACGGAGCACACTTCCGCCACCATGTTGGACGCAATGACGACCACGACCTTGTCCAGCCGCTCCTGCGCGCTGACCGGTTCCGCCATGACCTCACGCAGACGACGCAAAAGCAATCGTGGGCTCCCCAACGCTCCCCGCATCAGCCCGTTCCCATTCCGCCCGTTAACGCCGGGCCGTCATTCGCCGGTCCCGACCCGCGACTCACCACGCGGACCTCCAGCATTCGTTTCTCGGGGTATAACCAAGGTTCATGCAACCCTGCAAGCAGCCGCATGAAAAGAATTCCCGGCAACGCATTGCTGCAATTTCACAAATATACGGCAACAAGTGCTTCCCGGATCTGCTTCGAACCGCCTGTAACCCAGTATATCCCAACGGCGCGGAATGCTGACGGCTTGGCACTACACGCATGACCGATGAGACGATGATATTGCTCCGGCAAACCTTCCGGCACAACTGCCGCTTGCGTGGGCCGGGATGGCGTTTTTCGCATGAAAGCCGTCCCGCTCCATTGTCCTGTTTTCCAAATCTTTTTCAGAAAAGGGCATTCCCTTTTCGGGGCACGCGCCGGGGCAGGGTGCGCGGTATGCGTCAACCTGCCGCGCTGTCCCGCGCTGGCTGGGGCTTGCCTTCCGGCTTCTTGTCCAGCCCGTAGAGGGAGTGCAGCGTGCGCACCGCCAGTTCGGTATACTCCGAATCGATGAGCACCGAGAACTTGATCTCCGACGTCGTGATGGCGCGGATGTTGATGCCCTTGTCGGCCAGCGCGCGAAAACCTTTCGCCGCCACGCCGGCGTGGCTGCGCATGCCGATGCCGATGGCGGAGATCTTCACCACGTCGGTGGCCCCCTGAAGCGTGGCGTATTGGATGACGTCGCGATGCTCCTCGAGGATCCTGCGCGCGCGCTCATAGCTCGATGCCGGCACCGTGAAGGTGATGTCGGTCGTGGTGGTGTCGTCCGACGCGACCTGGATGATCATGTCGACGTTGATGTTCGCGTCCGCGAGCGGGCCGAAGATCGAGGCTGCGATGCCCGGATGGTCGGCAACGCGACGCAGCGTGATCTGCGCTTCATCGCGCGAGAAGGCGATGCCGGTTACGACCTGTTGTTCCAAGATATCCTCCTCATCACAAATCAGGGTTCCGGGCCGCGGGGCATCCGGGTCGTCGAAGCTGGACCGCACGAAAGTGCGCACGTTGTGGATCATCGCCAGCTCGACGGAGCGCACCTGGAGCACCTTGGCGCCGAGCGACGCCATCTCCAGCATTTCCTCGAAGGACACCCGGTCCAGCCGGCTGGCGTGGGGCACCACCCGCGGATCGGTGGTGTAGACCCCGTCCACGTCCGTATAGATGTCGCACCTGTCGGCGCGGACGGCGGCGGCGATGGCGACCGCGCTGGTGTCGGAGCCGCCGCGCCCCAGCGTCGTGATGCGCCCCGTGGTCTCGTGGATGCCCTGGAAGCCGGCGATCACCGCGACCTGGTTATGCTTCTCGAACGCCTCGATCAGTGCTGCGCCCTCGATGCCGGTGATGCGGGCGGCGCCGTGCGCCCCGTCGGTCAGGATCGGGATCTGCCAGCCGAGCCACGAGCGCGCGTCGAGGCCCATGGCCTGCAGCGTGATCGCCAGCAGCCCCGCCGTCACCTGTTCGCCCGAGGCGACGACCGCGTCATATTCGCGCGCGTCATGCATGGCCGACGCCTCGCGGCACCACTCCACCAGCTCGTTGGTCTTGCCCGACATGGCTGATACGACCACCGCGACCTGATGCCCGGCATCCACCTCGCGTTTCACATGCCGGGCCACGTTGCGGATGCGATCTATATTGGCGACGGACGTACCGCCGAACTTCAACACCAGACGGGCCATGATGGGTTCAGGTTCGCTTTCCGTAGCAATACCGCCGCTTGCGATGCGGCGAAGGGAACTGACATTCAGCCGATGAAGACGGCATGAAAGGCGTGTATAGATGCCGAGCAAGGCCCGCCGTGTCAATGGCGCGGGCGAGGTGACTGCTGCATTGGAATGCATTTTGTCTTGACACTGCCGAGCGAGTCGGCTGGAGGACCCATGACAGGCGATCAGGAGAGGGCGGGAGGCGATCCGCACAAGGTGTCCGGCACGGTCGACGCCGAGGAGGTCGCCCGCTTCGACCGGTTGGCGGAGACGTGGTGGGACGAGCGCGGGCCGATGCGTCCGCTGCACCGGTTCAACCCGGTCAGGGTGGCGTTCATCCGCGATCTCGCCGCGAATCGTTTCGGGCGCGACAGCCGCGCCGAGGCTCCGCTCGCCGGATTGTCCGTGCTCGATATTGGCTGCGGCGGCGGGGTGCTGTCGGAGCCGCTGGCGCGGCTCGGCGCCTCGGTCACCGGGCTCGATCCGGCCGAGAGGAACCTCGCCGTGGCGCGGGCGCACGCGGAGAGCCAGGGGCTTTCCGTCGACTACCGCCCCGAGACGGTCGAAAGCGTGGCCGCGCGCGGCGAGGCTTTTGACATCGTGCTGGCGATGGAGGTGGTCGAGCACGTGGCGGATGTCGATGCCTTCGTCGGAGCGAGCTGCGCCGTGGTGAAGCCCGGCGGCCTGCTCGTCATGGCGACGCTGAACCGTACCCTGAAATCCTTCGCGCTCGCCATCGTCGGCGCGGAATACATCCTGCGCTGGCTGCCGCGCGGCACGCACGACTGGCACAAGTTCGTGACGCCGGACGAACTCGCCGCCGCGATCACCCGCCACGGGCTCGCCGTTACCGACAGGGCCGGCGTCGTCTACAACCCGCTGCGCGACGAGTGGCGGCAGGCGGCGGACCTGTCGGTGAACTATATGTTGGCGGCCGCGCGCGCGTGAGCTTCCGGCCCGGCGGGCCGGCGCGCCTCGCCCCGCAGCACCATGATGGCGGCGTTGAGCTCGGCGCCGTAGATGAAGATTGCCGCCAGCATGTACAGGAACACCAGCACGATCATGCCCGAGGCCAGACCCGCGTAGGTCGAGACATAGTTGCGGGCGAAGCTGTCGAGATACATGCCGAACGCCGTGCCGCCGACGAGCCACAGCACCAGCGTCACTACGACGCCGGGCAGGACGGCGGTCAGCGTACGCCGGCCGCCGATGCGCTTGCCCCGCCCGCGCGCCCGCTCGCTCGGCAGCCAGAGATGGCCGACGAAAAGCGCGACGATGATCACCAGCGTCGCCACCGAGAAGCGCGCCGCGAACACGACCCCGCGCAAGGGGGCAAGCGCCGGGATGTATTCCACGAGTGTCCGCCACAGCAGCGGCCCCAGCACGACGAGAAACGAGAACACGATCAGCGCCGCCGCGCCGCCGATGACGTAGCCGAACGCTTCCAGCCGCGTCAGCCACCAGGAGCGCGTCTCGGTGACGTCATAGGCGCGGTTGAGGCCCACGCGCAGGGCCTCGACGCCGTTCGACGAGAAGTAGAGCGCCAGCAGCGCGCCCACCGTGAGCAGATCGCCGCGCTGGACGGTGAGCACCTGGTGGATCTCGCGGGCGATCGGCCCGGCGACCTCCTTGGGCCATGCCTCCAGCATCAGTTCGGTGACGGAATCGGCCAGGCCCTCCGCCTGGAAGGTCGAGGCGATGGCGGTGATGAGGATCACGAACGGAAACAGCGACATCAGGGCCGACAGCGCGATGTGGCTGGCGATGGCCCAGCCGTCGTGGGCGTCGAACCGGCGAAACGACAGCCAGACCAGTTTCATGAACCGGGTCGCCAGTCCCATGCGGCCTCCATGCGTCGGCGGCGGTCAGATCCCGCCATCGGCCAGACCGGCCGTGGCCGGAACCGGATTAATAGCACATCCCCACAGGCCGGGATGTGTCCGGGACAGCCCAGCCCGGAAAAAAGCCCGCGGCGCGGGAGGCGGAAAAGCAGGCGGCCGGGCGACGCAGACAGTCAGCGGTCGAGGCCGGCGGCCCGCCTCAGCGCCTCGTCGATCCGGCGCTGCCAGCCGGGGCCGGTGGCCTTGAAATGCGCAACCACCTCCGCACTCAGCCGGATGGAGACGGGCACCTTCCTCAAAGCCTTCTGCGGCCCACGGCGGGTTTTCGGGAACGCGGCGAGACTTTCGGGCGGCAGGGCCTCATGCAGCAGGGCCTCATGTGGCAAACGCGCCCGTTTGAAGTCTTCCTCGGCCCATTCCGGATTGTCGTCGTCAAAGACCACTTTCCGGGGCATAGCGGGTTAACTCCCTTCCTGTGAGCGCGCCGCTGGCTTACCGCTCGGGCAAGCGAGATGCCACGTTCTGCGACATCGCGTTCGTCTCTTTCGAAAGCAAACCATACACCTATGTGTATATACAATCAGATGGCAAGGGTCAAGCAAATCGTATAGACAAAAAAGCGCCGGAGAAGGCTCCGGCGCTTTGACGACGATGGGAGAGGGCTATTTCCCCGCCGCTTCCGTGGCGGCTTCCGTCGCGTCGAGCGCCTTGAGCGTCTCGGTGCGCGGCATGGAGATGATGTTGTAGCCCGAATCCACGTAGTGGACCTCGCCGGTCACGCCCGTGGACAGGTCGGAGAGGAGATAGGCCGCCGTGCCGCCGATCTCCTCGATGGTCACGGTGCGCCGCAGGGGCGAATTCGCCTTCTGGTAGGAGAACATCAGCCGCGCATCCGAAATCCCCGCGCCCGCCAGCGTACGCACGGGACCGGCCGAAATCGCGTTGACGCGGATGGCGTCGGGGCCGAAATCGTTGGCGAGGTAGCGCACGCTCGCCTCGAGCGCCGCCTTGGCCACGCCCATGACGTTGTAGTTCGGCATCACGCGGGTGGAGCCGCCGTAGGTCAGCGTCACGATGGAGCCGCCGTCCGGCATGATCGCCGCCGCGCGCTTCGTCACTTCCGTGAAGGAGAAGCACGAGATCAGCATCGTGCGGGCAAAGTTCTCGCGGGTGGTGTCGGCGTAGCGGCCCTTGAGCTCGCCCTTGTCGGAGAAGGCGATGGCGTGCACCAGGAAGTCGATGCTGCCCCAGCGCTCCTTGAGCGCCGCGAACACGGCGTCGACCGAGGCGAGGTCCTCCACGTCGCAGGGCAGGAGAAAGTCCGAACCGGCCTGTTCGGCGAGCGGCGCGACGCGCTTGCGCAGCGCCTCCCCCTGATAGGTGAAGGCCAGCGCCGCGCCGTGCTCATGGAGTGCCTTGGCGATGCCCCAGGCAATGGAATGATCGTTCGCGACCCCCATGATGAGGCCACGCTTTCCCTGCATCAAACCCGTTGTCACGTTCGCGTCTCCTAGGCTTCGAGACGCTTGAGGACGAGCGTGGCGTTCGTCCCGCCGAAGCCGAAGGAGTTCGACATCACGCAGTTGAGCGATACGTTGTCGAGCCGCTCGCGGACGATGGGCATGTCCGCGAAGGCGGGATCGAGTTCCTCGATGTTGGCGCTCTCGGCGATGAAACCGTTGTTGAGCATCAGCAGCGAATAGATCGCCTCCTGCACGCCCGCCGCGCCCAGCGAGTGGCCGGTGAGGGACTTGGTGGCCGAGATCGGCGGGCAGGCCTCGCCCGCGCCGAAGACGCGGCGGATGGCGTCGATCTCCGGCCCGTCGCCGGCGGGCGTCGAGGTGGCGTGCGGGTTGATGTAGTCGACCGGCACCTTCACCGTCGCCAGGGCCTGGCGGATGCAGCGCTCCGCGCCTTCGCCCGAGGGCGCGACCATATCGTAGCCGTCCGACGTCGCGCCGTAGCCGGCGATCTCGGCGTAGATCTTGGCCCCGCGCGCCTTGGCGTGCTCCAGTTCCTCCAGCACGAGAACGCCCGCGCCGCCGGCGATGACGAAGCCGTCGCGGTTGAGGTCATAGGCGCGCGAGGCGATCTGCGGGGTGTCGTTGTACTTCGAGGACATCGCGCCCATGGCGTCGAAGAGCACCGAGAGCGTCCAGTCGAGCTCCTCGCAGCCGCCGGCGAACATGACGTCCTGCTTGCCGAACTGGATCATCTCGGCGGCGTTGCCGATGCAATGGGCGGACGTCGCGCAGGCGGAGGAGATGGAATAGTTCACGCCCTTGATCTTGAACCAGGTGGCGAGCGTGGCGGAAGCCGTCGAGGACATCGCCTTCGGCACGGCGAAGGGGCCGACGCGTTTCGGCCCCTTGGTGCGGGTGATGTCGGCGGCCTCCACCAGCGTGCGCGCCGACGGACCGCCCGAACCCATGATGATTCCGGTGCGCTCGTTCGAGATATCGGAGGTCTCGAGACCCGAATCGGCGATGGCCTGATCCATGGCGATATGGTTCCAGCCCGTGCCGCCGCCGTGGAAGCGCATGGCGCGCCGGTCGACGTAGTCCTCGGGCTTGATCGTGGGAGCGCCGTGCACCCGGCAGCGGAAACCCAGATCGGCATATTCCTGCGCGAAAACGATACCGGAACGCGCCTCGCGCAACGAACCCAGCACTTCCTGCGCGTTGTTGCCGATGGATGAGACGATCCCCACCCCGGTCACCACGACACGTCTCATCGCGAAATTTCCCTCTATTGCCTTATGAAGCGTTTGCAGCCGGTGGCCACTTTCCCGATACCCGACGTCGGCGGCGGGCGCAAACTGCTGAAACCATATAAACTGCGGGCCGCCGTGCGCAACCGCGGACGCGCACGCACGGCACATCCGTGTTGTCGCGGGCCGCGAACCACATCGCGCCATATGGCGACGGGGCAGGGCGGTGTCCAGTCACCCGGCGCGGTGTGGAGTTGCTCATGGTTCCGGCTCAATGTGTTCCGGAACGCCGAATCCGCATCCGTCGCCGCACCCTGCCGCGTTTCCGGGCTCAGGCCCCGGCGGCGGCCGTGTCGTCGGCCGTGAACAGCCCGACCCGCAGGTCCTTGGCCGTGTAGATGCGCTTGCCGTCGGCCTCCAGCCAGCCGTCAGCGATGCCCAGAACCAGCTTGGAGCGGAAAACCCGCTTGAGGTCGACGCCGTAGACCACCTTGCGGATGTTGGGCAGCACCTGATCGGTGAACTTCACTTCGCCCACGCCGAGCGCCCGCCCGCGCCCGGGCGCGCCGAGCCAGCCGAGGAAGAAGCCGACGAGCTGCCAGAGAGCGTCGACGCCGAGGCAGCCGGGCATGACCGGGTCGCCCTTGAAGTGGCATGAAAAGAACCACAGGTCCGGCCGCACGTCGAGCTCGGCCGTGACGGCGCCCTTGCCGTGCTCGCCGCCATCTTCGGTGATGGAGGTGATACGGTCGAACATCAGCATCGGCGGCAGGGGCAGTTGTGCGTTGCCGGCACCGAACAGTTCTCCCCGCCCACAAGCGAGAAGCTGCTCATAATCAAAACTCGACTGGCGCTCCATGTCCCCCGGTCGTTCCTTTCATCTTTTCGTCATCGTTCAGAATGCAAATGCCCTTGACTCCTACCCTGGAGCGGCACCTGACGGCGAATCTGAAATTGCAGCGCGAATTCAAACTGTTGCATCGATAGAAGCGGCGCGCCGGACGATTCCGGCCTTTTTGCACGCTGCCTCGTTCGGCGCTTCCTAACATATTGCCCGCCCGCCTGAAAGCGGCGCAGGCGAGTTTATGTTGTCCTACAGGCTTGATTCTGCAAGATCGGAGTCGGAAACGGGGCCGGGGTCAAGGCCGGGATCGAGGTTTGGCGAAGCTGTTCAGCTCACGATTCCGCTATTGCGCGGGGTGCCGGAGCTGTTGCGGCCACGGTCCGCTCGCCGCCCTTGAGAACGTCGCCCGCCTGCATCATCTTGGTTGGCCCCGGCGGGCACGGTCTCGCCCGGCGAATCGGCCGAAACGTCAACAGGGAGCGCAAATCGGGAATGGCGGAGAAGGCAAACGGCGTTTCTGCAGCCGCCAGGTTCGCGCATGTCGACACCTGGATATTCGATCTCGACAATACCCTCTACTCGCACGAATCGGGCCTCTGGCCGCAGGTGGACACCCGCATCACGCTCTATATAGCCGCGCTGCTCGGGCTTGACGCCATCTCGTCGCGCGCCTTGCAGAAGTATTACTATTATCGCTACGGCACCACCCTTCGCGGCCTGATGCACGAGTACAACATCGATCCGCACGCGTTCCTCGATTTCGCCCACGACATCGACTACTCGGCCCTGGCCGACAATGTGCGGCTGGGGCAGGCGGTGGCACGGCTTCCCGGCCGGCGGTTCATCCTCACCAACGGTTCCAGGGGGCATGCCGGCGCGGTGGTGGCGCGGCTCGGCATCACCGGGCTGTTCGAGGACACATTCGATATCGTCGACGCCGAATTCGTGCCCAAGCCCGAAGCGCAGACCTATGCGCGCTTCCTCGACCGCTTCGGGATCGATCCGACGCGCTCGGCCATGTTCGAGGATCTTTCCGCCAACCTCGCCGTGCCGCACCAGCTCGGCATGCAGACGGTGCTCGTGCTGCCGGCGACGCTCGATCCGCACCGGGAAGCCCACGAACAGGCGCGGTCCACGGCCGTCCACGTGGCGCACCACACGACCGATCTCGCGGATTTCCTTAGCGGAATCATGCCCCAGATGTCGTGAAAGTGACACGTGCGGCAACGCACTGATGATTCGTGTCAATAATGCTACTTCAGTGACCATTGAAGTGAAGCCGCTCGGCGCGAGTACCTCGCGCCCCGCGTTTCAGTGATCCCTTGTCGCCGGCGTGTCATGCACGTCGGTGCCTGGCTCGGCAGCCTGTAGAGCGGACCGTCCGCGGTGCCCCCTCCCGTTCTCAGGCTGCCGGGCTGTTTTTTGCCTGCCCCCCGACGACCGGCCGGCGAGGCACGTTCCGATCTCCGGCGGATTATGGGACAGAGCCGAGAGCATAGAGCCGGCGTCACGTCTTCCCCTTGCGCATCGAACCGGACAATGCGCGCGCTTTCTGCTTCGATACGGTCATGGCATCCGTGTTCCCGGGGAAAAACCGGCGGCGCAGGGTGGACAGGTTCGATTATATTGTCGAACAGTTATAGGGTGCAGTATCGCACGCCTTGCCGATGCGAATGCTGATAGGCTGCTTTTCATGAGTGCACTGACGCAACCTGTGGCGGGCTCTCTTGCCCAAGCCGTGCAGCACCCTCCAGCCGATATGTTGTCGGTGCGTTTTTGGGGGGTACGCGGCTCGTTGCCGGTTTCAGGGCCCGAGTACGCCGTTTTCGGCGGCAGGACGTGCTGTGTCGAGGTCCGTTGCGGCGAGCGGCTGTTCGTCGTCGACGCCGGCAGCGGCATTGCGCCCCTCGGCAACGCGCTGACCGGCGGCAAATGCCCTGCGGACGACGAGCCGGGAAGCGTCATCGACCTGCTGCTCAGCCATCTGCATCTCGATCACGTCATCGGCCTGCCGTTCTTTGCCCCCGCCCTCGGCCGCCAGAACACCATCCGCCTCCATGTCGGCAATCTCGGCGGCGCCGATGGGCGGGAGGCGCTCGATCGCCTGTTCTCGCCGCCGCTGTTTCCCGTGCGTCTCGACGATCTGCCGGCGCAGTTCCGGTATGTCGGTTTTCGCGCCGGCGAGACCCTCAACTTCGATGACGGCTTCAAGGTCGCGACCTGCCCGCTGTTCCATCCGGACGGGGCAAGCGCCTATCGCTTCGACTTCCACGGCCGGCGGGTATGTTATGTGAGCGACGTCGAGCACGGGACCAACTGGCCGCCGGCAGACCTCACCGCCTTCGTGGCGGATGCCGATCTCGTGATCTTCGACGCGATGTACGAGGTCGAGGAGTACGCCCGCTGCAAGGGATGGGGCCATTCGACCTGCGAGGCGGGGCTCGTGCTGTGCGACGCCGCCAAGGCGAAGGCGATGGCGGCCTTCCATCTGCACCCCCGCCATAACGACGAGCGTCTCGGGCTCTACAACGACAGGCTGAACGCCGCGCTGCCCGGCTCGTTCGTCGCACGCGACGGCCTCGCCGTATCGTTTCCCGCTGTTGCCAACGGGAAACGATCGGAAAATCAAATGATTATTTCAGGCTGTTGACAAACTGCTGGATGCGGTGGCCGGCCTGTTCGAGCTTGTCGTTCGACGTGGCGTAGCTGACGCGGAAGTTCGGGCCGGAGCCGAACGACGAACCGTGCACCGTTGCCACGCCTTCGGCGGCGAGCAGTTCGAGCACGAAGTCCTCATCCGTCTCGATGACCTTCCCCGACGGCGCCCTCTTTCCGATCAGCGGCGCGACCGAGGGATAGACGTAGAATGCGCCCTCGGGTGTGGGGCAGGTGATGCCCGGCGTCTGGTTCAGGATCGAGACGATGAGGTCGCGCCGGCCCTCGAACGCCTTCTTGAACACCGCAAGATGATCCTGCGGCCCGTCGAGCGCCTCCACCGCCGCCCATTGCGAGATCGAGGAGGTTCCCGACGTCTGCTGCCCCTGCACCATGTCCATGGCCTTGATCAGCGTCTCCGCGCCGGCGGCGTAGCCGATGCGCCAGCCGGTCATGGCATAGGCCTTCGACACGCCGTTGATGGTCAGCGTGCGCTCGTAGAGATTGGGCTCCACCTGCGCCGGCGTGACGAACTCGAAGTCGCCATAGACGAGGTGTTCGTAGATGTCGTCGGTCATCACCCAGACTTGGGGATGGCGCACCAGCACATCGGTCACGGCCTTCAGCTCGTCCCGCGTATAGGCGGCGCCGGAGGGGTTCGACGGCGAATTCAGCACCACCCACTTGGTCTTGGGCGTGATGGCGCGCTCCAGGTCTTCCGCCTGCAGCTTGAAGCCCTTGTCGATACGGGTCTCGACAATGACCGGCGTCCCGCCGGTCAGCGCCACGATCTCGGGATAGCTCACCCAGAAGGGGGCCGGAATCACCACCTCGTCGCCGGGGTTCAGGGTGGCAAGAAATGCGTTGTAGATCACGTGCTTGCCGCCGGTTCCCACAATGACCTGCGAAGGCTTGTAGTCAAGCTCGTTCTCCCGCTTGAACTTGCGCGAAATGGCTTCGCGAAGCTGCGGAATGCCGGCCACGGGGGTATACTTGGTCTCGCCACGCCGGATGGCCTCAATGGCCGCGTTCTTGATGTTGTCCGGCGTATCGAAATCGGGCTCGCCGACCGACAGCGAGATCACGTCGCGACCCTGGGCTTTGAGATCGCGGGCTTTCTGCGTCAGCGTGATGGTTGCGGACGGCTTGATGCGTGACAGAGCATCGGCGAGAAAGGCCATGATCGAAAGCTCCTTGAGAGTGGCTTGGATGGCGGGCGAACGCCGCCCGCTTCGGGAACGCTGAATTCCCAAGGCGTGAAACCTAGTCCCGCCAGCCGGAACTGGCAAGCCGGAAACGCCGCGCGGGGCCGCGCCCGCCGTGGAACCTATCGTTAACCCAGTCGTTAACCTGAGCAGGCGCCGCGCGGCGATTTCTGCCAGAGTGCGCAGCACGTGGCCGCACGGGCAGGATGACAGCGCGGATAGAAACGACGGGAGCCGGACATGGGAAAAACTGATCCGATCCGTATGTCGGATTATCATCACAGGCGCGTGGTAGCCTTCGCGCCGAATGAAGCCGCGCGGCAATTCAGGATCTCGGCGATCCTCGCTGGCGCGATTATCATGGCCACGCTGGCTGTGGCGGCCGGTGCGCTGTCCACGCCGCCTCATCAGGCGCAGGCGCCTTCGGCTGTTCTGGTGCTGCCGCGGGCATCCTGACCGTCGCCATATTCGAAGAGGGTTTCATGGCGCTGCGCAAGATTGCCGACGGCATGCGTCGGGGTGTGGTCGCAGGCGCGTTCGCCCTGCTGCCTGCGGGCGGGCTTGCGACGGCGCTGGCGGCCATTGCCGTCGCGGCGGCTGGTGCGCAGGAAACCGCAACGCATGGCGAACGCACGGAAAAGGCCGAGATCACCGTCACGACCGTCGCCTCGGGGCTGGAGCATCCATGGGGTATCGCCTTCCTGCCGGACGGCTCGTTTCTGGTGACCGAACGGCCGGGGCGGCTTCGCCGGGTGGAGGCGAACGGCAGCCTCTCGGCGCCTTTCGCCGGCGTGCCGGCGGTCTTCGCGCGCGGGCAGGCAGGCTTGCTCGACATCGCCCTCGATCTGGAATTCGCGGCCAACAACGTCGTGTACATTGCCTATGTCGAGCCCCGTGACGGCGGATCCGGGATCGCGCTGATTCGGGCCGTCGTCGATCTGCCGAGCCGCGCGCTCTCGCAGGTGGAGGTGATCTACCGCCAGAACGAAACGTTCAGCGGCACGGCCAATTTCGGCGTGCGCGTGGTTCCCGCCGAGGACGGCCTGCTGTTCATCACCATCGGCGACCGGTTTACGACGCGGGACAAGGCGCAGGATCTCGACAGCCATCTCGGCAAGGTCCTGCGCATCAATACCGACGGCAGCGTCCCCATCGACAATCCCTTCGTCGGCCAGGACGACGCGCTGCCGGAAATCTGGTCGATCGGACACCGCAACCCCCAGGGCGCGGCGCTCCACCCGGTCACCGGCGAGCTGTGGATTGCGGATCACGGCCCGCGCGGCGGCGACGAGATCAACATCGTCCGCCGGGGGCTCAACTACGGCTGGCCGATCATCACCTACGGCGTGGACTATTCGGGCGCGCCGGTGGGCATCGGCACGGCGCGGGAGGGGCTGGAGCAGCCCGTTTATTACTGGGTGCCGTCGATCGCGCCATCCGGCCTGGCGTTCCATCGCGGCGGCCGCATCGTGCCCTGGCGCGAGAGCCTGTTCGTCGGCGCGCTGGCCGGGCAGGCGCTGGTCCGGCTGGAGGTGGCGGACGAGACCGTCACCCACGAGGAGCGCCTGCTCACCGGGCTGAACGAGCGCATCCGCGACGTGCGCACCGGGCCCGACGGCTATCTCTATCTGCTGACCGACAGCGACGACGGCCGCATCCTGCGCGTTTCCCCGGCACAGTGAACCGTGCCGAGATGCGGCTTCCTCGGTGCGCGGCGCCCCTATGAATATGCGGGGCTCGTTCTGCGCGAGGGAGCGTCCATTCCGTGCATGGTCAACCGATAGCAATATATGTCTGGTGGCATCCGGGCCGAGATTGCGGCCGGAGCCATCAAGCGCCTTGACAGACGTGGCGGCTATTTCCTATATCCGCGGGGTCAGGTGCGCGACGCAGTTGCGCGGCCGGAACGTCTTTACGGTTTTCGGCCACGGCAGTGTAGCTCAGTTGGTGAGAGCGCCGGATTCATAACCCGGAGGTCGGCAGTTCAAGTCTGCCCACTGCTACCAATCCGCATTCATCCGCAGCCCTTTGTCTCGCCGGCATCGGCCCGCCCGGTCGCATCCCGGCGAGGGCGCCTGCGTTATGGGCCGCCAATGCGGCGGGAATATTGGAGCGGATCTCGCACTTTCGCCCTGTTTGCTGTTGCGTCCAAGCTGATGCCGGCATAGCGTCATGGTCTAGCAGGCGATTTCTGCAAGCCGAACTGTTATTCACGCGAGAAATTGCCGCTCTGTGCAACCGTCTGTTGGTATCGGATGTGAAGGGGGCAAGTCGTGACATCATATGCAATCGGCAGTATTGAGGGCATCGGAGAAAACCACGTGGAAGCGCTGAAGGCCGCGGGCGTCGCGACGACCGAGGCGCTGCTGGAGCGTGGGCACGATCCCAAGGGACGCAGGGAACTGGTGGCCGCTACCGGCATCGACGATGGGCTGATCCTCCGGTGGGTGAACATCGCGGATCTGCTGCGCATCCACGGCGTGGGCAAGGAATATTCCGATCTGCTCGAGGCCGCGGGCGTCGACACCGTCAAGGAACTCAAGCACCGCAACGCCGCCAATCTCACCAAGGCGCTGGCCGAGGCCAACGAAAAGGGCAATTTCGTGCGCGCGCTGCCCAGCGAGAAAGTGGTCGAGAAGTGGATAGAGGAAGCGAAGGCATTGCCGCCGCTGCTCACCTACTGAACCGATATCCGCTGCGGGTGCGTTGAAAATGCTTGTGAACGGGGCGTTTCACGTGTAGGTTCACCCCGTCTGGCAGTCATCGCCCGCTGGTGATGGTGGGGCGCGTCAATCGCGCCCTTTTGGTGTTGGTCGCGATTGGTGTTGTGGGGATGTCGTCCGACGGCGCCCGCGCCCCTGTCTCCCGCCGCATCCTGCCGGAACTGTTCCCTACTGTCGGCCACGAGGCGCCGACCCGCTGGCTTCAGCGGAAGATCGCGTGGGCTTGCCAGGCCGCGCGGCGCCGGCAGGCGGGGACGGCCCGTTTTTCGAGCCGTCGGCGTCGTTGGTCAGGAGTTTTCATGTCCGTATCCGTTAACCATGCCCCCACCCGTGAGGATTTCGCCGCTCTTCTCGAGGAATCGTTCGGCGGTCAGGAGTCCCAGGAAGGGTCCGTCGTCAAGGGCGTTGTCGTTGCCATCGAGAAGGACGTCGCCGTCATCGACGTCGGCCTGAAGACCGAGGGCCGCGTGCCGCTGAAGGAATTCGTCGGCCCCGGCCGCGAGAGCACGCTCAGCGTCGGCGACGAGGTCGAGGTCTATCTGGAGCGTGTCGAGAACGCGCTCGGCGAGGCCGTCATCTCGCGCGACAAGGCACGCCGCGAGGAGAGCTGGGTCAAGCTCGAGAAGGCATTCGAGAACAACGAGAAGGTGACCGGCGTCATCTTCAACCAGGTGAAGGGCGGTTACACGGTCGACCTCGACGGCGCCGTGGCGTTCCTGCCGCGCTCGCAGGTCGACATCCGTCCCGTGCGCGACGTCACCCCGCTCTTGAACGTGCCGCAGCCGTTCCAGATCCTCAAGATGGACCGCCGCCGCGGCAACATCGTCGTCTCGCGCCGTACGGTGCTGGAGGAGACGCGCGCCGAGGCCCGTTCGGAACTCGTGGCGAACCTCGAAGAGGGGCAGGTCATCGAGGGTGTGGTCAAGAACATCACCGAATACGGTGCGTTCGTCGATCTCGGCGGCATCGACGGCCTGCTGCACGTCACCGATATGGCATGGCGGCGCGTCAACCACCCGACCGACGTCGTCACCATCGGCCAGCCGGTCAAGGTCAAGATCGTCAAGATCAACCACGAGACGCACCGCATCTCGCTTGGCATCAAGCAGCTCCTCGCCGATCCGTGGGAAGGCATCGCGGAGCGCTATCCGGTTGACAGCCGCTTCACCGGCCGCGTCACGAACATCACCGATTACGGCGCGTTCGTGGAGCTCGAGCCCGGCATCGAGGGCCTGATCCACGTCTCCGAGATGTCGTGGACCAAGAAGAACGTCCACCCCGGCAAGATCGTCTCCACCTCGCAGGAGGTGGACGTGCAGATCCTCGAGGTGGATCCGGTCAAGCGCCGCATTTCGCTCGGCCTCAAGCAGACCTTGCAGAATCCGTGGGAAGCCTTCGCCGAGAAGAACCCGATCGGCACCGAGGTCGAGGGCGAGGTCAAGAACAAGACCGAGTTCGGCCTGTTCATCGGCCTCGACGGCGACGTGGACGGCATGGTGCACCTCACCGACCTCGACTGGAACCGTCCCGGCGAGCAGGTCATCGAGGAGTACAAGAAGGGTGACGTCGTGCGCGCCGTCGTGCTCGACGTGGACGTCGAGAAGGAGCGCATCTCGCTCGGCATCAAGCAGCTCGAGGGCGACCCCTTCGCCGACGCCTCCGACATCAAGAAGGGCTCGACCGTCACCACCGAGGTGCTGGAAGTCAAGGACGCCGGCATCGAGGTGAAGATCGTCGACACCGACCTCACCGCCTTCATCCGCCGCGCCGAACTCGCCGGCGACCGCAACGACCAGCGCCCCGAGCGCTTCTCGCCCGGCGAGAAGGTCGACGCGCGCGTCGTTCAGTTCGACCGCAAGGCGCGCCGCATCCAGCTCTCCATCAAGGCGCTGGAGAAGGCCGAGGAGAAGGAAGCCATCGCCCAGTACGGCTCGACCGACTCGGGCGCGTCGCTCGGCGACATCCTCGGCGCCGCGCTGAAGAAGGCGACCGAGAAGAAGTAAGCCCCGGTCCGGTCCGGCAGCAAAATGGAGAAGGCCCGCGCGGTACGCCGCGCGGGCCTTTTTCGATTGGGCTCGCGGCGGCAGTGCCGCGCAGCGTCAGAACTTCCAGACGAGATTGCCCTTGAGGGTGTGGGTCTGGCTCTTCGGACCGATCTGGCCGCTGATCGACACGCCAACCGTCAGCGCCTCCACAGGCTGCCAGTCGAACCCCGCCTCGGCTACCAGCGCATTCTCGCCCACCGGCACGCCCTCGACCTTGAAGGCGTTGCCGATACCGCCGAGCGACAGCAGAACCTCCGGCCTCACGTCGCCGAAGGCGTGACGCCAGCCGATGAGCCCGCGCACGCGCAGGGGAACCGCGTCAGTGACCGAAGCTTCCGCCCGCACGCCGAGCGTCGTCGTGCCGAGATCGTAGGTTCCTGCTGGTCCCCACAGTGCGGCGGCGGCGCCGCGCTCCTGGAAGCTGTCGGTCTGGAGGCGGATGAACGACGCGCCGGCGAAGGGCTCGATCTCGCCCCCGGCGAGCGCGATGCGGTATCCGATCTCGCCGAATGCCGACAGGGTGTTGCCGCCATAGGAGACGGAGGCGCCGTCGCGGTAGCCCGGCAGCAGCACGCTGCGGCGCACCTGCGTGGTATTGAAGCTGTAGGCGCCGCCGGCGCGCAGGGACAGCGTGCCCCAGCGGGCCGACCCGTAAAGCGCGCCGAACACGCCCTCGCCAACGCCGGACGACAGACGCCTGTCGATATCGAAGGTCGTGCGCTCGTAGCCGCCGGCCACGCCGAGGCGGTAGTTGTCGCCGGGCGCGGCCTCGCCGCCGATGACGAAGCCGCCGGTTGCGGTGTCGAGCGTCGCCGCATTGCCGTCGCCGCGCGTCTGGCCCCAGGAGCCGAAGCCGGTGCCCCAGAAGCCGAACCGCGGCGGCGGAGCCGGCGGCGCCAGCGCCGCGGCGATCGGATCGATCCTGTCGGCCGCACCGCCCGCCGCCGGGGCAAAGGCGCGGGGGCGGAGCGCCGCGTCCGCTGCTGGCGCAGCGAGCGGACCCCGCAGATGGCCGAGCAGCGCGCCGTGCAGCGCCTGAGCCTGTCCATAGCCCACGGACACCGCCGACGCATGCGCCTCGCCGGTCAGAAGATCGAGCGAACGGCGCAGCGCGCCGACGTCTTCGGTCCGGGTCAGGACGACGGATTGAAAGAGGGCGCTCGCCCGGTCCACGTTCTCCAGCGCCCGCGCGGCCGCTTGCGCGTTGCGGGTCAGGGCGATGCTCGCGAACGCCACGTCGTTGCGTCCGAAGCGGACGTCGACGGCCTGCGCGCCATAGGAGACGAACGGCGCGATAAAGGCATGGCCGTCGTCCGTAACCGTCGTGAATTGTCCATGAGCGCCGCTGCCGGCCGAGACGAGGGTGTAGCGACGGTCAGGGTCGAACCGGTCGATATGGGCGTTCAGGGCGAGCGTGCCGGCGAGGTCCGCCCGGCCGGAGACGGCGAGGCGGTCCGCCTCGCCCCCGATGATATCCACGGACAGGCTGCCCGCCGCGCCCTGCCGATACGACCCGTCGATGGTGAGCGTGCCCACCGCGTCGGGGCCGCCCGGCGCGACGATGCCACCGGTGTTGAACACGCCGCCGAAGGCGTCGATCCTGCCGGACCCGTGCAGCTCGCCGCCGGAAAGATGCACGCCGGCGCCCGCGATCAGCGCGCCATCCACCACGACCGTGCCGGTGCTCACGGCGACGCCGAGAAGCGAGGTCAGACTGTGCGCCGCCGTGATATCGAGCCGCGCCGCGTCGCCCGCCACCCGGAGCGAATCGATGACCGGGTCGACATCGAGCGTGACGGCGGAACGATCGCCGATCGTGACGTTGTAGTAGCGTCCGAGGCGGCCCCAGCCGTCGAAGTTGCCGTCGACGTTGGACGGCGGGTCACCGGACCAGCCGAGACCGTCGCTCCAGAAGTGCCGCCCTTCAAGCGAAACGACGTCCCGGAGCGGATTTTCCCGTGCCAGCCAGTCGACATGATCGGGGATGGGTGTCCAGAAATTGAACGATCCATAGCCGTCACTGCCGCCGATGACGGTGCCGATCTGGATCAGCCCCTGTTCCGTGACGAGGAACATCGGCCCGCCGCTGTCGCCCGCGCCCGGCTCGCCCTGGAGGTAGGGGACCGGGAAGCCGAGCGCGTCCAGATCCGCGAAATCCGGATCGTCCGGAGACAGCGGATCCCTGAACTGGGCGAGATAGGCGACCCCGCCGCCGTCGGTTCCGCCGCCGATGCGTGTTTGCGCAATGCGCCGTTTGTTATCATAGAGCGCAGCGGGCTCGGTTCCGGTGCCGGCGAAGCCGTATCCGGCGATGGTCACGAGCGAGCCCACTTCCGGCAAGGGGTCGCCGGGCCGGTAGACGCGCACCGGCGCAACCCCGGTCACCGGGCTGCTCAGGGACAGCAGCGCGATGTCGCCCCGGCCGACAAGACCGGCTTGATAATCCGGATGCGCCAGCGCGCCGGACAGGGACCTGTCGTGCTCCGTCGCTCCGGCCGCCAGGTCGGGCGCGAAACGGATCGTGTACTGATTATTGCGGACAATGGCCTGCAGGGAATTCGTATCCGCCACGATGCAGTGCGAGGCTGTCAGGACCGTACGGGAATTGATCAACGTGCCCGTACAGTTGTTGCCGACCGGCAAGGCCAGCGAAACGACGCCCGGCAGCGCGTTCTCCCGATCCCAGAAGTTCTCGATTCCCCCCGCGGCTTCGGTGGCCAGGTCGTTCAGCGCGATGGCCCGGGCGGAAGCGGGAGCCAGAAGAGCACACGCCAACGCGACGACGGCAATATGATTCCCGGAATGATTCCAGAAGTCCCGCCCTCGCCACGCAGAAATGCCGTTCGTACTCATATGCGATTCCGTCCCCATGGATTGTTTCGACGGCAATGGCAGCGTGCATCTGTATGAACATGACCGCAGCGTCACGTTGCCCGCCGCAGACTGCGCATGATTTGTCCTATACTGAGACGAGTTCGTCAATTGTACTGCAGTTTACAGCAACGAGTTATCCATAATTGACTGTCGGAACCATGCCGCGGATGGATCGGACGACGAGGAGCTTGCCGAAAGGAGAGACCCGCCGAAATGCATGTCTGACGGGGCAGGGGACCGAAGCCACGGCCGGCGCGCTGGCGCGATAGAAGGAAATCATGCATCGGTGCCGCCGCGCCGTCTCTTGTCTTGCGCATGAGCTTTATCCGAAAAGCGGTGCCCATTTTTCTGTATGCTGCTTTATCTTTTTGTTTTCGCATCAAATTGACCCTAGGCACGGTATCCGTCTTGAGGGAGTGATGTGCGAGACATGCTGGATGGACGTTGCTTCATTGCGCTAAGCACATCCACGTAAAAGCTGTATGAAGGCGGGGCATATCAATTACTTATCAAAAATAGGGTTTTCAAAAGCGGGGGAATTGCTCTAATCTGTGCCCGGTGTTGGATCGGATCTTCATGAGTGAGAGCCGATTCTCGGTTCAGGCTAGGACGGATATGAGTTACGAGGCGGATCTCATCGCTGATCGCCGTCGGTTGCGCGGGCGCGTGACCGTCTGGCGTGTGCTTGCGTTCGTGGCGCTGCTCGCCTTGGTTGTGTCCGGCGGTCTGGCGCTGTTCGGCGACGGGGTGTCGCGCTCGCGTCCGCACGTCGCCCGCGTGAAGCTCGACGGCCTGATCACCGGCGACCAGCGCACCATTGATCTCATCAATGACGTGAGGCGCAGCAGCGCGGTGCGCGCTGTCGTCCTGCGCATCGACAGCCCCGGCGGCACCACCGCCGGATCCGAGGCGGTGCACGACGCCCTGCGGCGGCTCGCGGGCGAAAAGCCGGTGGTGGCGGTGGTCGATACGCTCGCCGCTTCCGGCGGCTATATCGCCGCGCTCGGCGCCGACCGCATCCTGGTGCGGGAGACGTCGCTCGTCGGCTCCATCGGCGTGCTGTTCCAGTATCCGAACGTGACCGAGCTGCTCGACTCCATCGGCGTCAATGTCGAGGAGGTGAAGTCGAGCCCCCTGAAGGCGGCGCCGAGCGGCCTCACGCCCACCTCGCCCGAGGCGCGCGCGGCTCTCGAAAGCCTGGTGCAGGACAGCTTCGACTGGTTCAAGCGCCTCGTGCGCGAACGGCGTGGGTTCGACGATGCGCAACTCGCGCGTGTGGCGGACGGGCGCGTCTTCACCGGCCGCCAGGGGATCGAGCTCAAGCTCGTCGACCAGCTGGGAGGCGAGCGCGAGGCGGTGACCTGGCTGACGGCCGAGCGCGCGATAGCGCGGGATCTCCCCGTGCGCGAGTGGAGACGCAGATCGCGCGGCGAGAGGTTCGATCTCATCGGCAGCGCGGCTTTCGTCGCCGAGGTCGCGGGTTTCGAGCGGTTGGCGGCGGCGGTCGACCGGCTGGGGGGTGGGATGAGCGCCCGCCGGCTTGACGGCCTGCTTTCGCTCTGGCACCCTGAGATCGAAAAATAACATTTTTTCAAGTAGATATCCGTGCCTATCCAATTAAACGATCAAAAAGAGTGGGGTTGATGATCAAATCCGAACTGGTTCTGCGGATTGCGGAGCAAAATCCCCATCTCTACCAGCGTGACGTCGAGAACATCGTCAATGCCATTCTGGAAGAGATCACACGTGCGTTGGCTCGTGGCGACCGGGTGGAATTGCGTGGATTCGGCGCCTTTTCCGTCAAGAAGCGCGATGCGCGTGTTGGCCGTAATCCCCGTACCGGCGAGACGGTGGAGGTTGAGGCCAAGATGATCCCCGTGTTCAAGACGGGCAAGGAGATGCGGCTGCGGCTGAACGGCGGGCGCGACGCCCTTGATGACGACGCTTCGGCGGCGTCCGGCCGCAAGGCCGCCGGGAACTGACGGGTACGCCGGTGACGGCACGCGTGAGAGATGAGGCATAGCAAGTGAAGACACTGGTCCGCGTATTGATTGTCCTGCCGCTGGCGCTTGTGATCATCCTGCTGGCGGTGGCGAACCGGACGCCGGTGCAGGTGTCTCTCGACCCGTTCTCCGGGGCGGCTCCGCTCGTGGCTTTTTCAGCGCCGCTGTTCGTTGTTCTGCTGGTTGCGGCGGCGGTGGGCGTCGTCTGGGGCGGGCTCGCCGTGTGGTGGTCGCAGGGGAGGTACCGTCGCGCGGCGCGCGAGCGGGCGCGGGAACTCGACCGCGTCCGGGCCGAGGCTGCGCATCAGCGCCAGTCCTCCTGGGCGCCGGCGGCCCAGTCGCAAGCCATCCGGCCGGCGGCCGGCCCGTCGTCCGCCGGCGTTCTCGCACCGCCCGCGCGAGCCAATGTCCACTGATCCAGGTAGCCCGGGCGCACCGTCGCGGGGCGTGATCAAGATTTGTGGTCTGAGCACCCCCGAGTCCGTCGAGGCGGCCGTCTCCGCAGGGGCGGACATGGTCGGCTTCGTGTTCTTTCCGAAAAGCCCGCGCCATGTCACCTATCATCGGGCGGCGGAACTCGCCGCGCTGGCGCGGCGCCTGTCGCCCGCGGTGGCCGTCGTCGCGCTGACGGTCGACGCCTCCGACGCCGAATTGACCGCCGTCGCGCAAAGCATCGCGCCGGACTGGTTTCAGTTGCACGGCAGCGAGCCGCCCGCCCGGGCGGCGCTGGTGCGGGGGCAGTTCGACGCACTGGTGATGAAGGCCGTCGGGATCGGCGATGCGTCCGACATCGAGGAAGCGCGCCACTACAGGATCGTGGCCGACAGGCTGCTGCTCGACGCGAGGCCCGCCCCCGATGCGCTGCTGCCGGGCGGCAACGGCGTGCCCTTCGACCATCGCCTGATCGCCGGGCAGGGGTTCGGGCTGCCGTTCCTGCTCTCCGGCGGGCTCACCCCGGAAAACGTGGCCGCGGCGATCGCACTGACGAAGCCCGGCGGGGTCGATGTGTCGTCGGGCGTGGAGTCCGCGCCGGGCGTCAAGGACATCGCACGGATCCACGCTTTCGCAAGGGCGGCGCGGGAAGCATTGGACACGGCCGGACAATAACAGTATGTCCCTTCGTGACCGTGCCATGAAGCCTCCAGAAACGTCCCGAGGATCTGACAGCGTGAGCAACAAGCCCAATTCCTATACCGCGGGGCCGGATGAACACGGCCATTTTGGCATCTTCGGCGGCCGCTTCGTCGCCGAGACGCTGATGCCGCTCATCTTGTCGCTCGAGAAGGCTTACGAGGAGGCGAAGGCGGATCCGGCCTACGCCGCGGCGATCGCTGCGCACCAGACACATTACATCGGCCGCCCCAGTCCGCTCTATTACGCCGACCGGCTCACGGAGGAGGTCCGCGCCCGCGCACCGGCGGGGCAGGGCGCCAAGATCTATCTGAAGCGCGAGGAGCTGAACCATACCGGCTCGCACAAGGTGAACAACGTGCTGGGCCAGATCCTGCTGGCGCTGCGCATGGGCAAGAAGCGCATCATCGCCGAAACCGGCGCCGGCCAGCACGGCGTGGCGACGGCGACGCTGTGCGCGCGCTTCGGCCTGCAATGCGTCGTCTACATGGGCGCGGTCGATGTCGCGCGGCAGCGGCCGAACGTCGTGCGCATGGAGCTCCTCGGCGCCGAGGTGCGGCCGGTGCAGTCGGGCGCGCGCACCCTCAAGGACGCGATGAACGAGGCGCTGCGCGACTGGGTGACGAACGTCGCGGACACGTTCTACTGCATCGGCACGGTGGCGGGGCCGCATCCCTATCCGGCGATGGTGCGCGATTTCCAGTCGGTGATCGGGCGCGAGGTGCGCGAGCAGACGCAGGCGCTGGAGGGCAGGTTGCCCGATTCGCTCGTCGCCTGCATCGGCGGCGGCTCGAACGCCATGGGGCTGTTCTATCCCTTCCTCGACGATCCGTCGGTGGAGATTTTCGGCGTCGAGGCGGCGGGGCACGGGCTCGATTCCGGCGCGCACGCGGCTTCGCTCGCCGGCGGGCGTCCGGGCGTGCTGCACGGCAACCGCACCTATCTGCTGATGGACGACGACGGCCAGATCGCCGAAGCGCATTCCATCTCCGCCGGGCTCGACTATCCCGGCATCGGGCCGGAACACGCCTGGCTGCACGAGACCGGCCGCGTGACCTATCTGTCCGCGACCGACGACGAGGCGCTGGCGGCGTTCCAGCAACTGTCGCGGCTCGAGGGCATCATTCCGGCGCTCGAATCGTCCCATGCGCTGGCGCGGGCGGCCGATCTCGCGGCCGCGCGCCCGCGGGAGCACGTCATGGTGGTCAACCTGTCCGGCCGCGGCGACAAGGACATCGACCAGGTATCGGAGCGCCTCGCAGCCTCCGCCGGGGAGGGAGCCGGAGCATGAGCCGCATCGAACGCCGTTTCGCGCGGCTCAACGAGGAAGGGCGCGCCGCGCTCGTCACCTACATCACGGCGGGCGATCCGGATTACGAGACGTCGCTCGCCGCCATCAGGGCGCTGCCGGAGGCGGGCGCGGACATCATCGAGCTCGGCATGCCGTTCACCGATCCCATGGCGGACGGGCCGGCGATCCAGCTCGCGGCGCAGCGCGCGCTGAAGGGCGGCCAGACGCTTGCCCGCACCCTCGATCTCGTGCGCGCCTTGCGCGAGCGCGACGCCGAAACGCCGGTCATCCTGA
Source organism: Pseudochelatococcus sp. B33 (assembly GCF_053570585.1). Classification (NCBI taxonomy): domain Bacteria; kingdom Pseudomonadati; phylum Pseudomonadota; class Alphaproteobacteria; order Hyphomicrobiales; family Chelatococcaceae; genus Pseudochelatococcus; species Pseudochelatococcus sp. B33. The sequence continues at coordinate 102,624 of NZ_JBSEFH010000001.1, read as the reverse complement.
TGGGATATTACAATCCGATCTATATATATGGGGTCGAGCGCTTCCTGGCCGACGCGAAGGCGGCGGGCGTGGACGGCTTCATCGTCGTCGACCTGCCGCCCGAGGAGGACGAGGAGCTGTGCCTGCCGGCGCTCAGGGCAGGGCTCGCGTTCATCCGCCTCGCGACGCCGACCACCGACGACGCGCGTCTGCCCACGGTGCTCGCCAACACGAGCGGTTTCGTCTATTACGTCTCCATCACCGGCGTGACGGGGACGGCGGTGCCGGATTTCGAGGCCGTCACGGCTTCCGTCGGCCGCATCAAGCGTCATACGGACTTGCCTGTCGTGGTAGGTTTCGGCGTGCGCACCGGCGAGCATGCGGTGGCCATCGCGCGCGGCGCGGACGGCGTCGTGGTCGGCTCGGCGGTGGTGGATGCGCTGCGCGGCTCGCTCGATGCCGAGGGGCGGGCGGGCGCGGGCACCGTGCCGGCTATCACGGCGCTGGTGCGGGAACTGGCGGACGGGGTGCGTTCCGTTTCCAAACGCAAGGCCTGATCCGAAGCACCTTGAGAGAGAGTTGCGATGAACTGGATTTCCGACGTCGTTCGGCCGAAGATCAAGACGCTGTTTCGCCGCGAGGTGCCCGAGAACCTGTGGATCAAGTGCCCCGAGACCGGGCAGATGGTGTTCCACAAGGATGTCGAGGCCAACCTCAACGTCATTCCCGGATCGAACTATCACATGCGCCTTGGCGCGCTGCAGCGCCTGAAGATCACCTTCGATGACGGGGTGTGGGAGGACGTGGCGGTGCCCGACGTGGGGCTCGACCCGCTGAAGTTCCGCGATGAGAAGCGCTACACCGACCGTGTGCGCGACGCGCGCGCCAAGACGGGCCTTGCGGACGCCATCAAGGTCGGCGTCGGCGCGATCGAGGGATCGCCCGTGACGGTCGCGGTGCAGGATATCGACTTCATCGGCGGCTCGCTCGGCCTTGCCGCGGGCGAGGCCTTCATCAGGGGCGCCGAGACCGCGATCGAGCGCAGCACGCCGTTCGTGATCTTCACCGCCTCGGGCGGGGCGCGCATGCAGGAGGGCATTCTCTCGCTGATGCAGATGCCGCGCACCACCATCCTGGTCGACCGTCTGCGCGAGGCGCGCCTGCCCTACATCGTGGTGCTGACCAACCCGACCACCGGCGGCGTGACGGCCTCCTACGCGATGCTCGGCGACGTGCATATCGCGGAGCCGGGCGCGCTCATCGGCTTCGCCGGCCCGCGCGTCATCGAGCAGACCATCCGCGAGAAGCTGCCGGAAGGCTTCCAGCGCGCCGAATATCTGCACGAGCACGGCATGGTCGATCTCGTGGTGCATCGCCATGAGCTGAAAGCGACCCTCGCGCGCCTTTGCCGGCTGCTCACCCATCAGCCGAAGCCCGTCGTCGCGGAGCCCGAGCCGCAGGACGACGACGAGGCCGTTGTCGAGGCGGAGCTGGAAGCCGCCCTGCCGGCGGCCGACAGCCGCCCGTCATGATGCGCACGCCGCGTTTTCCAGCCGCCGGGGTGTTCGCGATCCGGGCCGGAGGCGTTTGAATGGAATCGTCCGAGGCGTTGCTGGCGCGCTTCCTCGCGCTGCACCCCAAAGTCATCGACCTGTCGCTGGAGCGTATCGAGCGCCTGCTGGCGAAGCTCGGCCATCCCGAGCAGCGGCTGCCGCCGGTCATCCACGTCGCCGGCACCAACGGCAAGGGCTCGACCATCGCCTTCATGCGCGCCATCCTCGAAGCGGCGGGGCTCGTCGTGCATGTCTATACGTCGCCGCATCTCGTGCGCTTTCATGAACGCATCCGGCTGGGTCGGCCGGGCGGCGGGCGGTTCGTCGGCGAGACCGCTCTGGTCGAGGCGTTCCGTCACTGCGAGGCGGTGAACGCCGGGGAGCCGATCACCTTCTTCGAGATGACGACGGCGGCCGCGCTGGTGCTTTTCGCCGCCCATCCCGCCGATGTGCTGCTGCTGGAGGTGGGGCTCGGCGGGCGCCTCGACACGACCAACGTCATCGCCGAGCCCGCCGCCGCCGTGGTGACGCCGGTGTCGCTCGACCACGCCGATTTCCTCGGCGACAGGGTGACGCTGATCGCCAAGGAAAAGGCCGGCATCTTCAAGCGCGGCGCGCCCGCCGTGATCGCGCCGCAGGACCCGGAGCCCGCCGCCGTGCTGGAGTCGGAGGCGGACCGCATCGGCGCGCGCCTGTTCGTCGGCGGGCAGGATTTCACCGTGCACGAGGAGAGCGGTCGCCTCGTCTATCAGGACGAACGGGGCCTGCTCGACCTGCCGACGCCGCGCCTTTCCGGCCGGCACCAGCACGTGAACGCGGGCACGGCGATTGCCGCGCTCAGGGCGGCCGGGTTCGGCAACCTGCCGGTGAGCGCCTTCGAGGCCGGGATGCTGCGGGTCGACTGGCCCGCCCGTCTGCAACGGCTGGCGCGCGGACGCCTCATCACGCTGCTGCCGGAGGGCGCGGACCTGTGGCTCGACGGCGGCCACAATCCGGACGGCGGGCGGGTGCTGGCGGCGGCCATGGCGGAGATCGAGGAAAGGAACCCCGCGCCGCTCGTGCTGGTGTGCGGCACGCTCGGCACCAAGGATTCGGACGGCTTTCTGCAACCGTTCCGGGGCCTCGTCAAGGAGGTGCTGGCGGTGCCCATCCTGTCGCAGGTGGCGGCGCGTCCGCCCGAGCAGATCGCGGAGATCGCGCGCAAGGCGGGTTTCCAGGCCTCGCATTTCGGCAGCGTCGAGGCGGCGCTGGCCTCGATCCATGACACGGTCTGGGAGCGTCCGCCGCGCGTGCTGATCGCGGGTTCGCTCTACCTCGCCGGCGACGTGCTGGCTGCCAACGGCACGCCGCCGCAATAGATTTTACCCGGCGGCTGTGGAACCGTTCGCCGCGGCCTTGCCGCTGTCGAACAGGCCGGCGGCCACGTCGGTGAAGCGCGGCGGCTCAACCGCCGCGAAGGGCAGGGGGCGGCAGACCTCGATGGCCGCAAGCCCGACGCGCGCCGTCAGCAGTCCGTTGAGCACGCCCTCGCCGAGCTTGGCCGAGAGGCGGGCCGCGAGCCCCAGCCCCAGCACCTGCTGGATGATGTCGTCGCCGACCGCGATGCCGCCCGTCACGGCGAGATGCGAGAGCACGTTGCCGGACAGGCGCAGGAAGCCGAACAGGCCCGGCCGGCCGCCGTAGAGCGCCGCGATCCGGCGCACCATCCGCGCGCAGGCATAGATGACGAAGACCACGTCGATGATGGCGCGCGGGCTGACCGCCGTCACCAGCGACACATGCTTGGCGCTGGTGGCGACGATGCCGCGGGCCGTGCGATCGAGCGGCGCCAGCAATTCCCGTTCAGCGACCGTCAGTCTGTCGGCCGCGTCGATGATCGTATCCGGTCCGATGGCTGCGAGCGCGGCGCGGGCGCGGGCGGTTTCGGGGCGCGCGGCATAGATCGCGAGCAGGCTGTCGACCACGGCGGCGGCGGCCTTGTCGTCGTTGGTCTCGCGCGCGGCAACCGCCTTGCGGTGCAGCGCCTCGATGCGCCGCTCGCGCAGGATGCCGCGCAGCTCGCGCAGCAGCACGGCAACGAGCGCGACGAGCGCGATCGCCGCAAGCGCCAGCGCCGCCCAGCCGAGCGCCGGCGCGGTGACGAGAAGCTCGGACACCATGCGCTCGACGCCGAGTACGATCCACAGCAGCAGCAGCCCGCCGACCGCCGACACGAGCAGGCCGAGCCATGGGGCGCGCAGCTTGCGCGCCGGCGGCGCGGGCAGCGCTTCCTCGTAGGGCGTGTCCGGCTCCTCCACCAGAACGGTGTCCCGGTCGAGCCGGGTTTCGTGCGCGTCCTCGGACGCATGCTCCTGCCCCGGCGGACGGTCGTCGGCGGGATCGAGGCGGAAGGCGCGCGGGGCTCGGCTCATGGTCGACAAGTCCTACAACAGCCGGTCGCCGATGAGAAATTCAATCGCGCGATCGAGGCGGATATGCGGCAGCGGCGGCAGCCGGCCGGCCGCGTCCGGCGTGCGCAGCGGCGGGCGGAAACGCGGAAAGCGCAGCGCGCCGGGCGCGATGCCACCGGTGAAGACGGCGTGGGGGTCCTCCGGCAGCTCGCCCGGGAAGACGGCGGCCTCCGTGTTGCCGTCGAACACGTCGTCGCCGATGCGCTCATTCGCCTCGGGCGTGCCGATGATGGCGGGCAGGGTCTCGCGGCCGGCGCGCACGCTGCCCTCGCGGGTGGCGCGCACCGAGGCGAGCGCCAGCGTATCGACCCGCGCGCCCGCGCCCCGGGTGCGCCGCAAGGCGCGATCGACCAGGAGCCGCAGGATGGCCTCGAGCCGCGCATGGTCCGTGCGGTGCAGGTGATCCGCCTTGGTGGCGGCGAACAGCACACGGTCGATGCGCGGCGCGAAGAGCTGGCTCAGCAGGGAATTGCTGCCGGCGCGAAAGGCGATCAGCACCTGATCGAGCGCTTCTTCGAGCTCCGCCAGCGCCAGCGGCCCCGAATCGAGCGCCGAGAGCACGTCGACGAGCACGATCTGCCGGTCGAGGTGGGCGAAATGATCGCGGAAAAAGGGACGCACGACATGGGCGCGGTAGGCGTCGAAGCGCCGTTCCATCTGGGCGTGCAGGCTGCGGGGCGCGGGCTCCCGCCCCGGCGGGATATCGAGCGGCGAGAAGGTGAGGGCGGGAGACCCCGCGAGGTCTCCGGGCATCAGGAACCGGCCGGGCGGTGTCGTCGCGACGCGCTCCGGCCCTTCGCGCAGGGCGGCGAGGTAATCCTTGAACAGCGCGCTGAGGCGCGCGATCTCGGGCTCGCTCGCCGGCTCCCGCGGGTCGATTTCGGCGAGCGCCGCGTGCCACGGGGCGGCGCTCGCCGCGCGCAGGGGCATGCGGCTCGCGGTCAGCGTCTCGCGCGACCAGCTCGAAAAGCTCTTGTCGATCAGCGCGAGATCGACCAGCCATTCGCCCGGATAGTCCACGATATCGATGGCGAGGCTCGCCGGGCCCGAGCGCCAGCCCATCCTGCGCTCGTATTCGATGAGGACGCGCAGCTCCGCGATCCGGGTGGTCGACTCGGGCCAGCGCCGGAGCGGTCCGCCGAGCATGGCGAGGTGCTCCTCGAAGGGGAAGCGCGGCACGGCGTCGTCCGGCTGGTCGTCGAGCAGGGCGCGCTTGATGCGTCCCTCGCTGGAGGCCCGGAACACCGGCATGGGCGTCACGCCGACGAGATGGTGGACGAGCGCCGTCGTGAACACCGTCTTGCCCGAACGCGACAGCCCGGTGACGCCGAGCCGCACGCGCGGCGACACGACATTGGAGGCATAGGATCCGAGATTGCGCAGCAGATCGACGGTGGAGTCGAATGACGATGGGACTTTCACAACAGGCGCTGTCCGAACTCAAGAGCGAGCGCGCAGACTACGCGCTTTGTCCCGTTAGAGCAAAATGCATTGAATCCGAATCGCCATCTTTCCGGTTTGATGCGGTAGCGCCACCGTCAATCGTCGTCGTCGGAGAGGCTGCGCGGGGTGACGAAACGGTCGAGGCTGCCCGAGCGCGTTTCGATGTCCCGCCAGTCCTCGATGTCGAAATCGATAACCGCGAGGCCCCCGGTCGGATATTTCTCCGCCAGCAGGCGGCGTGCCTCCGCGTTGCCGCCGCCGATCAGGAAGCGCGCGAGATCCTCGAAGCCGGGATTGTGCCCGACGAGCAGCAGCGTGCCGACGGAGGGTTCCACCTCGCGCACGATATAGAGCAGGGCGCCGGGCCGGGCCTCGTAGATGCGCCTGTCGAAGCGCACGGGCACCGAACGGCTGAACTCCTGCTCGACCAGATCCCATGTCTCGCGCGTGCGGCGAGCGGTCGACACGACGGCGAAGTCGGGGATGAGGCCGTGCGATTCGATATAGGCGCCGATGCGCGGCGCGTCGGCGAGACCGCGCCGACCAAGCGGGCGCTCGTGATCGGCGATGCCGTCGGGCCAGTCCGATTTGGTATGACGAAGCAGTATGAGGCGTCTGGACATATTGCTGAACCGATCCCGTGCAGGCAGGCGAGTCCAAGATGGTGAGCGGTAACCTACTCGAAAAGACGAGTTCTGCTACTATTTCAACATGCCATAACGATTTAGTTAACCGATTGCCGCCGACGTGATGCGCTCCACACCGGCGCCGGCCATCTCCCGCCACGCGGCGGCGAGGGAGCCGCTGAGATCGATGCCGCGGCAGGCGTCCTCCACCACCGTCACGGCAAAGCCGAGGCGACGCGCGTCGAGGGCGCTCCAGGCGACGCAGAAGTCCGTGGCGAGGCCCGCCAGGACGACGTGCGCGAAGCCGCGCTCGCGCAGATAGCCGTTAAGGCCGGTCGGGGTGGTGCGGTCGGCCGCGAAGAAGGCCGAATAGCTGTCGATATCGCGGTGGTAGCCCTTGCGGATGATGAGCTCCGCATGCGGCACGTCGAGTGCCGGATGGAACCCGGCGCCGTCGGTGCCCTGCACGCAGTGGTCCGGCCACAACGTCTGCGGGCCATAGGGTAGGGAGATGGTGTCGTAGGGAACCTTGCCCGGATGCGATGAGGCAAACGATGCGTGCCCGGCCGGATGCCAGTCCTGCGTCAGCGCGACATGCTCGAACTGGCGCGCCAGGCGGTTGACCACGGGCACGATCTCCTCGCCGCCCCCGACCGCGAGGCTGCCCTGCGCGATGAAATCGTTCTGCACATCGACGATGAGCAGCAATGTGTCAGATTGACGCGCCATCCGATGCTCCTCGCCCGTACCGGAACCGCCCCATGCCTGCCTCCTTCTTAGGTTGCATCAGATCATGGCACAAGCGCTGCATTTCAGTATTATGACAACGCCCTAGACCGCAACCGGAAATTGCTCCGCCATGCGCGGGGCGCAGGCGGGCATGAAGCGTATTGGGCGTGCGAGGCGCTTCGGCTCTTGCAGCAATTGCAATCCATTCTTATGATAGGTCAAATATTTGATCCGTGACGTGCAGGCGGGAGATGGCGAAGGTGGCGAATATTCAGGTCAGGACGATCGCAGTGGAGGATCCGGAGCAGGACGCGCCGGTTCCGGGCGCGGTTGTCGGCAGCCGCGTTCCGCAGGGGATGAGCAAGGGTTGCCCGGTTCACCAACTGCGTGAGGAACTGCGCCGCGCGGGCCTGCGTCCCACCCGGCAACGCATCTCGCTGGGGTGGCTGCTGTTCGCCAAGGGCGATCGCCACGTGACGGCGGAAATGCTGTACGAGGAGGCGACGCGCGCGCGCGTGCCCGTCTCGCTCGCGACGGTCTACAACACGCTGCATCAGTTCACCGAGGCCGGCCTGCTGCGCGAACTCGCCGTGGACGGGTCGAAGACCTATTTCGATACCAACGTGTCGGACCATCATCATTTCTTCGTCGAAGGCGAGGACGATCTGGTGGATATCCCGCACTCCGGTCTGGCCCTCGAGAAACTGCCGGATGTCCCGGAAGACATGGAAATTGCCCGCGTCGACGTCGTCGTGCGGCTGCGCCGCAAGTCCTGACGGCCGCAAGTCCTGACGGCGGATCCGGTTCGGTAATGTTGGGGAGGGGCTTTGCCCCTCCTTTTTGTTGCCGGGCAGCCAACTCTTTATTTTAACGCGTTTTCTTACGCGAACTGGTGTCCGCTCCGCTTGAAAAACGCTGTCGTTCAGAATGCGTCCGAAGGGAGCGCCGTGATCGGCTGCGCGCCGGCCGCAAGCGCGCGATCGAGCCCGTGGACCTGCGGCAGGACGCGCGCTACGAAGAAGCGTGCGACTTGGAGCTTGTTCCGGTGCAGCGCCGATGCCTCGGCCTTCGCTGCCGCTACGCCGGCGATCCGCACCCAGATCCAGCCGAGCGATACCAGCGCGAAGAGCCGCAGATAGTCGGTCGCGGCCGCGCCCGGTGCGGCCGGATCGGCGGCGGCCTGCGCATGCAGGCGCTCGGTGGCGCGTTGCAGCAGGGTGAAGGCCTCTCGCACCGGTTCCGCGATATCGGCGATGTCGCTGTCTGCTGCGGCGAGATCGGCTTCGATCAGGCCGAAGAAGTGCTTCGGCAGGGCGCCGTCGTCGATAGAGAGCTTGCGCCCGACGAGATCGGCCGCCTGCACGCCGTTGGTGCCCTCGTAGATCTGGGCGATGCGCGCGTCGCGCACGAACTGTTCCATGCCCCATTCGTGAATGTAGCCGTGGCCGCCGAACACCTGCTGCGCCAGCACCGCGCCCTCGAAGCCGAGATCGGTGAAGGCCGCCTTGACGACCGGCGTCAGCAGCGCGACGTTGCCGTCCGCGATGGCGCGCTCCGCCGGGTCGGCAAGGCCGGCGGCCTTGTCCATCTCCAGCGCCGTCCAGATGGCGAGCCCGCGCGCGGCCTCGACGAACGAGCGCACGGTGAGCAGCATCTTGCGCACGTCGGCATGCTCGATGATTGGCACGAGCGGCGTCTTGCCGTCGGCCGCGCGGCCCTGCAGGCGCTCCCTGGCGTAGCGGGCGGCCTTCTGGTAGGCGGCGTCGGCGATGCCGAGCCCCTGGATGCCGACGAAGAGCCGCTCCGCGTTCATCATGGTGAACATGGCGGCAAGACCCTTGTTGGGCTCGCCCACCAGCCAGCCGACGGCGCCGTCGTAGTTCATGACGCAGGTTGGCTGGGCATGGATGCCCATCTTCTTCTCCAGCGAGCCGACCGAGAACGTGTTGCGCTCAGCCAGCGAGCCATCCTCATGGACGAGGAACTTCGGCACCAGGAACAGGCTGATGCCCTTGACGCCGCTGGGGGCGTCGGGCAGGCGGGCGAGCACCAGATGGATGATGTTGCCACCGAAGTCGTGATCGCCCGACGAGATGAAGATCTTGCTGCCGGTCACCTTGTAGGAGCCGTCGGCCTGGGGCTCGGCCTGGGTCTTGAGGAGCCCCAGATCGGTGCCGGCCCCGGCCTCGGTGAGCGCCATGGCGCCGGTCCACTCGCCGCTGATCATTTTCGGCAGGTAGGTCGCCTTCAGCTCGTCGCTGGCGTGATGGCCGATGGCCTCGGTCGCGCCGCGCGTCAGCCCGGGGAACAGGCCGAACGACAGGTTCGAGGCCGACAGCAACTCGTCCGCCATGATCTGCAGCACGCGCGGCAATCCCTGCCCGCCGTATGCGGGATCGCCCGACAACCCCGACCACCCCGCTTCCGCGAAGGTGCGATAGGCCTCGGCAAATCCTTTCGGCGTGTGCACCGCGCCATTGACGAGACGGCTGCCCTCCTCGTCGCCGGACAGGTTGAGCGGCTGAATGGTTTCGGCGAAGAACCGGCCCGCCTCCTCCAGAATGCTGGCGGCGAAACCGGCGTCGACCTCTGCGAACGCGGGCAGCGTGGCAGCCAGGTCGTCGATGGCGAACACCTCGGACAATAAGAAGGCGATGTCGTCGATTGGCGGCGTATAGTCGGACATGGCAGGCGCTCCTGATCGGTATTATTCGGGAATGGATTAGCAGGTGTCCTCCGTTCCCGACTATGCGTCATATCAAGCAACGGGAGAAGAGGCACACGTGAATTCGCGTTTTCCCATGCACCAATAGTTTGTGCCGCATGGAGCGTCGGCATCGGTTACGGATGATCCTTTTTATTCGTCGTCATTTTATTATAGGAAATTCATCCGCATACGATGCCTGCGGCCTACATGTTCGGATAGTTCGGGCCGCCGCCGCCTTCCGGCGGCACCCAGGTGATGTTCTGCGCCGGGTCCTTGATGTCGCAGGTCTTGCAGTGCACGCAGTTCTGCGCGTTGATGACGAAGCGCGGATCGGTGCGTGTCTCCTCGTCGGCGTAGACAACCTCGTAGACGCCGGCCGGGCAGTAGAGCCGTGCCGGCTCGCCATAGAGCGGCAGGTTGCGGGCGATCGGAATCGACGGATCGGTCAGCTTGAGATGGGCCGGCTGGTCCTCCTCGTGCGCGGTGTTCGAGATGAACACGGACGAGAGCTTGTCGAAGGTCAGGACGCCGTCGGGCTTGGGGTAGGTGAGGGGTTTCACCTTGTCGATGGGCTTGAGCGAATCCGCATCGCGCTTCCTGTGGCGCAGCGTGCCGAAGGGAGAAAGGCCCGTCAGCGTGTTGATCCACATGTCGATGCCGCCGAGCGCGATGCCGAGGAATGTGCCGAAGCGCGACCACAGCGGCTTGACGTTGCGCACCGGCCTGAGGTCCCGGCCGATGCTCGACGTGCGCCAGCCGTCCTCGTAATCCTGCAGCACGTCATTGGCCCGCCCCGCCGCCAGCGCCGCGACGACCGACTCCCCCGCCAGCATGCCCGAGGCGATGGCGTTGTGGCTGCCCTTGATGCGCGGCACGTTGACGAAGCCCGCCGCGCAGCCGACGAGCGCGCCGCCGGGAAAGGCCAGCGTCGGCACCGACTGCCAGCCGCCCTCGGTGATGGCACGCGCGCCGTAGGACAGGCGCTTGCCGCCCTCGAACGTCTCGCGGATCATCGGATGCGTCTTGAAGCGCTGGAACTCGTCGAAGGGCGACAGTGTCGGGTTGCTGTAGTCGAGGTGGACGACGAAGCCCACGGCAACCAGATTGTCCTCGAAATGATACAGGAAGGAGCCGCCGCCGGTGCCGGCATCGAGCGGCCAGCCGAAGCTGTGCTGCACCAGCCCCGGACGGAACCTCGACGGATCGACCTGCCACAGCTCCTTGAGGCCGATGCCGAATTTCTGCGGCGAGCGATTCCCGTCGAGCCCGAAGCGGGCGATGAGCTCCTTCGTCAGGCTGCCGCGCGCGCCCTCGGCGAACAGCGTGTACTTGCCCCGCAATTCCATGCCGCGCGTATAGTCGGCGCGGTGCTCGCCGTGGCGGTCGATGCCCATGTCGCCGGTGGCGATGCCCGCCACCTCGCCGTTGTCGCCGTAGAGAACCTCGGCGGCGGCGAAGCCCGGATAGATCTCGACGCCGAGCGCCTCGGCGCGCGCGGCCAGAAAGCGCGTCACGTTGCCGAGCGAGCCGATGAAGTTGCCGTCGTTGTGCATCAGAGGCGGCATGAGGATATTGGGCAGCCGGATGCCGCCGGAAGGGCCGAGCAGATAGAAATGGTCGGCCTCGACCTGCGTCGTCAGCGGGCGGTCCGCCGCCTCGCGCCAGTCGGGCAGGAGCGCGTCGAGGCCGGAGGGGTCGATCACCGCGCCGGAGAGAATATGCGCGCCGACTTCCGATCCCTTCTCGACAACGACGACGCTGATCTCGGAACCGCTTTCCTCGGCGAGTTGCCTGATACGGATCGCCGCAGCCAGACCCGCCGGCCCGGCGCCCACGATCACCACATCGAAATCCATCGATTCGCGGCTGTCGCCCGCATCCGTCATCGTCTTCCTCTCCCAAACCCTCAGGCGCGCGATAGAGCGGCGGACAGAAAACCGGAGTCACGCCACCGTTCCATCGCTTTGTATATGCATCAGATTTATCCGGAAAACGGTATCCGTCCCCCGGATCGACGTCCCAGCCGCAGGCATAACGGAGCGGTCACCGTGGCCAAACAACTGTTTGGTGACTAGGTCAAACCAGAAGCCCGAGGCGTCGTCAAGCCCTGCGATGGGGCCTGTCGGCGACGAAGTTGAATGAATTCCAAATTGGAATCAACGGCGAAATCGCCGGGCACGGGCGTTGTTGCGGCACTGGGCCGCGCCCAGCGTGCCAAAGGAGCCGGCCGGCCCCGCGAGGTTTTGCGGGGCACGCTTACTCCGGGCCGGGGCCGGCGCCGGTTTCATGGCGGAAGATGGCGACGATCTGGCGGCCGATTTCGGCGGGCGTCATGCGTCCCGGCCGATACCAGGCGCTGACGGAGTTGATCAGGCTCAGCAGCAGCACGCGATAGAGCGATGCGTCGATGTGGGCGGGCAGGGGCAGGCTGTCCACGAGCTCCACATAGGCTTTTTCGAACACGTCGCGCCGCGCGATCAGCTTCTCGAGGATCTCCGGCGGCACGTTGCGGAAATCGGTGAGGAAGGGTATCGCCACGACATCGGGATCGAGCTGGATTTCGAGCTGGCGCACGCACGCGGCCTCGAGGCGCGTCCAGGGGTCGTCCAGCCCCACGATCGCCTCGGCGATCTGCTCGGAGGCATGCTGCAGCGCAAAGTCGTGCACCGCGACGAACAGCTCCTCCTTGGAGCGGACGTGGTGATAGAGCGATCCGCCCAGCAGTCCCACGCGCTCGGCGATGTCGCGCATGGAGGTGGCGAGGTAGCCGCGTTCGGCGAACAGGATGGCCGCTGCCTGAATGATGTCGTGATACCGATCGCCCGGCGCGCCCTCCGGAATACGCCTCGCCGCGCGCTGCTGGCGGCCGATCGGGAGGACCTGCGTCTTGGTGTCACGCGGCTTCGCCTCGTGGGTGCCGGCCTCGTGGGTGCCGGCCTCATGGGTGCCGGCCTCATGATCTCCGGCTTCATGGGCTTTGGCTTCACGGGCGTTGGCGTCCGTTTTTACGTTCTCGTCCTTGGCTGTCACGTGTTCCTCGTTCATCCGTCCCCCGGGGAGCAGCCAGCGCGTTCCGTCCGACGCATTCCGTCGTCGAATGCATTCCGCCTTGGGGCGGTCGCCCGTTGCCGACTGGATATCGTCTTGCCCGGCCGTGCGTCAAATCGACGGGTTGCCGTCAATCGGCGGTTGTTCTGGCGCGGGAGGTATGCGAGACCCATGGCGCAAAAATAGCCGGATATCGTCGCGGCGGAAACCGGACATCCACGATTCGCCCGTAACGTATCGCGGATGTCCGCGAAACGCGGGCGCTGTGGTGTGCAGTTTCTGATTGGATCGTCATGTTCCGCCGTCTCTATGATTGGATCATCTCTCTCGCCGCCAGTCCCCATGCCGTGTGGGCGCTCGCGGCGGTGTCCTTTGCGGAGAGCTCCTTCTTTCCCGTGCCGCCCGACGTGCTGCTGCTGCCCATGGCGCTGTCGCGGCCCGACCGGGCGCTGTTCTATGCCGGTGTCTGCACGATCTCCTCGGTGCTCGGCGGCGTGGCGGGATACGCGATCGGCGCGCTTCTGTACGACTCCCTCGGCCAGTGGCTGATTGCCGCATACGGCTATGGCGACAATGTCGAGGCGTTCCGGCAGGCCTACGCGCAGTACGGCGAATGGATCATCCTCATCAAGGGCGTGACGCCGATTCCTTATAAACTGGTGACGATCACGTCCGGCTTCGCCGGCTACGACATCGTCTGGTTCACGGTGTTGTCATTGATTACCCGCGGCCTGCGGTTTTATCTTCTGGCCGGCTTGCTGCATCGTTACGGCAACCCGATCCGCGAGATCGTCGAACGGCATTTCGGCCTTGTCATCGGCGTGCTGGCGGTTTTCGTGGTGGCCGGTTTCGCGGCGGTGAAGTTCGTATTCTGAAATTCGTAGTTTGAGAGTGATGCCCAATGGGTTTGCTGGATGACGGCCTGTCGTGGCTCAATGGAGACGCCGGGCGTTTCCGGGCCGCGGTCCTCGTGCTCGCGGCTGCGGTTCTGGCGCTCGCGGGCGCGTATTATTTCCAATACGTGCTGAAGCTGCCGCCGTGCCAGCTCTGCCTCATCCAGCGCTGGCCGTTCTACGCCGCCATCCCCGCATCCGCCGCCGCCGCGTGGACGCATCAGCGCGCGCCCACCGCCTCGCGGCTCCTGCTCGCCCTCGTCGGGCTCGGCTTCCTGGCGGGCGCGGGCGTCGCGGTCTATCATGCCGGCGTGGAGTGGCAATTCTGGCCGGGGCCTGAAAGCTGCTCCGGCTCCTTCACGGTTGCGAGCGACGCCGACGAGTTCCTGCAGCGCCTGCAGAAGGTGCAGATCGTGAGCTGCAGCGAGGCGGCCTGGCGCTTCGCCGGCCTGTCGCTGGCGGGCTGGAACGTGCCGATCTCGCTCGGCCTCGCGCTCATCGCGCTCCTCGGCGTCTGCGCCGGGCGGAGCAGGCGGGACTGACCGGACGGCCATCATGCCGGGCCGCGGAGGCCGCGGGCGAGGCTGCCCCCGACATTCCCGTCTATGGCCCGCCTGCATCATGGGGTCAGTTGGACGTAGCCTGAAGACAGTCGGACGGGGCAGTGCCCAGCGTCCCAACGGCGGTCCACCGTCGGGCCCGCCCGCCTCACAAACGCATCTCCAATCACGTTCCATAACGTGGCTTATCGGCACAGCGTCGCGCTTCACGCACCGGCGGCATGAGCGGCTTCCGGCCTGTCCATGCCGGTTTCTGTGCGGCACATGGAAGAACCGAGAGCGCACCCCTACCGCGCGAAGGCTGCCGCTGCCTGTCACGCCGGCACGGAAGGCCAGCGTGGCTGCAAGCGAGCGATGAGTCGAGACGCTCGCAGACATTCATCTTGTCGCTTTCGCATGTCCCATGCTCAACCGAGACGCGATATCGACAATAGGTTCATAGTGGTCGCAACCATATGTATCAGTACTTTAGGCGGTTTCGTGAGGATCACTTATACAGAATGTCCTGACCGGCAGATGCAAATGAGTGTAGAGTATATATTCTAGCTAGATTTGTTGTAGCGCACAGGTTACATAGGTCCGTGACGTTCGTATCCGGGAGCCTATTGCCAACAAAGATTCTGTATCATCCGTGGTGTGCGATGGAGATTGAGCGTGGCCCTAAGTTCCGCAAAGACCTACCTCGCCACTCACTTGCGGAGATTGCTTGACGTTGCGTTGCAGGACAAGCTCGCGCGTTTTGAAGCGCTGAACGGCCAGCTTGAAAGCACGGCGGCGGAGATGGCGCGGTTGCTCGCGGTGCATGAACAGCGGAAACAGACTGACTTGAATAGTGCTCCTTTCGACGCGGATTGGACTGACTGCGCTACGCCAGCGGACATATTCTGGTGCTTCAGATTGCTGCTTGGCCGACTGCCTAGCGCGGAAGAATGGCAAAGCCATATGACCAGGTCCGGTGCAAACTTGGCCGACGTCGTCAAATCCTATCTTGGCTCGCTCGAGTTTTCTCATCGGCAACTGGTGGAGAAATCAACCCTTCAGGATATCCAGGCAGCTTCCATCAACGGTACGACGATATATGCCCCGCCTCGTGATCCTGTCATCGGGAAAGCAGTGATCGAGGGGCAATACGAGCCAGAGATCGTGTCTTTATTCCAGGAATACGTAAAGCAAGGCATGAACGTTGTGGATATTGGCGCCAATATTGGCTATTTTTCAATTATTTCCGCTGACATCGTGGGGTCCTCGGGACATGTGCTCGCCGTAGAGCCGAACTCGGAAAATGCTAAATTACTTGAGATCAGCAGGCGGGCCAATGGTTTCGAACATCTGGAGATCGCGCTGATGGCAGCCAGCAATAGAAACGGGCTCCTGATCTTGAACGCCGGCGAGTCTAATGGCACAACGGCTACTCTATCTAACAATCCCGATTTACTTAAAAATGCAACACTTGTGCCATCAATTCGGCTGGATGATCTGATTCCGCGTTCCAGGAGAATTGATTTCGTGAAAATCGATGTCGAGGGTGCGGAGAAATTGGCACTTTCTGGTATGATCGAGACCTTATCCCTGCATAAGCCGATAATAGTCAGCGAGTTCAGCCCGCTTGCCCTGCCCTATTTTTCAGGGTGTACAGGGGAGGAATATCTCGGTTTCCTAGCCGACCTTGGTTACGCAATTTCGGTCGTCGCGCCAAATGGGGAACGGATCAGTCACAACGGCGATATTGAAGCTATCATGTCGGCTTTCCGGGCGCGCGGAAGCGATCATATCGATATTTTGGCGGAACCTACATGATATGATATTTGAGCTAAACATCTTTCGCGCGCGCTATATTGCCACCCGGCAGGTACGTTTTGGGGTACACATGCAGGTACGCGCCGGGAAAATTCGTCCGGGATTTACCTAAAAATCGACGCCTTAAGCGTATGATTGAAAATGGCGCGCCCAAGGGGACTCGAACCCCTGTTTTCGCCGTGAAAGGGCGACGTCCTAGACCGCTAGACGATGGGCGCAACAACCGTTGCCGGCAAGTGGCGTGACCTATAGAGAGGTTCGTCCGATCCCGCAAGGGGTGTTTTGGTTTTTCGGGGTTTTCCACATTCCGGGTCCAATCGCCGACGTCCAGACCCTATCCATGGTCACTAACAGCCCCTAGCCCGCGCGGCAGATGTCGAGAAGGCGCAGGCTCACCTGGGTGCGGCCGCCCCAGCTGTCCAGCGCGAGCGTGCCGGCCGCGTGCACGGGCTGCCCCTTCATGGCGAGAAGCGCCTGCCCCAGCGGCTGGTCGGCGGCGCGGAACACCATGCCGCCGAGCGACGCGCCGTCGCCGGCGCGCAGGCGGATGCGGACATGGTTGGCGCCGACCACCGACGCTTCCGTCAGCAAATGGCCGCCGAAGGCGAACACGGGCTCGGGATTGGCGGAGCCGAAAGGCCCGGCGCGCGTGACGCTCGCCACCAGATCCGGCGATGCGCCGCCGGCGGTGAGCGCCGCGTCGATGCCGAGCGCCTCGCCCACATCCGTCCGCGCCACATCGTCCGCCAGAATGGCGGCGAGCCGGTCCGCGAAACGCTGCAATTCGCCGGGGGCGAGCGTGACGCCCGCCGCCATGGCGTGGCCGCCGCCCTTGACGGCGACGCCCTCCTCCACCGTCCGGCGCACGGCCCGGCCGATATCGACGCCGGGAACCGAACGCCCCGAGCCGGTGGCGCCGCCCAGATCGTTGATCGCAAAGGCGAAAGCGGGGCGGCTGAAGCGCTCGCGCATGCGGGCCGCGACGAGCCCGACGACACCTGGATGCCAGTCAGGCGAGCCGACGACCAGCACGGCCGGATCGCGCTCGTCGCGCTGGCGATCGGCCATGGCGACCGCCTCCTCGACCGCGAGCCGCTCCACGACCTGCCTGTCGCTGTTGAGATTGTTGAGTTCGGCCGCGATCCGCGCCGCCTCGAGCGTGTCGCGGGTCATCAGCAGGCTCGCGCCCAGGGCTGAATCGCCGATGCGGCCGCCCGCGTTGATGCGCGGCCCGAGCAGGAAGCCGAGATGCCACGCCTCCGGCGGGCCGGAGAGGCCGGAGGCGTCGATCAACGCGGTGAGGCCCACGCGCCGGCGCTGGCGCATGATCGCAAGCCCCTGCTGCACGAAGGCGCGGTTGAGGCCGACGAGCGGCACGACATCCGCGACCGTCGCCAGCGCGACCAGATCGAGGTCGCCGAGCAGATCGGGCATGCGCGCCGCGTCGCTCCAGAAGCCGCGCCGGCGCAGCTCGCGCTGGACCGCGACGAGCGTCATGAACACCACGCCCGCCGCGCACAGATAGCCGAGCCCGGACAGGTCGTCCTGCCGGTTGGGGTTGACGATGGCGTGCGCCGCGGGCAAGTCCGCCGTCGCCTGATGGTGGTCGAGCACCACGGCGTCCATGCCGAGCCGGGCGGCTTCCGCGAGCGGCTCATGGCTCGCCACGCCGCAGTCGACCGTCACCAGAAGCCGGCAGCCGGCCGCGTGCAGGTCGCGGATGGCGGCGACGTTGGGGCCGTAGCCGTCCACGATCCGGTCCGGAATACGCACGACGAACGGCGTTCCCGCAGCAGTGAGATAGGTGCCGACCAACGCCGCCGAGCAGGCGCCGTCGACATCGTAGTCGCCGAAGATCGCGACCTTTTCCCGGCGCTCGATCGCATCGGCGATGCGGGCGGACGCGGCTTCCATATCGGCGAGCACGGCGGGATCGGGCATCAGGTCGCGCAGGCGCGGCGCGAGGTAGCCCCCGGCGTCATCGGGCGCGATGCCGCGCGCGGCGAGCACCCGTGCCAGGATGTCGGGCAGGCCGTGCAACTGCACCATGGCGAGCGCCGCCGCGCGTTCCGCATCCGAGCAGCGGTCCCGCCAGGCGCGCCCCAGGACGGAACGGCTCACGCCCAGAAAATAATGCGTTTCGGAATAAGCGGCTTGAAGCACCTGAACCCGACCAGAACGAAGGTGGCAGAGTGAATCGCCATCCTGCCCTACTTCTTTGTTTTCGCGCAATCTTTTCCCGAAAGCTGCCTCCGCTTCCGGGGATCATGCGCCAGTCATCATCCTGAACGAGTCTATGGCGCCTGCCCCGGCATCGGCAACCCCGGGAAAGACGCTGTCCACTCCTGATCGGATCAGTCGAGATGGAACTTCGAGAAATCGCGGTGCTCGGCGCGGATGCGGCGTGCGGTGCCGGTAGCGGAGCGGTAGACGATGGTCTCCGTCTCGATCAGCTCCTGGCCGAAGCGCACGCCCGAAAGCAGCGCGCCGTCGGTCACGCCCGTGGCGGACACGACCACGTCGCCGGCGGCCAGCTCCTCGATGGAATACTTGCGGTTGGGATCGGTGATGCCCATCGCCTTCGCGCGTTCCCGCTTCTCCGGCGTATCGAGAATGAGCCGGGTCTGCATCTGGCCGCCGACACAGCGCAGCGCCGCCGCCGCGAGCACGCCCTCGGGCGCGCCGCCGGTGCCGATATAGATATCCACCCCGGTCTCGCCCGAGGTGGCGGTGAAGATCACGCCCGCGACATCGCCGTCGGTGATCAGGCGCACGGAAGCGCCCGTGCGGCGCACGCCGGCGATGATCTCGGCGTGGCGGGGTCGGTCGAGCACCAGCGCGGTGATCTCGGAGGGCTGGACGCCCTTGGCCTTCGCCAGCGCTTCGATGTTCTGCTCCGGCGTGGCGTCGAGGTCGATGACGCCCTGCGGGTAGCCGGGGCCGATGGCGATCTTCTGCATGTAGACGTCGGGCGCATAGAGCAGCGAGCCGCCCTCCGCCATGGCCATCACGGCGATGGCGCCCGGCATGTCCTTGGCGCACAGCGTGGTGCCCTCGAGCGGGTCGACGGCGATGTCGACCTTGGGGCCGGACTTGTTGCCGACCGTCTCGCCGATGAACAGCATCGGCGCCTCGTCGCGCTCGCCCTCGCCGATGACGACGGTGCCGTCGATCGACAGACGGTTCAGTTCGCGGCGCATGGCGTCCACCGCCGCCTGGTCCGCAGCCTTCTCATCTCCCTTGCCCCTCAGGCGCGCGGCCGAAACGGCAGCCCGCTCGGTCACACGAACGAGCTCCAGCGTCAAGATGCGGTCGATGTAGTGGCTGGCTTTCAATCCGCCTTCGTTGGACATGAGAAATCGCTCCTGAGGGTTGCATCCGGATGATCGGCACGGGCAGGCTCGGCGTTGCACTGGCCAGCAACGGCGAACACCTATTCGCGTTCGATACGGATGACCTGTGGCTTTTCGACGACATACCCCTCCGCAATCACCTTATCAACCGCCTTGCGGACGGCGGCCTCGGTGGTGGCATAGGTGATCACCACCACAGGCACCGGCGCGCCGGATCGCCCGGTAGGGTCGAGCTGGGCGGCGCTCTCGGAACGGTTCTGGATGATGCTCTCCAGCGAGATCTCCAGATCCGCGAAGCTGGTGACGATGGACGCCGCCGCGCCCGGCTTGTCGGCGACCGTGAGGCGGATGTAGTAACCGCCTTCGTGCCGCTTGATCGGCTCCTGAACGGCGCGCCCGAGCGTTGCCACCGGGCTGCCGAACGGCGGGCTGATGGCGCCGCGCGCGATGTCGGTGATGTCGGCGAGCACGGCGGAGGCCGTCGCGTCGCCGCCGGCGCCGGGGCCCGACAACGTCAGCTCGCCCACGGCGTCGCCCTGGATGGTGACGGCATTCGTCACGCCCATCACCCGCGCGATCGGCGAGTCGGAGGGCACCATGGTGGGATGCACGCGCTGCTCGATGCCGGAATCGGAGCGCTCCGCGACGCCCAGCAGCTTGATGCGGTAGCCGAGCTTCTTGGCCATGCGGATGTCGATGGCGTCGATCGATTCGATGCCCTCGACATAGACCGCGTCGATGTTCACCTCGACGCCGAAGGCGAGCGCCGTGAGGATGGTCAGCTTGTGCGCGGTGTCGTAGCCGCCGATGTCGAAGGTGGGGTCGGCTTCGGCGTAGCCCAGCTTCTGGGCCTGCTTCAGGCACTTGGCGAAGCTGTCCCCTTCCCGCTCCATGCGGGTCAGGATGTAGTTGCAGGTGCCGTTGAGGATGCCGTAGATGCGCGAGATGCTGTTGCCGGCAAGCCCTTCCTTCACCGTCTTGATGACCGGAATGCCCCCGGCGACCGATGCCTCGAAGGCGAGCGCCACGCCCTTTTCCTCGGCGAGGCCGGCGAGCGCCCGGCCATGATAGGCGATCAGCGCCTTGTTGGCGGTCACCACGGATTTGCCGGAAGCGAGCGCTGCTTCCACCGCCGCCTTGGCGGGGCCGTTCTCGCCGCCGATCAGTTCGACGAACAGATCGATGTCCGGCGAATGCGCCAGCGCGACCGGGTCATCGTACCACTCGACGCCGTCGAGGTCGACGCCGCGGTCGCGCCTCCTGTTGCGGGCGCTGACCGCGGTGACCTCGATGCGCCGACCCGTCCGGAGAGACAGGGTTTCGCGCTGCGAACCAAGAAGGCGGACGACGGAAGCGCCGACCGTGCCGAGGCCGGCGATGCCGACCCGTAAAACTTGCGCCATATCAGAACCGGGTGCGAGTGAGTACGTATCTCAGCGATGAGCTGCGAGCGGAACCACGTTGTGCAACGTTTTATCCGCGGTTTCAAGAAAACGTCGCAAATTACGGGCCGCTTGCCTGATACGCTGCTCGTTCTCGACCATGGCGATGCGCACATACTCGTCGCCGTGCTCGCCGAAACCGATGCCGGGAGCCACTGCGAGCTCGGCCTTTTCGACGAGCAGCTTGGAGAATTCCAGACTGCCCAGCGACCGGAACGGCTCGGGGATCTTCACCCATGCGAACATCGACGCGCGCGGCACCGGGATCGGCCAGCCGGCGCGGCCGAACGAATCGATCAGCACGTCGCGGCGGTGCTTGTAGGTGGCGCGCATCTCGTTGATGCAGTCGTCGGGCCCGTTGAGCGCCGCCGTCGCCGCCACCTGAACGGGCGTGAACGCGCCATAGTCGAGGTAGGATTTCACCCGCCCCAGCGCCGCGATCAGCCGCTCGTTGCCGACCGCGAAGCCGATGCGCCAGCCCGCCATCGAAAAGGTCTTCGACATCGAGGTGAACTCGACCGTCACATCCACCGCGCCGGGCACCTGCAGTACGGAGGGCGGCGGCTCGCCGTCGAAATAGACCTCGGCATAGGCGAGGTCCGAGAGCAGGATGAGCTCGTGCTTCTTCGCGAAGGCCACCAGATCCCGATAGAAATCGAGCGAGGCGACATAGGCGGTGGGGTTCGAGGGGTAGCACACCACGAGGGCGATCGGCTTCGGGATCGAATGCGCGACGGCTCTCTCCAGCGTGGGGAAGAACGCCGGCGTCGGCTCCGCCGGGAGGGAGCGGATGACGCCGCCCGCCATCAGGAAGCCGAAGGCGTGGATGGGATAGCTCGGGTTGGGCACCAGCACCACGTCGCCGGGCGCGGTAATGGCCTGCGCCATGTTGGCGAAGCCTTCCTTCGAGCCCAGCGTCGCGATGACCTGCGTTTCCGGGTTCAGCTTCACGCCGAAGCGGCGGTCGTAGTACGCCGCCTGGGCGCGACGCAGGCCGGCGATGCCGCGCGAGGCGGAATAGCGGTCTGTGCGCGGCTTGCCGACGGTTTCAACCAGCTTTTCGATGACATGCGCCGGCGCTGGCAGATCGGGGTTGCCCATGCCGAGATCGACGATATCGGCGCCTGCGGCTCGAGCTGCCGCCTTGGCGCGGTTGACCTGCTCGAACACATAGGGTGGAAGGCGCTTGATACGATGAAATTCGGTCATGGGTTGTTATTCCGGGGTTGATCGGGCTGCCGCGTCGATGCCGCAGCCGTGGAAACGCTCGTCTCGCTCGCCTGCGAGGTGCTGTCTCACGGCCTGTGCGTCACGCCAATGTGCGCCCTCAGCCGTAAAGGGACTGTTTATCATCGGCGCCGTTTTCTTGGAAATGTTTTCTTGCGATTGTTTTTCCGAAACAAACGGTCGCCCCCGCCCGCCCGCGCGCGACATTTCAACCGCGCGCCATCCGCCTTTCGCCGGCCTGGTGGGGCGCTCCTATTGCAGCGGCGGAATGACGGGCGGCTGGGCCATGGGCGTATTGCCCAGCGCCCGGGCGGTGGCGGCCTCGCTTTCGTTACGCGCACGCCTCTGGTCGAGGTCGGCCTTCAGCGCGTCGATTTCTTCCGCCGTCAGCGGGGCGTGCCCGCGATCCGGCGGCTTGACGCCGACCGGCCTGTAGTCGAGCTGCTCGGCGCGGGTGGCCTGGACGAAGTCGGCGGCCTCAGGCGTATCGGTGGCGAAGCCCGTCGCCTTCGCGACGCCGTGCACCGGCCCGTCGGCGGCGCATCCAGCACAGGTCAGCATGACGAACAGCAGTGCCGCCGCCTGCGACGATCGGCGCGGGATATCGTTCATGGATGGTGACTTTCGTGTCAAATGCGGCAACTTTCATGGTAAGCGTTGCGCCGGGGTCATCGCAACGAAGGCCAAGAAGGCTTATGACCTAAAAGAAGGCCCGTGTCCTATAAATTCCGATTGGCGGGGGCGGCAAGATCCTCCCGCTGTCACGGATGGAGGACCGCTTCGGTCTCGACGAGGAAACGAATAGTATGTCCAATAAAAGTGCAAACCCTCAGCCCGAATTTCCGATCCCCGATCTGGAGGTGTTATCGCACAACATGGCCAAGCTCGTCGAGGAAACCGGCAGGGCGACAGCCGCATTCCTGAAGCCCATCGAGACCGGGCGCGCGCCGCCCAAGGGCCCGGCCGACATTTCGGACATGGTCAGGACGCTGGGGTTGCTTGCCGAACAATGGATCTCGTCCCCCGAGAAGATCATAGAGGCGCAGATGAGCCTCGCCAACGGCTTCATCGATCTGTGGGCGTCGACCTTCAAGCGCCTCAACGGCGAGGAGGTCCAGCCGGTGGCGAGCCCCCGCCCCGGCGACAGGCGCTTTCGCAGCGACGACTGGCAGGAGCATCCCGTCTACGATTTTCTCAAGCAGGTCTACCTCATCACCAGCGCCTGGGCCGACAACCTCGTCGAGGGCGCCGTGGGACTCGACGAGGAGACGCGCCGCAAGGCCCGCTTCTACGTGAAGCAGATTTCGAGCGCCCTCTCCCCCACCAATTTCCTCGCCACCAATCCCGACGTCCTGCGCGAGACCATCAAGGAAAACGGCGCCAACCTCGTGCGCGGCATGCGCATGCTGGCCGAGGACATCGCGGCCGGCAACGGCGAGCTCAAGATCCGCCAGACGCCGCCAAACGCTTACAAGGTCGGCACCGACCTCGCCACGACGCCGGGCAAGGTCGTCTTCCGCAACGACCTGTTCGAGCTGATCCAGTATTCCCCCGCGACGCCGCAGGTGCTCAAGCGCCCGGTGCTGCTGGTGCCGCCGTGGATCAACAAATACTACATCCTCGACCTCACCCCGGAGAAATCGTTCATCAAATGGACGGTGGAACAGGGCGCGACCCTGTTCTGCATCTCGTGGGTCAACCCGGACGCCTCGCTCGCCGAGAGGGATTTCGAGGACTACATGCGCGAGGGCCTGCTCGAGGCCATCGACGTCGTGCTGAAGGCGACCGGCGAGAAGAGCCTCGCGGCGGTCGGCTATTGCGTCGGCGGAACGCTGCTCGCGATGACCCAGGCCTATCTCCAGACCAACGGCGACCGGCGCATCGACAGCCTCACCCTGCTCACCGCCCAGATCGATTTCAACCGGGCCGGCGACCTCAAGGTGTTCATCGACGACGACCAGCTCATGCGGCTCGAGGAGCGCATGGCCGAGAACGGCTATCTGGAGGGCATCGTCATGGCCGGCGCGTTCAATGCGCTGCGCCCCAACGATCTGATCTGGCCGTACATCATCAACGTCTACCTCAAGGGCCAGTCGCCTTTCCCTTTCGATCTGCTGCACTGGAATTCCGATTCCACCCGCATGACCTGCGCGAACCACTCCTACTACCTGCGCAAGTTCTATCTGGAAAACGCCTTCGCGCGCGGCGAGCTGAAGATCGGCGGCGTCAGGCTCAATCCCAAGAAGATCACCGTTCCGGTTTATGAGCTGGCGACGCGCGAGGACCATATCGCACCCGCTGAATCGGTGTTCATCGGCGCCAAGCTGCTCGGCGGGCCGGTCCGGTTCGTGCTGTCGGGCTCGGGGCACATAGCCGGCGTCGTCAACCCGCCCGACCGCCGCAAGTATCAGTACTGGACGTCGGATCTGCCGCTCTACGGCGAACTCGACGGCTGGCTGTCGTCGGCGAACGAGCATCCGGGATCGTGGTGGCCGGACTGGTTCGGCTGGCTCGAGGCGCAGGCGCCCGAGCGCGTCCCGGCGCGCGATCCCGCCAAGGGCAAGTTCAAGCCCCTCGCCGACGCGCCGGGCGCTTACGTGCTGGCGCAGTCGTAGGCGTCACGGGAACCGGCTGATGGCACAATTGCCATTGTGTTCGCCCTTCTCGGCACCGAGGGTATTTCGGTGATCTCGATGCGGCTGGCCAGTGCAAGTGAATGGAGGCTTCTCGATGACCGTGAAGCATAAGACAAGAGCCGCCTCCGAGGAAGGGCACGGCTACACCAAGGAAGATTGGGACTCCGTTGACAGCCCGGAAGCGACGGACGAACAGCTTGCCCAGGCCCGCCCCTTCGCCGAGGCGTTCCCCGAGCTTGCCGCCGAGACCCGGAAGAACCTCGGCGGGCGGTCGACGTCGGCCAATCCCAAGCAGGCGATCAGCATCCGCCTCGATCGGGACGTGATCGCCGCCTTCAAGGCGCAGGGCGAGGGTTGGCAGTCGCGGATCAACGAGGCGCTGCGAAAGGCCGCCGGGCTTAGCTGATGGCCTACACCCCCAGCATCAGCCGCAGGTTCTGCACCGCCGCGCCCGAGGCACCCTTGCCGAGGTTGTCGAGGCGCGCCACCACCACGGCCTGCCGCTGCGCCTCGTTGGCGAAGACGTGGATGCCGAGCGTGTTGGTGTTGTTGAGCGCCAGTGCCTCTATGCGGCCCGGCGTCTGCGGGTCGTCGAGCGGCGCGACCGTCACCGTGCCGCCGTCCGCCGCGCTTCCTTGGCCGTAATGGCGCGCGAGCGCGGCATGCAGATCGGCGGCGGCGGGCTTTTCCGGCAGTTCGTCCAGGAACAGCGGCAGGCTCACCAGCATGCCCTGGCGGAAATTGCCCACGGAGGGCACGAAGATCGGCCGGCGCGCCAGCAGGCCGTAGGCGACGATCTCGGGGATGTGCTTGTGCGCAAGGCCGAGGCCGTAGAGCTCGAACGCCGGCGCACGCCCGGCCTCGTAGTCCTCGATCATCGACTTGCCGCCGCCCGAATAGCCGCTGACCGCATTGATGCTGACGGGAAAATCGGCCGGCACGAGCCCCGCCTTCACCAGCGGCCGCAGCAGGGCGATGGCGCCCGTGGCGTAGCAGCCGGGGTTGGCGACATGGGATGCGGCGGCGATGGCCTCCGCCTGCCCTGCGTCGAGCTCGGGAAAGCCGTAGGTCCAGCCCTCGGCCACGCGGTGGGCGGTGCTGGCGTCGAGCACGCGCGGCGCGTCTCCGCCGAGCGAGGCGGCGAGCGCCACGGCCTCGCGCGCGGCGTCGTCCGGCAGGCAGAGGATGATCAGGTCGGCCGCGGCCATGAGTTCGCGCCGCGCGTCCGCATCCTTGCGCCGGGCGGGATCGATGCTGAGCACGTCGACGAGGCCGAGTTCGTCGAGGCGCGCGCGGATGCCGAGCCCGGTCGTGCCCGCCTCCCCGTCGATGAAGACGCGGGGCTTCGTGCCCGAGATGGTGGCTGATTGACCGGACATGGCTCTATCCTCGTTGAGACGACGAACGGCATTGATGCGCGTCTGCGCTCGATGTCAAGTATTCAGTCGACGGGTGAGCTTCAACGGGCCTTCTCGGCCAGAATCTGCAGGTAGTGCTGCACCAGGGCCGAGCCTGCGATCGCCGTGATGTCGGCGTGGTCGTAGGGCGGCGATACCTCCACGATGTCCATGCCGCGCCAGTCGAGGTCGCGCAGCGACCACAGGGCGATCAGCGCGTCGATGGACGCGAGCCCGCCGGCGACGGGCGTGCCGGTGCCGGGCGCGAAGGCGGGATCGAGCGCGTCGATGTCGAACGACAGGTATGCCGGCGCGCCCCCTACCCGCTCGCGCACCCGCGCGGCGAGCCCGAGGGCCCCGAGCCCGCGCGCCTCGTAGGCGTCGATGATCTCGATGCCAAAATCGTCCGGGGCCACGGTGCGGATACCGATCTGGATCGAGCGCCCGGTGTCGATGAGCCCCTCGGCCTCGGCCTGGGTGACGAAGGCACCGTGCGACTGGCCGCCGTTGTCCTCCCACGTGTCCTGATGGGCGTCGAACTGCACCAGTGCCAGCGGTCCGTGCAGGCTGGCATGCGCGCGCAGAAGCGGCAGCGTGATCGAATGGTCGCCGCCGAGCGTGACGAGATGCGCGCCCGCCGCGAGGATATCGACCGCCTGGGCCTCGATCAGCCCCGGCACCTGATCGAGATGGCGGTAGTCGAACGAGCAATCGCCCCAGTCGACTGCGGTCAGCGTGTCGAAGGGGTCAAGGCCCGAGGGGAACTGCGGATCGCCGTCGAAGATCGCCGAGGCGCGGCGCAACGCCTGCGGGCCGAAGCGCGTGCCGGGCCGGTTCGAGGTGGCGGCGTCGAAAGGCACGCCCCAGATGACGACGTCCACGCCCTCGATGTCGCGGCTGAAGCGCCGGCGCATGAAGGAGAGCGCGCCGGAATAGGTCGGCTCGTGCGATCCGCCGCGCAGGTCGCCCAGAAAGGCGTTGTCGGTGGGGCGCGGGCGGATGGGATCGTCGGTCAAGGCTGTCTCCCTGCCATGGAGCAAAATGCATTGAATACGAATCGCTATTTCGCTCTATCTCTTTGTTCATGCATCAAATTTATCCCAAAAACGGTACCCGTTTTTCGGTTTGATGCAATAGCGTTTTCGAGCGAAGCGGATACCGGTTCGCGTGAAGAAAACGCGCCGAACCAGAAAGTTGGAGCATTTCAGCACTTCCGTGAAACGATGACATGCGCCGTTGCGCCGTATCGTGTCATAAATGCGGCGATTTTCAAGCAACGCCGGGACGGGCCGATCCGGGCCGCCAGTGCCCGGATGCCATGGCGCACAGGCGTCCGGACACACCTTCGCCGTGTGTCATGCAGCAGAATCCGTCTCCAGAACGATGGCAAAAATTGGCTTATCATTCTGCATGATTATGTTATACTTTCCATACAGGGTGTGTTTCCTGCCGTTTTTTGAGAGGTTATTATGAATTATTTACATAGTTCATTTGAATTCAGGAATTTTTATTCATTTTATCTGCGCATTGTGCATGTAGCAGGTGATTTTTATTCAGATTTCCTGCCGTCTGCACAACAATTCGGGTCCCCCCAACGGGCGCCTCGTCTTGTCACGGTGCCGGCGCGGGCAGGTGTGTGGCGGTGCGGTGCGGGTGCGCCTTAACGGAAACGAACGGCGAGACGGCGAGACGGCGAGACGGCATGGAGGGCGGAAGATGGATGGCGTAGGATGGATCGGGCCGAACGCCCCGATCCGGACGGAAAACGTCGATCAAGGCGGGGAGACGCAGAGGCCGCAGGTCAGCACCGGTGGCCATGATCCCGCAGGCCGGTCGGTGACGTTCCTGGGAACCGTTGGGTCTGGAGCCTCGGGCGGGGCCAAACTGGGGTCGGCTCCCGGCTTCGGAATTGCCGACTGGGCGAGCCGGAATCTGATGGGGGAAGGCGAGGAAGGCTTCTCCGTGGGGACGACTATCACGTACCTCCCGGGCATGGTCATTGCCCTCGCCGGGGGGCTTCTCGGCCTGGCGGGCGCCGCGGTGGGCGGAATTCTGGGCACGATCGGCGGCGCACTCACCGGAATTGGCCGCTGGCTGTTCGGCTCCACCAGGGAGAACCGCTCGGATGCTGCGGCCAATACCGCCAACAATTTCGGCAGTGCCGGACAGGCTTTGGTGAACGCGCAGACGAATGCCGGGAACGCGCCGATGCGCGTTCCTGCCGGAAACATTAGAATTTTGACGCCGGAGGAGGTGCAAAAGTTGAGGGATGAGGGCGTGTTGTTTGTCCAATCCGTTGCCGTCTCCTCTCCTGATACCGACAGTGCTTTCGAACTTGCGCATAAACATAGGAATTTCGTGAAAGACGCAACAATCGCGGCGGATGAAAGCTGACGCCGTCCGCGTTGCGGCTGGGGCCGCCGGTCGGCTCCTGGCGGTCGCCGGCTTCTGCCCGCAGGTTCGTGGCCGCTGATCGCCATGCGGTAAGGCAGGCGGGCCGTTTCGCGCCGCTCTTGCATAAGGGCGGCGTCGCGCGTTTCAACAGGACTGTCCGGAGATACTGCCTGTCGCTTGCCTCCAGAACCCGCGCGGCCTCCCCGCCCAAGGCCGGCAAGAGGGGGCGCAGGCGCCTTTTCCGGAGGTCGAAGAATCCGCTTTTCATTCCATGGATTTGCGCTATACTTGGTCACATAATTCATTCTAGGTTATTGATTAGAGACATATTATGAGACGTTTTCAGGATTGCTTGGGGCTGTTCCGGAACGTATCCTCATGGTCGCGGAGCCGGTTGTAAACATGGATCTCCGATCTTTCACTATTCCGGCCACAAAGTCATTGATTTTGCAGCCGATTCGATTGTCCGCGCGGGCTGCTGTCCGGGCTGCGCGGGTGGACGTGCGGGCCCGTCGTTGTGAATGGTGATGAGATATTGATCTGTATTCACAAAATAATTGAGATTTTCGGATTTTCGGGATGGAGTAAAAAATTATGAGCGCTATTGAAATTGAGAGGGTTCCCCTGACCAGAGCCGATTCGTATCCTTCTCAGGATGGCGATTCTTTTGCTGTTGGCGGTTCGGAGGATGTGGCGCTGCTCGATCTCACGCGGCGGCGGACTTCGACCTCGAGCGGACGGGATCCGTCGGGCAGAGACGTTTTCGCTGTCCCCACCAAGCTGGCGGACGATGAGTATACGGAAGCCGAGCGGAAGTATCGGCGCGACAGGCGCAACGCCCTCAGCGAGGACTATTCCAAGTGGGGTGCCGGCATCGGAGCGGTCGTAGGCGCGACTCTGGGAGCCATCGGGGGCGCTATCTTCGGCGTGGCTGGTCTCGCTCCCGGCATGGTGGCCGGCGCGGTTGCCGGTGGTTTGGCCGGCGGCGTGGCTCTTGGCACCATATTCGGCGCTATCGGCAAGTGCATCGGCTGGGTCGTCGGGCACCTGAAAGCCAATCGCGAAATTCTCGCGAAGCGGGCGGAGAAGGCTGCCGAACTGCCGACCATGGGGGACGGGCGTCAGATCATCCCTGAACAGGTCGACGCAGCTTCACCCGAGCAGGCCGGCGGATTGCTGATCAAGATGCTGAGAAACAGCGGCGTTGTGAGTCGGACGGCATTCAGCTTGGTGCTCAAGGTGCTCCAGGTAGATCCTCAGCGGCGGGAGACTTTCATACGCCGGTTACAGCAAGCCGATGCCGAGAATGCCGCTTCGCAGCCAGGTTTGACCCGTCCCCCCTCTCTGCGGCGGGCAAATACCGGCCTTGATAATTGTGATCTGCTGGATCCAACGTCGAACACCGGTAATGCGGGGCGGGATCTTGTGATTGATCATATTTAAGTGAACCATGGCCGGTCAAAGGCTCTCCTTTGACCGGCCATCTCCATAACATGAGGCGGCATCCGTCATGTCCTTCGTTGCAGATCCCAGAGAATTGCTTGCGGGCTACGGCCGTTCGGTCGGGCTTGCGGATGTCGCTTTCGACGACGAGGGCGAGGCGTTGCTGCTGTTCGACGCCATCGCCGTGCGTTTCCTCCACGACGAGGAGCGGAAGATCATCCTGATCAGCTCACCGCTGGTCAATCGCGAGGTCGAGCCGGACATCGAGGTCTACGCCCGCCTGCTGGAGCTCAATCTCGTCGGCATCCTGCACAATTCGGGCTCCATCGGGCTCGACCGGGAGAACCGGGCGGTGATCTTCGCCAACTCGATTTCCCTCATCGGGCTCGATCAGGCCCGTTTCAACGATTTCGTCAATGCCAGTGTCGATATTATCGACGCATGGCGCAAGACGCTCGAGTCGGGCGAGTTGAAGCAGGCGGGGAAGGCGCCCGAGCTGGACATCCTCCCTAGCGACGACGGCACCGTGCCGACGCGCGTGTGAACACCGTTCGCGCCCTGTCCCCTATTTGCGCCCTGCCCTTGTCAAGCCGCCGCCCGGCAACCACATCCATTTCGGAGGGGGTTTTCGGCGCGAGCCGGATGCGCCCGCCGTGCAAGTTCTCACGCAGGATGCTTTCCAGGATGCTTTCTTTGGGTGCCAATGGCAGGTATGGATGACGAATGACCCTTTTCGCCGCGATCCGTTCGGCTTCGCGCGTGTGCGCATCGTGCGCCTTCCCAAATGGCAGGTGGTGCTGATCTCGGCACTGGCGGTCACGCTGGTGCTGACGCTGGTCGTCGTGGCGGCGGGCGCATTCCTGCTGCTGTTCCCCGTCGTGCTGATCGCCGGCCTCGTTCTCGGGCTCGTCGCCCGCTGGCGCAACAGGCGGGGCGCCCCCGTGGCCGGCAACCCGGCCCGGCGCCGTTCCGACGGTGACGACATCGTCGACGCTGAGTACATCGTCATCACCGACAGGCGGCGTGAGGAAGAGCGCTGAGCCCCGATCATCCGCCGACAACGCGGATTGCCAGCGCGGCGCGGGCGACGTAAATTCCCCGCATGAATGAAGCACCCTCGATCGCCGAAGCTCCTTCCATCGCGTTTGTCGCCAGCGATACGCCCGAGGCGCAGTCGGCCAAGGAGCGCCTGGAAGCGCGCTACGGCGCGCGCGATCCCGAAACCGCGGACCTTGTGGTCGCGCTCGGCGGTGACGGGCTCATGCTGCAGACGCTGCACCGCTTCCTGGGCACGGCCAAGGGGGCAGCCAAGCCGATCTACGGCATGAACCGCGGCTCCGTCGGCTTCCTCATGAACGAATTCCGCGAGGACGATCTGCTCGCCCGCGTCGCGCTGGCGCAGCGCTCTGTGGTGCATCCGCTGCTGATGCAGGCGCACGACATCCACGGGCAATCCTTCAGCGCCTACGGCATTAATGAGGTGTTCCTGTCGCGCCAGACCTATCAGGCGGCGAAGATCCGCGTCTGGGTCGACGGCCAGGTGCGCCTCGGCGAACTCATCGCCGACGGCATCATGGTGGCGACGCCGGCCGGCTCCACGGCCTACAACCTCTCTGCCAACGGCCCCATCCTGCCGCTCAACGCGCCCCTGCTGGCGCTGACCCCGATCTCGGCCTTCCGCCCCCGCCACTGGCGCGGCGCGCTGCTGCCCGACCACGCCCGGCTGCGCTTCGACGTGCTGGAGGCGCAGAAGCGCCCGGTCAGCGCGGTTGCCGACCACACCGAAATCCTGTCCGTTGCCTATGTCGACATCGCCCTCGATCCATCGGTGGACCTCGTCATGCTGCATGATCCGGGCCATAGCCTCGACGAGCGCATCCTGCGCGCCCAGTTCGGATACTGACCTTGCGCGGCCCTGAAACGCCGAAGCGCCGGGGATCGCCGCGAGCGGCCGTGCAAGCCGCCATGGCGGCCGTCCTGGCGCTCGCGGTCGCCATGATCCCGGCGCGGGCGCAGGATCAGGAGCAGCGCTACGAGGCCCCGAGGGCCATTCCCATCACGCCTGCGCTCCCCATGGAGGGCAGCGCCTTCGGCGAGCCGCCGCGCGTGCTGCCGGGGACGTTGCAGGGCAACGCGGCAACGGTTCACTCCCTGTCGCTCACGGCGACGCTGGCCGGCAGCGAGATGCCGATCCAGTCGGGGCTGATGTGGCGCATCTACGCCGTCAATCCGGACGGGGACCCCACCCTCATCTCGGAGCTCGACGATGCGTCGCCGCGCCAATCCCTGCCGCAGGGCAACTACATCGTGCACGTCTCGTACGGCTACGCCAGCGCGATCGCGCGCGTGGCGCTGCGCGCCGATTCGGTCACGCGGCTGGCGATCTCGGCGGGCGGGCTGCGCGTCACCGGCGTGATCGGCACCGATCCGGTACCGAACGAAGATCTGACCTATTCGGTCTATCTGCCGGAGCACAACAACCCCGAGGCCCGTCTGGTGGCGACGCACATCCCCTCGGGCGAGACCCTGCGGCTGCCGGAGGGCGATTACCATGTCGTGTCGAGCTACGGCACGGCGAACGCGATATCCCGTGCCGATCTCAGCGTCGAGGTCGGCAAGGTGACCGACGCCACCATCAACCACCGCGGCGCCAGGGTGACGCTGAAGCTCGTCGCCATGGAGGGCGCCGAGGCGTTCGCCGGCACCGCCTTCAGCGTGCTGACGCCGGGCGGCGACACCATCCACGAGGAAGTGGGCGCGTTCCCCTCGCTGATCCTCGCCGAGGGCGACTATGTCGTCGTCGCGCGCCACGAAGGGCAAGTCTACACGCGCGAGTTCACCGTCGACAGCGGCGTCGATGCGGCAATCGAGATCGTCGGGCGGCAGTGATCGCGGATCCGCCGGTCGTATCTCGCCCCCCGCGGCGGTAGGTGTGCCGTACCATGCCGTATTGTGCGCCTGTCAGGCATGTAGACGAAAAATAAACTTATAATAATAGAAAATGCCGCTCCATCTTCATGATTGTGCGCTCATCGAAGATACATTTTAGTTGCAAAAGTATCAATTTCCCAGGAGGTGTCTGAATTTCAATTGATTCGGCGTTTTATGTTTGTCTTTGCCATGAATTATTTTTCGTGTGGCATGCGCCGGATGGGCTTGGCAGGATGTCGTAAAAACGTCACGATTCAGCCATGACGAATCTCCTGAGTCCTCTGTCCATAGCCGTGGCGCAGAGCCACGTAACCGCCGATATCCACGCCAATGGCCGGCATGTGCGCGCGCTGATGCAGCGCGCGAGCGACAAGGGCGCGCGTCTCATCCAGTTCACCGAATGCGCTCTGTCGGGGCGCGCCCGCAACCACATCAACAACTGGCACCGCGTGGACTGGGAGGCGCTCGACGCCGAGCTCACCGAGACGGCGGCGTTCGCCCGCAGGCTCAGGCTGTGGACGGTCGTCGGCTGCAATCACCGCCTGCCGCCGCCGAACCCGCCGCACAACAGCCTCTACGTCATTTCGGACAAGGGCGTGATCGTCACCCGCTACGACAAGCGCCTGTGCGCCAGCGACGGCTCCAGCCTGTGGTACACGCCGGGTTTCGCGTCGACGACCTTTGTCGTCGATGGCTACCGGTTTGGCTGCGCGTTGTCGACGGAGGTCCACTATCCTGAACTGTTCGCGGCCTATGAGCGGCTGTCGGCGGATGCGGTGCTGCTGTCGTCCTATGCCGAAGAGGCCATCTTCGCCATCGAGGCGCAGGCGCATGCGTCGATCAACGCGCTCTGGCTGGGGTTGGCGACGGCGGTCGAGACCAGCATGGGGCTCCCCGGCGGCGTCATCGGGCCGGACGGCAATTTTCTCGCCCGCAACCGGCGCCGCATGGCTTCGGTCGTCATCGCCACGCTCGACCGCTCGCGCCCCGAATACACGCGGGTGCACAACCGCACGCGCCTGCGCAAGCTCGCCGGGGACCGGCCGTCCAAGGGGCTGGAGGCGTAGAGCGCGGCTTGGAAGCAGTCGGAGCGAAGAGGTTGGCGCGAAATGGGCGCGACGCCGGAAGCGCCACGCCCGTCATGGAGCCCTAGAGCGCTTTCCGTTCAAACGGAATCGGTTGAACGATAAGAATTCGCTCAAAATCAGCAAGTTAGAGCATGTTGTCGTTTCCGTGAAAAGACGACATGCTCTAAGGTGATCCTCTATGCGGCCGACTGCTCGGCCTGTGGCGCGCGGCGCTGGTCGGGGGGCAGGCTTTCCGCCACCAGCGCGTCGAGCGCTTCGTCGAGCGGCAGTTGCTGCTGCGCCTGCGAGCCGAGACGGCGGATCGAGACGGTGCGCTGCTCGCCCTCCTTCTTGCCGACCACGAGCAGCACCGGCGTCTTGGTAAGCGAGTGTTCGCGCACCTTGTAGGTGATCTTCTCGTTGCGCAGGTCGGTTTCCACCCGCAGCCCCCGCTTCTCGGCCTCTGCCGCCACCTCGCGGGCGTAGACGTCCGCGTCCGAGGTGATGGTGGCGATCACCGCCTGCACCGGCGCGAACCACAACGGGAAATGGCCGGCATAGTGCTCGATCAGGATGCCGAGGAAGCGCTCCATCGAGCCGCAGATCGCCCGGTGCACCATGACCGGCGTCTTCTTCTGGCCGTCGTGGTCGACGAAGAACGCGCCGAAGCGTTCCGGCAGATTGAAGTCGACCTGCGTTGTGCCGCACTGCCAGTCGCGGCCGATGGCGTCGCGCAGCACGTATTCGAACTTCGGCCCGTAGAAGGCGCCCTCGCCCGGGAAAATTTCGGTGCGGATGCGGTTGCCCGATCGCGCCCGGATTTCCTCCAGCACCTTGCCCATCACGTCCTCGGCGTGGTCCCACAGGTCGTCGCTGCCGACACGCTTTTCGGGCCGCGTGGACAGCTTCACGACGATGTTGTTGAGATCGAAGCCGAAATCCGCATAGGTGGAGAGGATCAGGTCGTTGATCTTCAGGCACTCGCCGGCAAGCTGGCCCTCGGTGCAGAACACATGCGCGTCGTCCTGGGTGAAGGCGCGCACGCGCAAAAGCCCATGCAGCGCGCCCGATGGCTCGTAGCGTGCGACGGAACCGAATTCCGCAAGCCGCATAGGCAGATCGCGGTAGGATTTCAGGCCGTGCTTGAACACCTGCACATGGCCGGGGCAGTTCATCGGCTTGATGGCGAAGACGCGCTCGTCCTCGGTCCGGGTGACGAACATGTTTTCGCCGTACATTGCCCAGTGACCGGAGGTCTCCCACATCGCCTTGTCGAGGATCTGCGGCGTGTTGATCTCGCGATAGTCGCCATGCAGCCGGCGGCGCATGTAGGCGAGGAGCTGCTGGAACATGGTCCAGCCCTTGTCGTGCCAGAACACGACGCCGGGTCCCTCCTCCTGGAAATGGAACAGGTCCATTTCGCGCCCGAGCCGGCGATGGTCGCGCCGCTCAGCCTCCTCGAG
Organism: Pseudochelatococcus sp. B33; assembly: GCF_053570585.1. Taxonomy (NCBI): domain Bacteria; kingdom Pseudomonadati; phylum Pseudomonadota; class Alphaproteobacteria; order Hyphomicrobiales; family Chelatococcaceae; genus Pseudochelatococcus; species Pseudochelatococcus sp. B33. The sequence continues at coordinate 67,486 of NZ_JBSEFH010000001.1, read as the reverse complement.
CTGGTGCAGGTAATTGTCGAGCTCCTCCTGCGTCGCCCAGGCGGTGCCGTAGATGCGGGTGAGCATGGGGTTGTTGGCGTCGCCGCGCCAGTAGGCGCCCGCGACCTTCATCAGCTTGAAGGCGTTGCCGATCTTGCCGACGCTCGTCATGTGCGGGCCGCGGCACAGGTCGAGCCATTCGCCTTGACGGTAGATCTTGAGATCCTCGCCCTCGGGAATGGCGTCGACGAGCTCGACCTTGAAATGCTCGCCCCTGGCGCGGAAGAAGTCCTTGGCTTCCTCGCGCGTCCACAGCTCCTTGGTGAAGGGGGCGTCGCGGGCGATGATCTTCTTCATCTCCGCCTCGATGGCGGCGAAGTCCTCGGGAGTGAACGGCTCGTTGCGGGCGAAATCGTAGTAGAAGCCGTTCTCGATGACGGGTCCGATGGTCACCTGCGTGCCGGGCCACAGCCGCTGCACCGCCTCGGCGAGCACGTGGGCGCAATCGTGGCGGATGAGCTCGAGCGCGCGCGGGTCCTCGCGGGTGATGAACTCGATGCGGGCATCCGCGTCTATCGCGTCGGTGAGATCGCGCACCTCGCCGTTAAGCGCCATGGCGACCGTGCGCCTGGCGAGCGATTTGGCGATGCTCTCGGCCACCTCGCGGCCGCTGGTGCCGGGGGCGTACTGGCGCGCCGCGCCATCGGGAAATGTCAGGGTAATCATCAACAAAGTCTCCGGCTCACTCCTGCACACAGCGCAGGTAAGCGACTTGAGGCCGCCCGCGGCTTGGTATCGCCGGCGGCCTGGGTCAGCGGACGGTGTTCAGTCCGGGCTTCGAGGCTTCGTCGCCATCCGATTCGACGGCCTCGCAGATCATGGCGGTTTCTTCCATGGGCGGCGCGTTGGTGCCCCGCCAGCGCCCGTAGGTCCACGGCTTATACCATCGGCTGCCTTCGGGCAACGCGTCCGGCACGAGATCGAGGCCGCGCGTCCCCAGCGGATGGCACCGGCAGATGCGCGCCACGCCCATCCAGCCGCCAGCCCACAGGCCATAGCGGTCGATCGCCTCATCGGTATAAAAGGAGCAGCTCGGCAAATGCCGGCAATGGCGGCCGAAGACGGCCGAAAGGGTGAGCTGATAGGTGCGGATCAGCACACGCGCCGCGAACACGCCGGGACGTCTCAAAGCGGACGATATCGGACTCTTGCCCGTCACCACATTTAACCTGACTGCCTAAGATATCCGTGTTACCGAATCGACTATACCATGAACCTGTGGGGGAGCTGGCAGGCCCGGAGAGTTGGCGAACCCTTGAGGCTGTACCCTTGGGGCCGCCGTGGCGGCGCTAACCAATTGGTGAAATTTATGCGGCATGTTCAGGCATGTAGAGAGTGGAGGAATGTCGTGTTGCGTAAAACATCCCGTCCCATCCCGGGTTTGGCCGCCATATCGGGGGCGCTGGGCCTCGCCGTTGCCGGAGTCTCGACAGAGGCCCTCGCCCAGGACCTGGGGTACGACCCCTACGCGCAGGAGGCGAGCGGTTCGGCCTTCCCTTACTTTTCGACGGTGCCCGTCGATTCCGCCCGGTGGATTCTGACCGTCAGCGCCAATGCCGACGTCGGCCCCTCGTTTCGCGGGTCCGACAAATATACCATCACCCCCTACCCGCTGATCGGCATCCGCCGCGGCGGACAGGCGCGCCGTCCCGCCATCCCCGGTGACGGGGCGAGCCTTGACCTGCTCAACCACGATTTCATCAGTCTCGGGCCGGTGGCCCGCTATCGCAGCGGCCGCTACTTCGCCGACGACCGCAAGCTGTTCGGCCTGCGCAAGCTGCCGTGGACCATCGAGGCCGGCGCGTTCGTGGAGGTGTGGCCGACGCACAACCTGCGCGCCCGCGCCGAGGTGCGCCACGGGTTCCGCGACGAGGACGGCTGGGTCATCGATTTCGGCGGCGATTTCGTGCAGTCCTTCGGGCAGTTCACGTTCACCATCGGCCCGCGCGTGAGCTGGGTGAGTGACAAGACGGCGCGCAACACGTTCGGCGTCACCGAACACGAGGCGGCGCTGAACAATCTGGTGTTCCCGCAGCACGGTCTTTACGCCTTCAAGCCCCAGGCCGGAATCCAGAGCGGCGGCGCTGCCGCGTCTCTCGCTTACCAGTTCAACGACCAGTGGAGCGCCACGGCCAAGGCCTCCTACAACCGCCTCGTCGGGGATGCGGGCAAGAGCCCGATCGTGCGCCGGCTCGGAGACCGAAACCAGTTCAACTTCGGCCTCAGCGCCGCCTACTCCTTCGGGGTCAACTGACCCACGGCTTCGGGTGTCCGATACAGGGAATCGGGAACGACGATCCCCCCGCGCTGCGCCGGCGCGCTGTGGCGTCTTTCGATCTGCGCCAGCGCGTCCGCGACGGCGTCGAACGTGAGCATCGTGGAGGCGTGGCGGGCCGGATAGTCGCGCACCGGCTCCAGCGCGGCAAGCGCTTCCCACCGCCCCGATGGTGGCGCGCCGCCCTCTTTCAGCATGCGCCGCATGATCTCGCGGATCTCCCGCAGCTCCGCCGAGGTGGAACCGATGACGAGACGGCCCATCACCGAAGCGGAAGCCTGGCCGAGCGCACAGGCGCGCACCTCATGGGCGAAGTCGTGCACCGTGTCGCCTGACACCGCAAGATCGACGGTGACGGTCGATCCGCACAGCTTCGAGTGCGCGGTGGCCGTCGCATCGGGATTGGCGAGGCGACCGAGGTGCGGAATGTCACTGGCAAGGACCAGGATTTGGCGGGTGTAGATCTCGTTCAACATCTCTTTCTCGCACGAGAGCGTTTCATCGTTTCATGGAAACGTCGAAACGCTCCGTTTCTTTGTCTTGAGAATGGCGGGGACAGGTTCCGCCACCTGCGCCCATGCCGCGGTTACCCTGAATATGTCGCATATGTCCCTGCGCGCCGTTCTCTTCCATGATCCTATGTCAATACCCCAATGTCTGGCCATGCGTTGTGGTGTCGTGGCCGTTTCCTATATAAGGTAAATCCTTGCGGGAAGAAGACCCCATACAGGAATGCGAAAAGCCGTCCTTGTCCGGGCCGGTCGAACAGCGGGAGGCACCACATGGATGCCGTGGTTAAGCCCTTGTCCGCGCGTCAGGCAGAATATGCCAACGCCGACAAGCCAGGTCAGGATAGACCCACGAGAGCGGAGGCCGAAGCCGCCGTGCACACGTTGCTGCGCTGGATCGGCGAGGATCCCTCGCGCGAGGGCCTTGTCGACACGCCCAAGCGCGTCGTCCGGGCCTATGAGGAACTGTTTTCCGGCTATAACGAGAACCCCATCGAAGTGCTCGATCGCGTGTTCGAGGAGGTCGAGGGCTATTCCGACATCGTGCTGGTGCGGGATATCTCGTTCTTCTCCCATTGCGAGCACCATATGGTGCCGATCATCGGCAGGGCGCACGTCGCCTACTATCCCGAACGGGGGGTCGTCGGCCTGTCGAAGCTTGCCCGCGTGGTCGAGCTGTTCGCCCGCCGCCTCCAGACCCAGGAGGCGCTGACGGCGCAGATTTCGGATGCCGTCAACGACGCCCTGCAGCCGCGCGGCCTCGCGATCATGATCGAGGCTGAGCATATGTGCATGGCCATGCGCGGCATCCAGAAACAGGGCGCCACCACCATCACCACGCGCTTCAGCGGCGTGTTCCAGGAGGACCCCGCCCTGCAGGCGCGCTTCTTCATGCTCGTGCGTGAATGAAGCAACGCATGAGCATGTCGGCATAACCCCCTGATAAAAATCAAAAGGCTCTTATCGTGAGTGATGGCCCCTTCCCGGCCCCTCCCGCCGACAAGCAGACGGTGGAGGAAGGGCTCGCGCTGACACCGGCTTTCGATGCCAACGGACTGATCACCTGCGTGACCACGGACGCGGACACCGGCCGTCTGCTCATGGTGGCGCATATGAACGCCGAATCGCTGCGGCGCACCATCGAAACCGGCGAGGCGTGGTACTGGTCCCGCTCGCGCCAAAGCCTGTGGCACAAGGGCGATACGTCGGGGCAGATCCAGACCGTGGTGGAGATGCGTGTCGACTGCGATCAGGATGCGGTCTGGATCAAGGTACGCGTCGCCGGTGACGGCGGCTGCTGCCACACGGGCCGGTGCTCGTGCTTCTACCGTCAGGTGCCGGTCGGACGCGGCACCTGCGAGGCGCTGGAACTCGTCAAGGACGATTGAGGCGAAGGCAGGCCTACAGCTTGCAGGCGGCCTGCGCGGCCTGGGCCTTGGGCCTCGCCGTGTCGCTGAACACGGCCGACCGGCGGAAGGCCGCGAGCTCGTCGTCGCTGAGCGTCTGCGTGACCCGCCGCGCATAGCACCCGCAACGCTCCGCGTAGCTGTCCTTCGACGAGGTGGACGTCCCCCACTGCCGGATCACGCAGGCGTCGAGAATGTGGGTGCGGATCTCGTCGGCGCTGGCGTTGCTCAGATCGACGCGGTTGGCGCCGCCGGGCTGTTGCGGCGCGCTTGCCCCCGCCACCACCGGCAGCGGATAGGCACCCGCGAGTGCGATGGATACGGCGGCCGCCAGACCGGCAAGCCTGAAGTCGGCAAACTTCAAATCCGTCATTTTCAAGCCAATGACCTCTATGAGACCCGACATGCTCATTGCAATGCCTCTGTAGCCCGCGCCCGCGAAAAAGCGCGGCCGCGATTGCAGGCCACGCTCAATCGGTGGGGCGTTGACGCAGCGAACCGAAAAGTGCGTGTATTTTGGGATAGATGGAATGCGGAAAAAAGACAGCGCGGCGATCCCGTTGCCGTCCGCCGCGCTCGCGTCTCAGCCGACGATTTCGTTGCCCGCGAAGAACTGGGCGATTTCCACCTGTGCCGCCTCGGGGGAGTCGGAGCCGTGCACCGAGTTCTCGCCGACCGACTTGGCGAACAGCTTGCGGATGGTGCCGTCAGCCGCATTCTCCGGGTTGGTCGCACCCATGACCTCGCGATACTTCGCGATGGCGTCCTCGCCTTCGAGCACCTGCACGACCACTGGGGCGGAGATCATGAAATCCACGAGTTCGCCGAAGAACGGACGTGCGCTGTGCACGGCGTAGAACGTCTCCGCCTGTTCGCGCGTCAGGCGGATGCGCTTCTGCGCGACGATGCGAAGGCCCGCCTGCTCGATGACGGCGTTGATCGCGCCGGTGAGATTGCGTTCGGTTGCGTCGGGCTTGATGATGGAAAAAGTGCGCTCAAGAGCCATGGGATACCGTCTAAAACCTTGTGTTGGCGAATTGTGAGCGGCTTATAGCGGTACATGACGTCAGCGACAAGACGACCGGTGCGCCGAAACGGCGAAAGTAGCCTTCCTGTCACGTTTTTTATGGCCCGACCGCGCGGCCGGCGTCATTCCCGCGGCTGGTCCGCCGAGATCGCAAGGCCGCGCTGCACCGCGGGGCGCGCCAGAACGGTCTCAAGCCAGCGCCTGAAATGGGGAAAGGCCGCGATGTCCTGCCCCTGGCGTTCCCAATGCTTGCTCCAGCCGATGCTGGCGATATCGGCGATCGAGTATTCCCCGGCAATGTACTCCCGGTCCGCCAGACGCCGGTCGAGCACGCCATAGAGCCGCGCCACTTCCTTCGTATAGCGATCGATGCCGTAGGCGATCTTTTCGGGTGCGAAGATGCGGAAATGATGCGCCTGACCGGCCATCGGTCCGAGGCCGCCGACCTGCCAGAACAGCCATTGCTCGACCTCCATGCGCCGGCGTTCGTCGCCGGGATAGAGCTTGCCCGTCTTGCGGCCGAGATATTGCAGGATCGCGCCCGACTCGAAAACCGAGATCGGCTTGCCGTCCGGCCCCTCGGGATCGACGATGGCCGGAATGCGGTTGTTGGGCGAAATCGCCAGGAAATGCGGCTGGAACTGCTCTCCCTTGCCGATGTTGATCGGGTGAACCCGGTAGGGCAACCCGACCTCCTCGAGCATGATGGAGATCTTCCAGCCGTTGGGCGTCGGCCAGTAGTAGAGGTCGATCGGTTCCAGGTCCATCCGTTTCCGGCCGCTCGCTGCCTGCGCCATGACATTGCCCCGTGTGGCGTGGGTGAGTGATGATGCAACGCTATCATGTCGCCGGTGGCGCCGGGATGCGAAACGTCACATCACAGCGGGCGCCTGATCCACCGCGAGAGAACGCCGATGATGCCCTCCCGGAACAGCATCACGCAGATGACGAACACGATGCCCTGGATGATCGGCACCCATGCGCCGAACGTCGCCAGATAGTTCTGCATCGACACCACGATCGTCGCGCCGATGACGGGGCCGAAGATCGTGCCCATGCCCCCCACCAGCGTCATCAGCACGACCTCGCCGGACATGGTCCAGTGCACGTCGGTCAGCGACGCGAGCTGGAAGACGATGGCTTTCGTGGCGCCGGCCAGTCCGGCGAGCCCGGCCGAGAGGACGAAGACCGCGAGCTTGTACTGCGACGTGCGGTAGCCGAGGGAGATCGCGCGGGGCTCGTTGTCGCGGATGGCGCGCAGCACCTGCCCGAAGGGCGAATGGATGATGCGGAAGATCAGCAGAAAGCCGAACAGGAAGATCGCCGCGACGACATAATAGAGCGTCCGGTCGTCGGCGAGCGGCAGCGCGCCGAACAGGACGCCGCGCGGCACCGCCTGGATGCCGTCCTCACCGCCGGTGAACTGCGACTGCAGCGAGATGAAGTAGACGAGCTGCGCCAGCGCCAGCGTGATCATGGCGAAATAGATGCCCTGACGGCGGATCGCCAGCGCGCCGAAGGCGGCACCCAGCACCACGGCCGAAGCCGTGCCCGCGATGATGGCGAACTCGGGCGTCAGCCCCCAAACCTTGGCCGCATGGGCGCTGACATAGCTCGCGAAGCCGAAATAGGCCGCATGGCCGAAGGACAGCAGGCCGCCATAGCCCAGCAGCAGGTTCAGCGCGGCGGCGAACAGCGCAAAGCACAGGACCTTCATCAGGAAGACGGGATAGAGGATATAAGGCGCCACCAGCAGCACCACGACGAGCGCCGCGAACAGCACGCCGTAGAGCCGGGACGAGGAACGCGCTGCCATGTCGACGATGTCGTCGGCGTCGGCGCTCTCCTTGGGGGCCGCAAGGTCATGGATGGTCATCAGGCAGCCCTCCCGAACAGGCCAGCAGGCTTCACCAGAAGCACCAGGATCATGATAACGAAGATGACGGTCGAGGAGGCCTCGGGATAGAAGACCTTCGTCAGCCCCTCGACGACGCCGAGCGTGAAGCCGGTGACGATCGACCCCAGTATCGAGCCCATGCCGCCGATGACCACGACGGCGAAGACGACGATGATCAGGTCCGCGCCCATGTTGGGGTTCACCGCGTAGATCGGCGCCGCCAGCACGCCGGCGAAGGCGGCGAGTGCCACGCCGAAACCGTAGGTGAGCGTCACCAGCAGCGGCACGTTGATGCCGAAGGCGCCGACGAGCGTCGGGTTCTCCGTCGCCGCCCGCAGATAGGCGCCAAGGCGCGTGCGCTCGATCACGAGCCACGTTCCGAGGCACACCGTAAGCCCCGCCACAACCACCCAGGCCCGGTAATTGGGCAGGAACATGAAGCCGAGGTTGCGCCCGCCCGTGAGCTCGGCCGGAATGCCGTAGGGAAGACCCGAGACGCCGTACTGGTTGCGGAACGCGCCCTGGATGATGAGCGCCAGGCCGAACGTCAGCAGCAGGCCGTAGAGATGGTCGACGTTCTGCAATCGCGACAGGAAGAGCCGCTCGATGATCACGCCCGTGACCCCGACTATGAGCGGGGCGATCAGCAGCGCCCACCAGTAGCCGACGCCCGCATATTGCAGCAGCATCCAGGCGACGAAGGCCCCCATCATGTACTGTGCGCCATGGGCGAAATTGATGATGTTGAGCAGGCCGAAAATGATCGCGAGCCCGAGGCTGAGCACGGCGTAGAACGAACCGTTGATCAGCCCGAGCAGAAGCTGGCCGAACAGGACCTGCGACGAAACGCCGAGAAGTTCAAACATCGATACGCCTTTCAGCGGCAGACGGCATCGGATGAAGATCAGAATTATGATCTATTGCAATATGTTGGTGCGACAACATGATCGAAGACATCACGATGCCGCATCAACATGCAGACTTCAAACCCCAGTCCGGGCGGGGGATCCTGCCGCCCGGACTGGGGCGAGGGTTACTTCACCAGATCGCAGCCGCCGTCTTCGAGCGAACGGAACGCCTCGGCCGCCGGGATGACCGCCAGCTGGTTGTAGTAGTCCCACGGTCCCGTCGAGTCGGCCGGCTTCTTGACCTCGAACAGATACATGTCGTGGACGTGGCGGCCATCGACGCGGATCTCGCCCTTGCCGAGCAGCGGGTCCTCGGAGGGGTTCTCGTGCATCCACTTGAGCACCTCGGCCGTGTCCTTGGACTTCGCGGCCTCGACCGCCTTGAGGTAGTGCAGCGTGCCCGAGTAGACGCCGGCGTGCACCATGGTCGGCTTGGCGCCGCCATGGCGTGCGGCGAAGCGCTCGGACCACTCGCGCGTGCCGTCGTTCTGATCCCAGTAGAAGGCTTCCGTCAGCACCAGTCCCTGCGCCGCCTCGAGGCCGAGGGCGTGCACGTCGGACAGGAAGATGAGGAGCCCCGCGAGCGTCTGGCCGCCGGCCACGATGCCGAATTCCGACGCTTGCTTGATGGTGTTGATGGTGTCGCCGCCCGCGTTGGCGAGCCCGATCACCTTGGCCTGCGACGCCTGCGCCTGCAGCAGGAAGGACGAGAAATCGCTGCCGGGGAACGGATGCCGCACCTGGCCGAGCACCTGGCCGCCGGCCCTCTTCACGACTTCCGCCGTGTCGCGTTCCAGCGCGTGGCCGAAGGCGTAGTCGGCGGTGATGAAGTACCACGTATCGCCGCCCTGCTTGACCAGGGCCGTGCCGGTGCCGTTGCCGAGCGCATAGGTGTCGTAGGTCCAGTGGATCGTGTTCGGCGAGCACTGCTTGCCGGTGAGATCGGTGGCGCCGGCGCCCGAATTGATATGGATCTTGTTCTTCTCGCGCGTGATCTGGGACACCGCCAGCGCCACCGAGGACGTGGGAACGTCCAGAATGACGTCAACGCCGTCCTGATCGTACCATTGCCGCGCGATGTTGGAGCCGACATCCGGCTTGTTCTGGTGGTCGGCGGAGATGATCTCGACCTTGATGCCCTTTTCGGCCGCCTGGAAATCTTCCACCGCCATGCGGGCGGCGAGCACGGAGCCTTCGCCCGACAGATCGGCGTAGACTCCGGAGCGGTCGTTCAACACGCCGAGCTTGACGGCGATCTGCGCCTGAGCCGCATTGAGCGCGCCAAGGACGAAGGTAGTGGCGAGCAGCCATGTTCTGATGCCCATCGTATCCCCCTATGTAAGAGACAAACCAAGCAAGATGCCATAGTCGAGATTGTCGGTGTTCTTGTTCTTGCTCTTGTTCCGGCCGCGGGCCGGGCCGGAAAGGTCGTCATGACGCCATCCATGGTCACTAACAGCCTCTAGACGCCCAGATAGGCGTGCAGCTTGTCGATGTTGGCGTCGAGTTCGTCGTTGCGGATCATGTCGATGACCCGCCCCTGTTCGACCACGTAGTGGCGGTCGGCGACGGTTGCCGCGAAGCGGAAGTTCTGTTCCACCAGCACGATGGTGAAACCGTCCTGCTTGAGACGGGCGATGGTGCGGCCGATCTGCTCCACGATCACCGGGGCGAGCCCCTCGGTCGGCTCGTCGAGCAGCAGGAGGTTGGCCCCGGTGCGCAGGATGCGCGCGATCGACAGCATCTGCTGCTCGCCGCCGGACAGCTTCGTGCCCTGGCTGGACAGGCGTTCGCGCAGATTCGGGAACAGGGTGAAGATCTGCTCCTGCGTCATGCCGCTGCCGGGCTTCACCACGGGCGGGAGCACGAGATTTTCCGCCACCGAGAGGCTGGAGAAAATCCCCCGCTCCTCCGGCACATAGCCGATGCCGAGCCGGGCTATGTGGCGCGCCGGCATGCGGATCGTCTCCTGGCCGCCGAACGTGATCGAGCCGGTGCGCTTGCGCAGGATGCCGATGATCGAACGCAGGGTCGTGGTCTTGCCCGCGCCGTTGCGCCCGAGCAGCGTCACCACCTCGCCGGGCGCGACGTCGAAGTCGATGCCGTGCAGGACATGGGATTCGCCATACCACGCCTGCAGGTTCCTCACCGACAGCAGCGCCGTCGCCGCGGCCGGCGTTTCGAGGACGCGCGAAGCCGCCTCAGGCATGCATGCCTCCCATATAAGCTTCCACCACCCGCTCGTCGCTGGAGACCGTGGCATAGCTGCCTTCGGCCAGCACCTTGCCGCGCGCCAGCACCGTGATGCGGTCGGACAGCGAAGCGACGACGGAAAGATTGTGTTCCACCATCAGGATGGTGCGATTGGCCGACACGTGCCGTATCAGCGCCGCCATGCGGTCGACGTCCTCGTGGCCCATGCCCGCGAGCGGTTCGTCGAGCAGCAGCATCGCCGGATCGAGCGCGAGCGTCGTTGCGATTTCGAGCGCCCGCTTGCGCCCATAGGGCAGTTCGCCTGCCCGCCTCGCCGCATAGTCGGCGAGCCCGACGGCCTCGAGCAGCTCCCTCGCCTCGCGGTCGTAGCGGCTGAGCAGGCGCTCGGAGCGCCAGAAATCGAAGGAATCCCCGCGCCGGCGCTGCAGCGCGATGCGCACGTTCTCGAGCGCCGTGAACTGCGGGAAGACTGCGGAAATCTGGAACGAGCGCACCACGCCGAGCCGGGCGATGTCGGCCGGTTTCATGGCGGTGATGTCGTTGCCCTTGTAGGTGATCGTGCCGCGCGTGGGCGTCAGGAACTTGGTCAGCAGGTTGAAGCAGGTCGTCTTGCCCGCTCCGTTCGGGCCGATGAGGGCATGGATCGTGCCCTGTTCGATGTTCAGATTGACCCCATCTACCGCCTTGAAACCCTTGAACTCGATTGTCAGATCGCGTGTTGCCAGAATCACATCGGCGCGCATCCGGCGTTCCCCCTGCGTGTATCTTTGATTGTTGGTGGCGGGCTTTGCCCGATCGGTCCGGACATCTGACAATTGCATATGCAACCTAGACATGCAGTAAACATTGCCTAGCCATGCGCTGGCAGCATTATCCGGAATTTCTCCGCTGTCAATCAGGCGAAGGTCGGAGCAAGCAAAACCGGGTTGGAAAACAATGAACAGTTCAAGTCTGTACGATTTTTCATCCCGCTTCCCGGTCGGGTATTTGTCGGGTATTCGGCCTGTTAGCGCACGAAATTGCCCAGCTTTCACTGCATATGATTAGCCGACTGCCCGCGGTTTCCGATCAGCCGGATGCGGCGGTTTCGGCAAGGACAATCCGCGCGGCGCGATCGCTGGGCGCCTCGTCGCCGATCGCCATCGCCTCCTCCAACCGCCGGAACGCCGCAACCTGTCGGTTGCGGTCGGGTGTGTCGCCGAGCAGGGGCAGCAGCGCCTCGGCGAGCTTTTCGGGCGTGCAGTCCCATTGCAGGCGCTCCGGGATCACATGTTCGTCAAGAATCAGGTTGGCGTAGGTCACGGTCGTCACCGTGAGGAAATGCCGCACCTGGGATTCGAGCCACGATACCTTGTACGCGACGACCATCGGCACGCCGGAAAGCGCGAGCTCCAGCGTCACGGTGCCCGACGCCGCGAGCGCCGCGTGCGCGCGCCGGAAGGCGGCATGTTTTTCCGCCTCGCCGTCGATGATGTCGGGCTTCACCGGCCACTGCGCCACCGCCTCGCGGATCATCGGCGCGACGTGCGCCACCGCGGGCAGCACGAACCGCAACGGTCGCCCGGCCTGTTCCGCGAGCAGCGGCAAGGTCTCGGCGAACACCGGCAGCAGGCGCGCGACCTCCGAGCGGCGGCTGCCGGGCAGCACGAGCACCTCGAGCGTCTGCGCATCCGCGAAGGGCACACGCTCGCCGTCAGCGGGGCGCAGCCTGTCGAGCCGCTCGATCAGCGGGTGGCCGACATAGGAGCACGGCGGGCCGCCGAGCCTCCGGTGCGCTTCCGGCTCGAACGGCAGCAGCGCCAGCAGATGGTCGACATAGCCGCGCATCTTGCGCGCCCTGCCCGGCCGCCACGCCCAGACGCTCGGGCTGACGTAGTCGACGATGGGCAGGCCGGGCCGCGCGGCGCGCACCCGCTTGGCGACCGCGTGGGTGAAGTCGGGGCTGTCGATGATCACCAGCACGTCGGGGTCCGCCGCGAGCACCGCCGCCACCGTCTCGTGAACGCGCCGGACGATGGTGCGCAGCCGCGCCACGACGGCGACGAACCCCATCACGGCGATGTCGGACAGCGGGAACAGGCTCGTGAGCCCTTCCCGTTCCATGGCGTGCCCACCGACGCCGGAGAAGCGCACGTCGCCCCGCATCTTCAGGGAGCGCATCAGGCGCGCGCCGAGCTGATCGCCGGATTCCTCGCCCGCCACCAGAAAAACATGCACGGCCCTGCCCGCTTCCCGCTGATCGCTCATGGCTTCGTCACTCATGGCTTCGTCAACTCCGCCGCCCCGGTTCCACGCCAATGACGAAAAGGCCGCGCCGGTCGGCCTCCCGCACTATTTCGGCCTCGTCGATGACGAGCGTGCGTCCGGCGCCGTAGGCGATGCCGTCGAGGCCCGCTTTCGCGGCGTTCCTGACGGTCCTGGGGCCGACCGCCGGCAGGTCGATACGAAAATCCTGCCCTTCCTTGGTCGTTTTCACCAGCACGCCCCGGTTCTCCGCCCGCCAGCGCCGGGTGAAGCGCATGCAGCGCACGCGCCGCAGCATGGCGTCGGTGCCCTCCGGCCCCTCCAGCGCGACCACCCGCCGGCCGCCGACCACCGCCGCCTGGCCGGCATCGAAACGTGAGACGGCATGCAGCAGGTCCATGCCGATCGCGATGGCGCCGGCACTCGCTGCATCGGGCGCGCGCGCCGTGAGGACGCCCGCCCTGCCGAGCAGTTCCGGCGCCAGCTCGTCGACCCCGACGACCCGGTGCCCCTGATCCTCCAGCAGCCGCACCACGCCGCCGAGCAGGCCGTCGTCGCCGAGCGCCATCAGCGCCGCAAGCTCGCGCCGGTTGCGGTAGGCGGCGAAGGCGCTCAGCACGACGGAAGGCTGCGGCCGGTTCACCGGCCCCGCCATCACGACGCATGCCGGCTGCCACTGCGCGAGCAGCGCGAGCGCGCGGCGCACGTCGACCATGCTGACCGTGGCATCGGCGCGCCGGCGTATATCCGCGCCGGCGAAGCCGCGAAACGCCAGCACCCGCGTGTCCACGCCCCGTGCGGCCAGCGCGTCGAGCAGCATTCCCGGCAGCGCGCCGCCGCCTGCCAGCACGGCAACGGGCGCGCGCCGCTCCACGGTCAGTGCCCGTGCCCGTCTTTCGGCACGCAGATGGACCGCTTGCCCGTATGCCGGATGAAGGTCAGCACCTCGTCCACCAGCGGCGAATCGGGGAACGCGGCGGCCACGTCGTCGACGCGCTCCAGCAGCGTGCCCTCGTCCGCGAACAGCAGCCGGTAGGCGCGGCGCAGCACGTGGATCTCCTCGCGCGAAAAGCCCCGCCGCTGCAGGCCGACGATGTTGAGCCCGCCGAGATAGGCGCGGTTGCCGAGCGCCATGCCATAGGGAATGAGGTCGTTCTCCAGCCCCGACAGGCCGCCGATGAAGGCATGCCGCCCGACGCGCGCGAACTGGATGACCGCTGCGCCGCCGCCAATGATGACGTGGTCGCCGACGGTGACATGCCCTGCCAGCATCACGTTGTTGGACAGGATGACGTTGCTGCCGACCCGGCAGTCGTGGCCGACATGGGAATTGGCGAGAAAGGCGCAGCGGTCGCCGATGACCGTCTTCATGCCGCCGCCCTCGGTGCCGGGATTGATGGTCACACCCTCGCGGATGAGGCATTCCGCGCCGATGACGAGCGTCGACGGCTCGCCATGGTACTTCAGGTCCTGCGGCTGGTGGCCGATGGAGGCGAAGGGGAAGAGCCGGGTGCGCGGGCCGATGCGCGTGCGCCCCGCCACGACGACGTGGCTCACGAGCTCAACGCCATCGCCAAGCTCCACATCCGCGCCAACGACGCAGAATGGCCCGATGCGCGCGCCCGCGCCGAGCCTCGCGCCGCTGTCAACCACCGCCGTGGGATGTATCGTGGCCGTATCCGCCTTGCTCATCAGGATTGTCCCGTTCACTCGATCACGAGCATGGCGGAGAGTTCAGCCTCGCACACGAGCACGCCGTTCACCTTCGCCTCGCCGCGAAACCACCACATGTTGCGGCGGTTCGCGAGCTTCGTCATATGATAGTGCACCACGTCGCCCGGTTCGACGGGCCTGCGGAACTTCACCTTGTCGATGGTCATGAAATACACTTCCTTGGGGCGCGCCTTCTCGGCGAGCTTGGAGGCGACGCACAGCGCGCCTGCAGTCTGCGCCATGCCTTCGATCATGAACACCCCCGGAAACAGCGGCCGCGACGGGAAATGGCCCTGAAATTGCGGCTCGTTGTAGGTCACATTCTTGATGCCGATACAACTGTTGTCGCCGTCCATGTCGATGATCCGGTCGATCAGCAGGAACGGATATCGATGCGGCAGATAGCCCAGGATCTGGAGAATGTCGGCGGTGTTCAGATGCGACGGCGCGTCGGTCATGTAAAAGATGCTCCCTTGATCCCGCCCGCGCATTCGGGGGCAGGATCACCCTGTCGATTGCTCATGAGGTGATCCGCGTCACGGCGAGCCGTCGCCTTCGTCGGAGGCCGGGTTGCGACCGCGCGCGCCACGGCCGGCGATCATCGTCTTCAACCATGCCACCTCTTTCAGCCATTCCCTGATCGGCCGGGCCGGCGTGCCCGCCCATCTCGCGCCGGGCGGAACGTCCTCCGCAGCGGCGCTGCGCGCCGCGAGCTGCGCGCCGCTGCCGATGTGGATGTGGCCGATCGCGCCGCTCTGTCCGCCGATGACGACGAAATCCCCCAGCGTGGTGCTGCCCGAGATGCCCACCTGCGAGACGATCACGCAATGGCGGCCGATCACCACGTTGTGGGCGATCTGCACGAGGTTGTCGATCTTGGTGCCCTCGCCCACGATCGTGTCGCGGCTCGCGCCGCGGTCGATCGTCGTGTTGGCGCCGATCTCGACGTCGTCCTGAATGATCACGCGCCCGATCTGCGGCACCTTCACGTGCCCGCCCGCGCCCATGGCGAAGCCGAAACCGTCCTGGCCGATGCTCGCGCCGGGATGGATGATCACGCGGTTGCCGAGGAGCGCGTGCGACAGCGACACGTTGGGCCCGACGCTGCAATCGCGCCCGATGCGCACGCCAACGCCGATCACCGCGTTGGCGCCGATCACCGTGCCGCTGCCGATCTCGGCGCCCGCGCCGATGACCGCGCCGGGATCGACCGCGACACCGGCCTCCAGCCGCGCATCGGGATGCACGACGGCGCCGGGAGACACGCCCGAAGCCGAGAACAGCGGCTGCGGACGCACGGCGGCGGGATGGAGGCGCGCCAGCACCCGCGCGAAGACGTGATACGGCTGCGCCGTCACGAGCGCGATGGTCGAGGGGGGCGTCCGGCCGGCAAAACGCGGCGACACGAGGCATGCGCCGGCCTTGGTCGCGGCCAGCGCGTCACGGTAACGCGGGTTGTCCATATAGGCGAGATCCGCGGGACCGGCGCTCTCGAGCGGCGCGACGGACGAGAAGGTCCGCGCTCCGTCGACACCGTCCGGCAGCGTGATGCCCGCCAATGCCGCAATGTCGTCGAGACTGACCGAGCCGGCGCCGGGAAAGAATACAGGATCGCTCATGCTCGCCCGTTTCGCAAAAAAACAGGGACGGCGCAAGGCCATCCCCGTCGATCTCCCCAATAACCGACGCTCTTCGGCCGGCCGCGTGCGGGCTTCGCTCAAGCCCGGACAGGCGGGCCGTCAGAAGCTGGTGCCGCCGGAGAAGCGGAACGCCTGCGTCTGGTCGCCGCGCACCTTGGACAGCACGAAGGCGTAGTCGAAGCGCAGCGGGCCGAGCGGCGACGCCCACAGCAGGCTGACACCCACCGACGAGCGGATCGACTTGTCGTCCTTGACGTCGACGCAGGTCGGCTGGCGGGCGGGGTCGTAGCCCGGCAGGCCGAGGCAGTTCGTGGGCACGCCGAGGCTTGTGGCGAAGTCCTTCTGCCCCTCGTAGCCGAACAGCGTACCGGCATCGGCGAACACGGCGCCCTTCAGGCCGATCTCGCGCGGCAGGCCCAGGATCGGGAACTGCACCTCGAGCGTGCCGCCGAAGTAGGTCGTGCCGCCGAGTGCGTTGTTCTGGAAGTCGCCCGACATGTCGCGCGGGCCGATGCCGGAGGGCGCGAAGCCGCGCACCAGCGACGGGCCGAGGAAGTAGTTGTCGACGATGCGCAGGTCCTTGCCGCCGAAGGAGCGGATGTGACCGCCCTGGAAGCGCACGAAGCCGACCACCTCGTCGAACAGCTCGTGATAGTAACGCGCGTCGACCGAGGCGCGGACGAAGCGGGAGTCGCCGCCGAGGCCGGCGACGTCCGGCTTGAACTCCGCGTAGATGCCGGAGGTGGGATTGCGCGTGTTGTCGAGCGTGTTGTAGGTCAGGGTCGCGCCGACGAGCGAGGTCAGCGTCGTGCCCGCCGCCTCCTTGATCGCCAGCGACGCCTCGCCGTCAAAGGTACAATTCGGATAGGTGGCGCTGCCGTCGGGGTTGAGCAGCGTGTAGCCCGGCAGCGGCACCGAGCAGTCGCCGTACGGGTCGCGCCAGTCGTTGGGCACCTTGATGCGCGACTCATACAGCGAATAGCGCAGCGTCAGCGTCGTGGCCTCGTCGATCGGCAGGCCGAGGCGGAGCTGGCCGCCGGTCACCCTGTCCTCGTAGCGCGAGTAGCGGCTGTTGTCGGTGAACTTGGAGAACACGTCGAAGCCGAACGCCATCCGCTGGCCAAGGAAGTACGGCTCGGTGAACGAGAAGTCGACGCCCTGCGAGTACTGGCCCCACGAGCCGGCGAGACGCACGAACTGGCCGCGGCCGAGGAAGTTCGACTCGGACACCGCCACCTCGCCGATGAAGCCGTCGGACGTGGAGTAGCCACCGGAGACCGAGAACTGGCCGGTGGACTGATCCTCGACGTCCACGTTCACGATCACGCGGTCGGGCGAGGAGCCGGGCTCGTTGGTGATGCGGACCGACTTGAAGTAGCCGAGGTTGTTCAGCCGGCGCTCGGCCCGGTCGATCAGCACCTTGTTGTAGGCGTCGCCCTCGCCGATGTCGAACTCGCGGCGCACCACATGATCGCGCGTGCGGCTGTTGCCGCGCACGTTGATGCGCTCGATGTACACGTGCGGTCCGTCATCGACGATGTATTGCAGCGAAACGGTGCCTGTTTCCGGGTTGCGCAGCCCGGTCGGCCGCACCTGCACGAAGGGGTTGCCTTCGTTGGTGATTTCCGTCGTGATGCGCTCCAGCGACTTTTCGACCGCCTCGACGTCGTAGATGTCGCCCGCCCGCGTGCGCACCAGGGGCTGAAGCTCTTCGGACGGCGCGCTCCCGACCAGCGAATCGACGGTGACGTCGCTGATCCGGTACTGCTGCCCCTCCGAGAGCGTGAAGGTGACGATATAGCCCTCGCGCTGCTGGTCGAAGACGACATCGGTCGCGAGAATCTGGAAGTCAGCGTAACCGTTGCGCAGATAGAAGCGCCGGATGGTGTCCTCGTCCGCGGCGATACGGGCCGGGTCGTAGACGTCCGATGACTTCAGCCACGACAGGAAGTTGGACTCCGTCGTCGAGATCATGTTGCGCAGCTTGTAGGACGAATAGGCCTCGTTGCCGACGAAATTGATTTCCTTGACGCCGGTCTTGTCGCCTTCGTTGATCGAGAACACGACATCGATCGTGCCGTTGGGCAGTTCGACGGTGCGGGGGGTGACCGAGGCCAGGGACCGGCCGGCCCGGCGGTAGGCATCCCGGATGCGCTCGACGTCGGCGTTCACCGTCACCTGGTTGTAGGGATTGGTGGCCTGCGACGCGACGACGTCGCCGAGGACTTCCCTGCTGAGCTTCCTGTTGCCCTCGAACACCACGCGGTTGATTCGCTCGCCCTCGGCGGAACGGGTCTGGCTTTGCCCCGCGCCAGCCTGGGCAATCGCCTGACTGGCCGGCCCGGCCGTCATCATCAACGCCAGAAGGCAGGTCGAAACCCCCGCCAGCGCCATGGTCCGGCTGTTCGTCATTCTCCGCGTCATCAGGTGCCGCCCTTCACTTGAACTCGATAAGACCAGCCATTCCGCCGGCATCCGGAAGTCCCATTAGGACATGGTTCTATAGCCAATATGCGCCGGTGCAAACGCCCCAGACCCGCCGGGAGACCATTTCCCGACGCGCCGTTGCGTTCTGGTCACGCCTTTGGCCCCGGCAGGAGAGCGTCACCTCCCCAGACCAAGCCTTCCGCCGATATGAACCAGATCGTTCCATGTCACCAGCACCATTAACAAGACAACGAACGCAAGCCCGACCCGAAAGCCGAACTCCTGCGCCCGTTCGCTGAGCGGCCTGCCGCGCGCCGCCTCTATACCATAGAACAGCAGGTGCCCGCCATCCAGCATCGGAATGGGAACGAGGTTAATCAATCCGATAGAGACGGATAGCAGCGCCGCGAGGTTCAGCAGTCCCGTGAGCCCACCGAGCCGCGCGACCTGGCCGGAGACTTCCGCGATGCGGATCGGGCCGGAAAGCTGCTCCGTCGTTTCCTTGCCCGTGACGAGGCGGCCGAGATAATGGTAGGTCTGCGTCACCACCTGCCACGTTTCGCCCACGCCCGCCCGCAGCGCCCCCGGCAGCGTATAATATTCGGTGCGCCAGCTCGACGCGTCGCTGGCCGCCTGCACGCCGAGCACGCCCACCCGCTGCGCGCCGAGCGGCGAGGTCACTTCCCGCAGGTCCGGCACCGCCTTCAGCTCCACCCGCGTGCCGCCGCGATCGACGGTCACGGTCAGCGTCTCGCCGGCGTTCATGCTGACGATGCGCTGCATATCCGTGAAACTGTCGATGCTCCTTCCACCGATGGAAAGCACCAGGTCGCCCGGCTGGAAGCCCGCCCGCTCCGCCGCGCTTGCCGACTGCACGGCTTCGACACGCGGCAGCAGGATCTGCCGGCCGTTGAAGTAGGCCATGGCGGTGAACACGACGATCGCCATGATGAAGTTGGCGGCCGGTCCCGCCGCCACGATGGCCGCCCGCTGCCCCACCGTCTTGTGGAAGATGCTGCCCTCGCGCTCGGCTGCGGTCATGGTGTGCACTGCATCGAAATCGGGCACGCTTGCGGGATTGGCGTCGCCTTCGAACTTGACGTACCCGCCGAGGGGAACGGCGGAAAAGCGCCAGCGCGTGCCCTTCCGGTCGTACCAGCCGAACAGTTCGTTGCCGAATCCGATCGAGAAGACACGCACCTTCACGCCGCACCAGCGGGCGACGATGAAATGCCCGTATTCGTGAACGAAAACCACCAGCGTCAGCACGAACAGAAACGCCACCAGCGTCAACGCAAAGCCCGTGACCGCCCCGCCGAAGCCCTCGATCATTCCCCCAAGCAGTTCCATACTTGTACCTTCCCTATGCACACGCCATCACGCAACCAATCTTCAAAGCGGTATCCACTTTTGGGGATCGTGCTCCAGGCGGCTGCGCGCCCAGTCTCGCACTTGCTGATCTATTTCAATTGCTGCCTCAATGCTTTCTGGCTCTCTGTTCACATTTTTCGTGAAGAAATCGCAAGCCTGCCTCGCCAGCGTGACGATGTCGCCGAAGTTTATCCGCCGCCGCAGGAAGGCCTCCACCGCTATTTCATTTGCCGCATTCAGCACCGTCGGCAGGCCGCCTCCCGCCGCCAGAGCGTCGAGCGCAAGCGCGAGAGCCGGAAAACGTTTCGTATCCGGGCTGGCGAAATCGAGCCTGCCGATTGCGGCTAGGTCAAGGCGCGGCAGCGATGTTGCAAGCCGGCTCTTCGTCCGCGGCGGTGTCTCGCTGCCGATGCCGAGGCAATGGGCGGCGGGAATGCGCATGTCCGGCGCGGCCATGCCGGCAACGACGGAGCCGTCCGCGAAGCTCACCAGCCCATGCACGATCTGCTGCGGATGCACCAGGACCTGCAGGCGCGTGGGCGCGATTGCGAACAGATGGTGCGCCTCGATCACCTCAAGGCCCTTGTTCATCATGGTCGCGGAGTCGATCGAGATCTTGGCGCCCATGGCGTAGTTGGGGTGCTTGAGCGCCTGTTCCGGTGTCGCCGCCGCGATGGCCTCGGCCGACCAGTGCAGGAACGGGCCGCCGGAGGCGGTGAGGATCATGCTCTCGATCTCTTCGACCGATGCGCCGCCCAGCGCCTGCCAAAGTGCGTTGTGCTCGGAATCGAGCGGCAGCACCGTGACGCCGGCGGCGTGCGCGTCGCGCATGAACGCGTCGCCGGCGCAGACCAGGGTTTCCTTATTGGCGAGCGCGATGCGCCGGCCGGGCCGGATCGCCCTGTGGGTCGGGCGCAGTCCGGCGGTTCCGGCGATGGCGGCCACGACGAGTTCGCAGTCGCGGTCGACCGCTTCATCGACGGCCGCGGTGCCGGCGCCGCTGTCGATCCGCAGGCCGATGTCCGCGAGCGCGCCTTTCAGCGCCTCGCCCTGCGCCGGATCGGCGATCGCCGCGAAACGGGCGCCGACATTGCGCGCCGTCCGCGCCAGGGCCACCGGGTTGGACCCGCCCACGACCGCTTCGACCTGAAACCGCTCGCGGTGCTCCGCGATCACGCTGGCCACGGAGCCGCCGACAGATCCGGTCGCTCCCAATATGACGATACGCGTTTTCATGACCGCTCCCGGGCCGCCCGTGTCCGGATCGGAATGGCATTGCGCTTGCACCATCCCGCTCCGCCCTTTTGTTTACGCATGATCCCGTCCCAAAGGCGACGCCGTCTTTAGGATGACGTTCCGGAGCAAAATGCACCAAATCCCATTTTGCTCTATCTCTTTGTTTGTGCACCAAATTTATACAAAAAATGGGTCCCATTTTTTGGTTCGATGCATTAGTGCGCCACCGGAACGCCCGATGCAAGGCCGATCGCCACAAGCAGGCAAACGGCGAGAAAACTGTCGACCCGGTCGAGTACGCCGCCGTGACCGGGGATGATCCAGCCTGAATCCTTGACGCCGGCCCGCCTTTTCAGCGCCGATTCCGCCAGATCGCCTCCCTGCCCGACGATAGACGCCAGAAAGGAGAGCGCCAGGACACCGCCGGCGCTCAGCGGCGCGCCGCCCGTCCCGGTCTCGGCGGCCAGCGAAACGAGCCATCCCGCGAGAGAGCCACCGACGGCGCCACCCCAGAACCCCGCCCAGGTCTTGTTGGGGCTGATGCGCGGCCAGAGCTTCGGCCCGCCGATGGCGCGGCCGGTGAAATAGGCCGCTATGTCCGTTGTCCAGACCACCGCAAACATCCAGGCGACCAGGATCGCGCCAGCCGGCGTCGCCCGCGCCAGAACCGGGACGAGCCCCACGAGCGCGCCGCACAGCAGGCCGCTGAGGGCCCAGACCACGATCTGATCGCCGAAACGCTGCCGCCAGTTCGCGTCGGCAGAGCCCTGCCCGCGGGCGAGCACGACCCAGCCGGCGGCCGCGATCAGCGCCGCCGCGGCGCTCACAGCTGCGGCCGTGCGCAGTTCGAGCGCCGTCAGCAGCGGCAACGCGCCGACTGCCGCGGCGGTCAGAAACCGCAATATCCGCAGGCGAGGCGCCCCGGAGCGCCAGTCGCCGCCGGCCGATGCGGCGTCGGCGTTCGGAGCGATCAGCGCGAACCATTCGGCCACGACGCAGGTGCCCGCCACCGCCCATAGCGCGGCGAACGGAATGCCGCCGTACCATGTCGCCGCGACCGCCGCCGCCGCCAGCGTCACGGCGGATACGACGCGCCGGCGCAGTTCGGATCGCCGTCTGTCGCCGACGGAAGGCGGGTCTGCAGGACGGGAGCCCGTCATAGGGCGATGACGCCGGAGCCCGATCCGGCCACGCCGGGGTGTGTCGGGTTCCGCGTTTCCCTGTTTCGGGCGAATGCCGAACGGTCGGCCAGCGCCATTCGGCGGGGCGGAGCTCCGGGCTGCTCGTGCTGGTTGATCATGTCGAACGCTTCAACCCGCACGGTCCTGCGCGTCGGCCTTGACGCTGCCGAAGCGGCGCTCGCGCTGACGGAATTCCTCGATGGCGGCTTCGAGCGCGGCGCGGTCGAAATCCGGCCAGTAGATCGGCAGGAACACGAGCTCCGCATAGGCCGCCTGCCACAGGAGAAAGTTCGACAGACGCTGCTCGCCGGAGGTCCGGATCAACAGGTCGGGATCGGGCAGATCGGCGGTGTCGAGATGGCGGCCGAGCATCTCCTCGGTGATGTCGTCGGGCGCGATGTCTCCCGCGGCCACCTTGCGCGCCAGCGTGCGCGCGGCGCGCACCATTTCCTCGCGTCCGCCGTAATTGAAGGCGACGGTCAGCGTCAGCCCGGCATTGCCAGCGGTGCGCGCCTCGGCCTCGTCGAGCAGCGCGGCGATGTCAGCCGGCAGGCCGGCGCGGTCGCCGATGATGCGCACACGCACGCTGTTGCGGATGAGATCGGCCAGATCACGCCGGATGAACAGCTTCAGCAGCCCCATCAGCTCCGCTACCTCGGCGGCGGGCCGGCGCCAGTTTTCCGACGAGAAGCTGTAGATGGTGAGATAGCGGATGCCGAGCTCGACCGCGGCCCTGACGGTGCGCCGCACCGCCTCGACGCCGCTGTGATGCCCCTTGACGCGCGGCATGCCCCGCGCGTTGGCCCAGCGTCCGTTGCCGTCCATGATGATGGCGACATGGGCGGGCATTGTCTGCGTGGACGTCGTCTGGGCGGGGGCGGCCTGGGGCGCCATGCCCCTGCCCTGCGGACACGCGGCGCGAGTCTCTCCCGCCGGCGAAGGTATCGTTGCCGTTTCAGCTTTCCCCAGCAGGCGGGGTATAATGGTCAATCGACACTCTCCCTGTGCGCGCCGTCGACATCGCCCGAAACGGGCCGTCAAACTCGGGCCGTCAGACTTGCAGGATCTCTTTTTCCTTGGTGGCGACCGTCTGGTCAATCTCGGCGATCGTCTGATCGGTTGCCTTCTGCACCTGATCGGCGTGCCGCGCGGAATCGTCCTCGCTCAGCCCGTCCTTCTCCAGCTTCTTCAGCGTGTCGAGACCGTCACGGCGCACATGCCGGACGGCAACACGCGCCTCCTCGGCATACTTGTTCGCCACCTTCACCAGTTCCTTGCGCCGCTGCTCGTTCATCTCGGGAATGCGCAGCCGGATCACCTGGCCCTCGGTCTGCGGATTGAGGCCGAGGTCGGATTCGCGGATGGCCTTCTCCACCGACGCCACAACGCCGCGGTCCCACACCTGCACGCTGAGCAGGCGCGGCTCGGGCACGCTGACGGTGGCGAGCTGGCTGATGGGCGTCGGCGTGCCATAGGCTTCGACCTGAATGGGGTCGAGAATGCTCGGCGACGCGCGCCCCGTGCGCAGACTGGCGAGATCGTGCTTGAGCGCGTTGAGCGCTCCCTGCATGCGCCGCTTGATATCGTCGAGGTCGAAGCTTCCAGCCATTGCCAATGCCTTTTATCTATAACCCGCTGTCATCATGATCTTGCCGGATCAAGATACCGATTCTGTCGCGCCGTCCAGTCCGGTTTGAGGAACGCCCCGGTGAGCGCGGGGAACCGTCAAACACAATCCCGTCACTCGGCTGTCACATCCTGCGCGCTCCAGGGCGGTGCCGTGGACCGGTCCTGCACGCGCTCCGCCGCGATCAGGGCGTCACGAGCGTCGCCCGTCCCGTTCCCGCCAGAACGGAACCGATCGCGCCAGCATCCAAAACGGAAAATACCACCACCGTCAATCCCGCTTCGCGCGCCAGTGCAAACGCCGTCGTGTCCATCACCTTGAGATTGCGGGTGATGGCCTCGTCATGGGTGAGGTGATCGTAGCGCCTCGCTTCGGGATCGACCTTGGGGTCGGCGGTGTAGACGCCGTCCACGTTCGTGCCCTTGAGCAGCGCGTGGCAGGCGAGTTCCGCCGCGCGCAGCGCAGCACCCGTGTCGGTGGTGAAATAGGGATTGCTGGTGCCGCCGCCGATCACCACCACCTTGCCGTGGGCCATGTGGTCGAGCGCCCGCTTGCGGGCGTAGCTTTCGCACAGCGAGGGCATCGGCACCGCCGACATGGCGCGCGCCGCAACGCCCGCCGTGTCGATGGCGTGCTCCAGCGCCAGCGCGTTCATGACGGTGCCGAGCATCCCGATCGAATCGGCTGTGGGCCGGTCGAGCCCCTTGTTCAGCCCCTGTACGCCGCGGAAGAAGTTGCCGCCGCCGACCACCACGGCTATCTCGTGTCCCGCATTTGCGGCGGCCGCGATGTCGGATGCGATCGCAGTCAGCGTCTCGCCGTGCAGGCCCGATCCTCCCGGGCCCGCCAAAGCCTCTCCCGACAACTTGACCAGCACCCGTTTGAACCGCATTCCAATTCTCCCGACATCAGGAACGAACGGGCGTCGCCATCGCCGTCCCATCCAATCTCATAAAAAAGGCGGCGCCTTGGCGCCGCCTTGAGGATCGATCAGGCGGCGCCTGCGGCCGCCGCCACTTCGCTGGCGAAGTCGGTTTCCTCTTTCTCGATGCCGTCGCCAAGGGCGAACCGGACATAGCCCGCAAGCCTGATCGGCGCCCCGGCCCTGCCTTCCGATTCCTTCACCGCCTGCGCGACCGATTTCGACGTGTCGTGAATGAAGGGCTGCTCGACGAGGGTCACTTCCTTGAAGTAGCTCTTCAGGCCGTTCTCGGCGATCTTCTCCAGCACGTGCTCGGGCTTGCCGGCGTTCTTCTCCAGCAGGATCGCCCTTTCGCGCGCAACGGTCTCGGCCGGGACGCCCGAGGCATCGAGCGCGACCGGGTTCGTCGCCGCGACGTGCATGGCGATCTGGCGCGCCAGAACGGTCAGTTCGTCCTTGTTGCCGGCCGATTCGAGCGCGACCAGCACACCGATGCGGCCGAGGTTGTCGCCGGCGGCGTTGTGGACATAGGCCGCCACCACGCCCTCGCCGACGGACAATGTCTCGGCGCGGCGAAGCGCGATGTTCTCGCCGATCGTGGCGATGGCGCTGGTGATGGTTTCCTGGACCGTGCCGCCCTGGGGGAAGGCAGCGGCCCTGATCGCCTCGACGTCGCCGCCGACGCCGAGCGCCACCTGCGCGATGGTGGTCGCGAGCGCCTGGAACTGCTCGTTGCGGGACACGAAGTCGGTTTCGGAGTTGAGCTCCACCGCGACGCCCTTGTTGCCCTCGATGGCGAGCGCAACCAGGCCCTCGGCAGCCACGCGGCTCGACTTCTTGGCCGCGCGGGCGAGGCCCTTCTTGCGCAGCCAGTCGATCGCCGCCTCGATGTCGCCGTCCGTCTCGGTCAGCGCGTTCTTGCAGTCCAGCATGCCGGCGCCGGATTTTTCGCGGAGCTCCTTCACGAGAGCAGCGGTGATGTTCGCCATGGTTATCCTCATATTACGGACAGGGGAGGCCCGGCATCCCCGCAAGAGGAGCCGGGCCAACCGGTAAACGTCTCTACGCGCCGGGTTCCGTCAGGAACCGGGAAGCGCTCAGATCGCGACTTCTTCCAGCCGGGCGCGGGCCTGGTCGATCCAGCCGTCGCGCTCGATGCGGCCACCGAGCTTGAGTTCGGCGTCGAGGGTCGCGATATCGGCCGGCGTCAGCGCCGCAAGCTGCCAGAAGTGGAACACGCCGGCTTCGTTGAGCTTCTTCTCGACCTCGGGGCCGACGCCGGCGAGGGCCGAAAGCTCGTCGGGCGCGCCGCGCGGGGCGACCAGACGCTCGAAAGCGCCCTCGGAACCGCCCTCACCCGAAAGATCCTCGGCGAAGGGTTCGTCCGACGCGCCGAGATCGACGCCGAGATCGCCCTGACCGCGCGAGATGCCGTCGATCGCCGCGCGCGCCACCAGATCGCAGTAGAGCTTGATCGCGCGGCCGGCGTCGTCGTTCGCCGGCACGGGGAAGGTGATGCCGTCGGGATCGCTGTTGGTGTCGACGATGGCGGCGACCGGAATGCCCAGGCGCTGGGCTTCCTTGATCGCAAGCTGTTCCTTGTTGGTGTCGATGACGAAGAGCAGGTCGGGCGTGCCGCCCATGTCCTTGATGCCGCCCAGCGCGCGCTCCAGCTTGTCGCGCTCGCGCAGCAGCAGCAGGCGTTCCTTCTTCGTCAGGCCGGCCGCGCCGCCGGCGAGGGTCTCATCTACCTTGCGCAGACGCTGGATCGAGCCCGAGATCGTCTTCCAGTTCGTCAGCATGCCGCCGAGCCAGCGGGAATTGACGAAATACTGCGCCGAACGGCGCGCCGCGTCGGCGACCGAATCCGACGCCTGACGCTTGGTGCCGACGAACAGCACGCGGCCACCCGCCGCCACCGTGTCGGAAACGGCCTGCAGCGCGCGATAGAGCGCCGGCACGGTCTGGGCGAGGTCGATGATGTGGATGTTGCTGCGGACGCCGAAGATGTAGGGTTCCATCTTCGGGTTCCAGCGATGCGACTGGTGACCGAAATGGGCGCCGGCTTCGAGCAGCTCGCGCATGGAAAATTCAGGCAGTGCCATAATGATGTCTCTCCGGTTCAAGCCTCCGCGGAGCTCCGGCCGGAAACCCGGCCACCGGAAGCCAATAAGCCCGCTCCGCGTGTGGAATGGCGCGCCTTATAATACCCGTATCCGACAATTGCAAGGCTAAAAGCGGCGGCCGGAAAGCCACCGGCCGCGCCTGTGAAAAAGCGCCGCGCGGGATCGAAACGTCCGTCATCGCAGCTCCACCTCCACGACACCCGGCAGGCCGCGCAACGCGCCGGCGATCTGCGGCGAGGTGGCGAAACGGCCGGGCAGTTCGAGCTCCACTTCCTGCCGGCCCTCGATATCGACGATGATCGACACCGTCCCCTCGCCATGGGTGGAGAGCTGGCGGGCGATCATGTCGATCGGCCGGGGATCGTTGACGGTGATGCGCATGCCCTTCTGGTGGCGCGCCACGGCGGCGTCGAGCGGCTCGGCGCGCTGGATGCGCGCCCGCACGTCCTCGCCGTCGCTCGACGCCTGCACCAGCAGCATGACCGCCTGTCCCGGCTCCAGCAGGTCGCGGTATTGCGCCAGCCCCTCCGAGAACACGATGGCCTCGAAATGCCCGCTCTGGTCGGACAGGTTGATGATGCCCATCTTGGAGCCGCTGCGGGTCCGCCGCTCCGTGCGGTCGAGCACGGTCGCCGCGAGCTGGCCCATGCTCTCGCCGCGCTTGACGCCGCGCGCGAAATCCGCCCATCGCTGCACATTCAGCCGCTCCAGCAGCGGCCCGTATTCGTCGAGCGGATGGCCCGAGAGGAAAAAGCCCACGGCGTCGTACTCGCGCTGCAGGCGCTCGGACGTCAGCCATGGCTCATGCTCGGGGATGCGCAGCGGATCGGGCGCGAGGGAGAGGCCGAAGATGTCGCCCTGCCCGGCCGCCTCGGCCTGCGCCGTCTGATTCGCCACCGCCAGAACGGCATCGATGGCGGCGAACGCCCGCGCCCGGTCCGGCTCGAGCTCGTCGAGCGCGCCGGCCGACACCAGCGCCTCCAGCGTCCGCCGGTTGACGAGGCGCGGGTTGATGCGCCGCGCGAGATCGCCGAGATCGTTGAAGGGACCGTCAGCGCGTGCGGCCACGATCGAGGCCACGGCCTGCTCGCCCACACCCTTGACGGCCGCAAGCGCATAGCGGATCACGCCCTTGCCGTCCGCCTCGTACACCACGTCGAAGCGCACGCCCGAGCGCTGCACCGAGGGGGGATCGACCCGGATGCCGAGCCGCTGCGCCTCGCGCCGGAACTCGGCCAGCTTGTCGGTGTTGTCCATGTCGAGCGTCATGGAGGCGGCCAGGAACTCCACCGGGAAATTCGCCTTCAGATAGCCCGTCTGGTAGGCGATGAGCGCATAGGCGGCTGCGTGGCTCTTGTTGAAGCCGTAGTCGGCGAACTTGGCCAGCAGGTCGAAGATGTCGTCGGCCAGCTGGCGCGAGAGGCCGTGTCCCGTGGCTCCCTCGACGAAACGGACGCGCTGGGCGTCCATCTCCGCCTTGATCTTCTTGCCCATGGCCCGGCGCAGCAGGTCGGCCTCGCCGAGCGAATAGCCCGAGAGCGTCTGCGCCACCTGCATCACCTGCTCCTGATAGATGATGATGCCGAAGGTCTCCCGCAGGATCGGCGCCAGCGCCTCGTGCAGATACCACGTGTTCTCGGGCTCGCCGCGTCCGTTCTTGCGGTCGCAGTAGACCGGGATGTTGGCCATCGGGCCCGGCCGGTAGAGCGCCACGAGGGCGATCAGGTCCTCCAGGCGGTCGGGGCGCATGTCGACGAGTGCCTTGCGCATGCCGGCACTTTCCACCTGGAACACGCCCACCGTCTCGCCGCGTCCCATCTGCTCGAAGGTGAGCGGGTCGTCGAGGGGAATGCGGTCGAGATCGAAGCCGGGGTCGCGCTTGTGGATGTGGTCGACCGCGATCTTGAGCACGGTGAGCGTCTTGAGGCCGAGGAAGTCGAACTTGACCAGCCCGGCCTTCTCGACCCATTTCATGTTGAACTGCGTCACCCGCATGTTGGAGCGCGGATCGCGGTAGAGCGGCACGAGCTTCTCAAGCGACCGGTCGCCGATCACCACGCCCGCCGCGTGGGTAGAGGCATGACGGTGCAGACCTTCGAGCTTGCGCGCGATCGCCAGCATGCGCGCGACGACGGGGTCTTCCTCGGCGGCCGCCTGCAGCTTGGGCTCGTCCTCGATGGCGCGCGCCAGTGTCACCGGATTGGCCGGGTTCTGCGGCACGAGCTTGGTGAGCTTGTCCACCTGCCCGTAGGGCATTTCCAGCACCCGGCCGACGTCGCGCATCACACCGCGCGCCTGCAAGGTGCCGAAGGTGATGATCTGCGCCACCTTGTCCTCGCCGTAGCGCTGCTGGACATAGCCGATGACCTCCTCGCGCCGTTCCTGGCAGAAGTCGATGTCGAAGTCCGGCATCGAGACGCGGTCGGGATTGAGGAAGCGCTCGAACAGCAGGCCGAAACGCAGCGGATCGAGATCGGTGATGGTCAGCGAATAGGCGACGAGCGACCCCGCGCCCGAACCGCGCCCCGGCCCCACCGGAATGCGCCGCGCCTTGGCCCACTTGATGAAGTCGGCAACGATCAGGAAGTAGCCGGGAAACTTCATCCGCTCGATGACGCCAAGCTCGTAGTCGAGCCGCGTGCGGTAGTCCTCCTCCGCTAGACCCTCCGCCGGACCGTGCGCTGCAAGACGCTGTTCCAGCCCCTCCATCGCCTGGGCGCGCAGCTCCCGCGCCTCGTCGTCCTCGTGATCGGCGCCGGCGGAATCCGGGACGGCGCTGTTGCCGGTGGCACCCTTATCGGTGGCGCCCTTGCCGGTGAAATGAGGCAGAATGGGCTTGCGGGTGGGCACCCGGAAACCGCACCGCACGGCGATTTCCACCGTGGAGCGGAGCGCCTCGGGCAGATCCGCGAACAGCGCCGCCATTTCGGCCCGCGACCGGAACGTATGGGAGGACGCGAGCTTGCGGCGCTGATCGTCGGACACCAGCCGTCCCTCGGCGATCGCCAGAAGCGCGTCATGGGCCTCATAATCGTCCGCGGCGGCGAAGAACGGCTCGTTGGCCGCCGCCAGCGGCACGCCGTGCCGATAGGCGAGGCGCAGGAGCTCCGGCTCGGTGAGCGTCTCCTCGGGCGTGTTGTGCCTTTGCAGTTCCACGTAGAGGCGGTCGCCGAAGCTGTCCATCAGCCGGGCGAAACGCGCCGCCGCCAGCTCCGGCCGGCCGGCGGCCAGTGCGCTGTCGAGCGGCCCGCCGGGACCGCCCGTGAGCGCGATGACGCCCTCGGCGTGGTCGGCCAGCAGCCCGATGTCGACATGCGCCCCATGCGCCCCCAGCCCCGGCTCGTTGCCGAGAAAGGCGGCACTCGAGAGCGCCATCAGGTTGCCGTAGCCGGCCGCGTCGGCAGCCAGCAGCACCACATGCGGGAACTGGCGCTGGACTTGGCGCGCATTCGGCTCCGACGCCTCGAAACGCACCGCCATCTGCAAGCCGGCGATCGGCTGGATGCCGGCCTGATGCAGTGCCTCCGAAAATTCCAGGGCGCCGAAAAGGTTGTTGGTGTCGGTGAGCGCCAGCGCGGGCATGCCGTCCGCGCGGGCGAGCCTGGCGAGCGCGCCGATGGTCAGCGCGCCTTCGAGCAGCGAATAGGACGAGTGCACGTGGAGATGAACGAACCCGACCTTCTCAATCAATCCGTCCATGGCCGCCCCCGGTTGCAGATCCAGATCCATGCGAATCGAAACGCCGCTGCATCCACCCGAAATCCTAACACGAAACGGGATGCGGACTCGCGCCCGCCTCCCCCATCCCCGGCTTTGTCTACGCGGAGCCGCCGGCCATGGCAACGACGCCGACCAGAGCGACGAACAGCAGCAGCGACGTCAGCTCGACCATATCCTCTATTACAGCCTTGAACATCGTTATACCCTCCATTCGTTCCAACAAGATCATATTATGTTCTTATAATGTTCAGAGTCTAGTGGCCTTGTGCAGAATGCTTAACAATTTTCCACAGTCAGGAGGACAGCCGGGGAACCAGCCAGGGGACAGTGGTGGAAAGCCCATGGAGAAGCCCCGATCGGCAGGGGGTTTGGATCTCATCGGAGATGTGATCGGCGGGCGGAGGCATCCGCCGGGGGTCGGGCTTGACAACTACCTGTCCCCGCAGTTTGATTTACTGATGGACAAGCTGCGATTTTCCGGCATGCGGACGGCGAAATTCGACCTGGGACAGGTGGTCAGGCACCGTATCTATCCGTTTCGGGGCGTGATCTTCGACGTCGATCCGTGCTTCAACAATACCGAGGAATGGTATCAGGCGATCCCTGAGGACAGGCGGCCGGACCGCAATCAGCCGTTCTATCACCTGTTCGCCGAGAACACGGAAACCGAGTACATCGCCTATGTCTCGGAGCAGAACCTCGTGGCCGACACCTCCGGCGAGCCCGTCCGCCACCCGATGGTCGCGCAGGCGTTCGAGAACGGCGCGCCGGGGCAGTACCGCATCCCGGCACGGATGACGAACTGAGGCGTCTAGATTCCTGGGGCGATCTCCGCCAGCGCCCGGTCCAGCTGCGCGCCCTCGGCCTCCACCACGACCGGCCCCCGCGTATAGACGAGGAAAGCCCGC
Organism: Pseudochelatococcus sp. B33; assembly: GCF_053570585.1. Classification (NCBI taxonomy): domain Bacteria; kingdom Pseudomonadati; phylum Pseudomonadota; class Alphaproteobacteria; order Hyphomicrobiales; family Chelatococcaceae; genus Pseudochelatococcus; species Pseudochelatococcus sp. B33. The sequence continues at coordinate 36,096 of NZ_JBSEFH010000001.1, read as the reverse complement.
ACGTCCCTGCCCGGCAGCAACTTGCGCAGCAGCGCGCGATAGAGCGCGAGCTGGGCGAGATGGGCGTGATCGGGCGCATCGGCCGGCACCGCGCCGGGAGCGCCGGTCTTGAAATCCGCGATGTGGACTTCGTCGTCGATGATGGCCAGCCGGTCTATCCGGCCGGAGACCGGCAGCGTCCGTCCGTCCGCAAGCGCGATATGGCCGGCAATGGCGACCTCCGCCCGGCTCGACGGCCCGAAGAGCCCGGCAAGCGCCGGCGCGTCGACGATGCCGAGGGCGGCGTCGACGATATGCTGGCGCTCGTCCGGCGCCAGCCGGGGGGCGCGTGTGTCGATATAGGCGATCGCCGCCTGCCGGCGACGGTCGGGGCCAAGAGCGGGCAGCCGTTCGATGAGCGCGTGCACGAGCTGGCCGCGCAGGCGCGCGCTTTCCGCCGCAGAGGCTTCGGCCGGGCGATGCGGCCGGTCCGCCGCGTCGATCGCGCTCGAAGGGCGAAGCGGCGGCGCGGGCTGCGTCTCCGGGAGCACAGGTGCCGTCAGCCAGGCGGGCACGGAGATGTCGGGGCGCGGCGATGCGCCGCCGGGCTCGCCCCCTGCAGCGGCCTTCTCCGGCGACGACCAGCGCAGGATCTCCCCGCCTGTCTCGTCCGTGACGCGCGTCAGGCGGCCGCGCAGCCCGCCGTCGTCGGAGACGGCCTGTTCGATGCCGTTGATGACCATGCCGGACCAGCTTTCGTCCGGCGGCCGGGCAGACGATGCGCCGGCATCCGTGCCGTCCGCTTTCGGCTCGCGTTTGATGGCGGAGGCCACGATCAGCCGGTCGCGGGCGCGGGTGAGCGCGACGTAGAGGAGGCGCGCGTTCTCCTCCGCCGCCTTCTCGCGCAGCGTGGCGCGCGCCTCTGCCACCGGAGCGGGGTCGAAACGCTGCCCCGGCGACCAGATCGGCACTGCGAGCGCCCGCGCGCCGATCGTAAGGGGAACCTCGATCAGGTCGGGATCGTGGCTGCCGTCGGGCTTCTCGCCGCCGTCGGCCAGGATGACCACCGGCGCCTCCAGCCCCTTGGCGCCGTGCACGGTCATGACGCGGACCTCGTCGCGGGTGTCGTCCATGTCGCGTTTCATGTCGCCGGTGGTGCCCTCGAAAGCGTTGAGGAAGCCGGCGAGCGAGGGCGCGAAGCGCTGCTCGTAGGCGAGCGCCTGCGACACGAAGGCGTCGATGGCGTCGCCCGCCTCCGCCCCGAGCCGCGCCACGAGCCTGCGCCGGCCCGCCTGCGGCCCGAGCAGGGTGGCGTAGAACCCGAACGGCCCGCGTGCCCGCGCCAGCGTCCGCCACGACGACACGGTCGCGAGCGCGCGGGCTGCGGCGGGATCGCCCGCGCCCGCATCGGCGGCTTTCGCGACCGCGTCGATCAGCGGCACGTCGCCGGCGCGCGGTGCGGCGATGCGGATGAGGTCGTCGTCGTCCCAGCCGACGAGCGGGGACTTGAGGCTTGCGGCCAGCGTCAGGTCGTCGCGCGGCTGCAAGGCCACGCGGCCGGCGGCGACGAGATCGCGCACGGCGATGTGCTGGGCGACGGTGAGCCTGTCCGCGCCCGCGACGGGCACGCCGGCGTCCTTGAGGGAGCGGATCACGGCCTCGAAGAAGGTGCGGCGCTTGCGCACCAGCACCAGCACGTCGCCCGGCGGAATGCGCCGGCCGGTCTCGTCGCCGGTCTCCATCCAGCGGCGGACGGTGAGCGCCACCTTGCGGGCGAGCCGCACGGCGGGCTCCGAGGCGTCGGGCTCGTCGAGCGGCAGGCTCCAGGCATCGGGTTCGGGCGGCTTGTCCTTCCAGATCGTCGGCCAGATCTCCACGACGCCGGGGAAGGAGGGGCGCGCACTCTCGTGCACCGGGGTGGCGGCCGTGTCGCCCAGCGTCAGCCCCTTGGCGTGGTGCGGCAGTGCGAAAACCGCGTCCACGGCGGACAGCACCTCGGGCGCGGAGCGGAACGAGACGGTGAGCTGCACGTCCTCGAAGGCCATGCCGGCGGCCTGCGCGCGGGCGCGGAAATAATGGCCGTTCGCCTCGAACTCGTGCGGCGCCGCGCCCTGGAAGCCGTAGATGGACTGCTTGGGATCGCCCACCGCGAACAGCGTGCGCCGGCGCGCGCCCGCGCCCTCGCCCGCCGTGAATTCCTCCACCAGCTTGCGCAGGATGGCCCATTGCTCGGGCGAGGTGTCCTGCGCCTCGTCGACGAGCACGTGGTCGATGCCGGCATCGAGCTTGTAGAGGATCCACGCCGCATCCGCCTTGCCGAGCAGCGCCACGGTGCGGGCGATGAGGTCGTCGAAATCGAGCGCCGCGCGGGCGCTTTTCAGCTTTTCGAGACGGTTGAACACCGCCTGCGCCAGCGAGAACAGCGCCCGGGTGCGCGCCACCGCTTCCGCCGCCCTGATGCGGTCGAGCAGCGCCTCGATGCGGTCGCGTTCAGCGATGAGGCGTTCGGTCAGCGCCGGGTCGATGGCCTTCGTCGCCAGCCTTTTTTGCGGTTCGCCTTTCTGGGTGAAGAAGACGTCGCGGTAGAGCGCGAAGCGTTCGAGCGCGTCGCGGGCCGCAAATGCCCGCCGCAGCAGGCCGGCCTTGTCCCTGTCCGTCTTCGCGCCGGCCTCCAGCGCCTCGGCGACGGCCGGCCATTCGTCGGAGGCGATGCCGCCGGCGATGACGGCGCGGCGCAGGGTCTCGGGCGTGTCGTCCGCCGCGATGCCGCAGGCGCGGGCGAAGGCGGCGAAGACCCGGTCGAGCGCCGCCGGATCGGCATGCGCGCGCAGAAACGGCTTGTGGCGCAGCGCCGTCCGCAGCGCACGGCCGACGGTTTCGTCGCCCGCTTCCCGTGCCACCTGATCCAGCGCATCGGCGATCGCGGAGCGGCCGGTGGCGGCGTCGGTCAGCACCTCGCGCGTCGCCTGTTCGAGCAGATCCTGCGACTGCGCCTCGTCCAGCACCTCGAAGCGCGCGGGCACGTTGGCCTCGAAGGGGAAGAGATGCAGCAGACGCTCGCAGAAGGCGTGGATGGTTTCGATCTTCAGCCCGCCCGGCGTTTCGACGGCGCGCGCGAAAAGCCGCCGCGCCACCGCGATCCTGGCCCGCGCCGGCGCCCTGCCGTCGAGCGCCGTGAGCCTCTCGGCGAGCCCCGCATCGTCGAGCACCACCCAGGCGCCGAGCTCGTCGAACACGCGGTTCGACATGTTCGCCGCCGCCGCCTTGGTGAAGGTGAGGCACAGGATGCGCGTCGGCTCCACCTCGTCGAGCAGCAGGCGCAGCACCCGGTCGGCCAGCACCTTGGTCTTGCCGGAGCCGGCGTTGGCCGACACCCAGGCCGAGGCCGCGGGATCGGCGGCGCGGCGCTGGTCGATGACGGTTTTTGGGGGAACGACGAAGCGGCTCATGCGTCCTCCCCCGCCCCGGCGAGCACGGACCACTCGCGCACGCGTGCCAGATGGTCATAGGGCCCCTCGTGCTTGGCGTATTCCGGGAAGGGGCGCGAGATGAAGCCGGCATCGCCGCCGTAATAGCGGCCGAGCAGCGCCTGCAACCCCGCAAAATGCTCCTCGATCACCTGCGCCACCGTCCGCGTTTCTTTCTTTGGCTGGTCGATCGGCTTTTCGGTGAGCGGCTCGCGGCCGCCCCTCGCCAGCATGTAGAGCAGCGCGATGTCGTCCGGGGCGGCGATGCCGGGGAAGGCGCCGCGCTTCAGCATGGCCGCCTCGAGGGTCATCTGCGGCGAGAACCCGGCGAAGATCTGTGACGTACTCGGCGCGGCGCCGGTCTTGAAATCGACGATGACGGTCCTTCCCGGCCATTCCTCGATGCGGTCGGCGCGGGCCGAGAGCACGAACACGCCGCCGGGCACGGGAATGTCGAGGCGGCCGTGGATCTCCGCCGTGAGCCTGCCGATGCCCGGCCGCCGGGCGATCTCCCAGCCGACGAAGGCGCGCGCGACCTGCTCGAAACGCGGCCACCACAGCGCCGTGACATCGGGATAGACCGCAAGCGGCGCGAACGCCTCGCGCCCCAGCCGCAACGCTTCGCCGAGCGGGTCGTCCGGCAGCGCGTCCGGCCAGCGGATGGCGAAATTGCCGAGCGCCGCGTGCACCAGCGTGCCACGGTCGGCGGCGCCGGGCGGGGTCGCGATCGCGTCGAGCGGATCGAGCCCGAGCACGTGGCGCGCGTAGACGGCATAGGGATCGCGCACCAGCGTCTCGATGGCGGTGACGCTGAGCCCCTTCGGCAGCAGGGCGCGCGGCGGCTTCGGCGCCGGGCGCCTGATGGCGGGCGCGGGCGGCGGTGCATCCACGGCTTCGGTCAGCGCGAGGTAACGCTCCCCGGCTGCGGTCACGTCGCGCCATGCGTCCCCGCCCGCAAGCGCCTTCATGCGTTGCAGGAAGCGGGAGGGCACGGTGGGCGCGCCGTCGCGCTTGAGCGCGCGCGTGATCACCACGTCACCGGTGCCGAGCGCTTCCGTGAAATCGTGCGCGGTCTGGCCGATGCGCCGCTCCGGCGAGGAGAGGCCGAGCATCGCCCGCATCGGCCGGTTGAGAAAGGCGTCGGTGCGCGATTTCGGCGGCCAGACGCCTTCGTCCAGCCCGCCGAGCACGATGCGGTCGACGTTGAGCAGGCGCGCCTCCAGGAGGCCCCAGATCCTGATGCGCGGATGGGCGGCCTTGCCGGTTTCCCGGCGCGCCACGCGCTCGCCGGCGAGGCCGTCGAAGAAAGCCGGATAGTCGGCGAAGCGGCCGCTGACGCCGCCCGCATCGGTGAGGGCGAGATCGTCGAACAGCCCGGCAAGTTCCGGCCCGCCCTCGCCGGCCGGCAGCGCCGCGCCGGTTTCCGGGGCCGCGACCTTTGCCACCGCTGCGGCATGGCTGACGGCCAGGGCGACGAGATCGATATCGGCCTCATCCGCGTGGTCCTGCGGCAGGAAGCCGGCGAAGGCATCGGCAAGCCGGTCCAGGAACGCCGCCGCGGCTTGCCAGTCCGCGCCGCCCAGCGCCTTGCGCGGGCGCGCGGCGTGGCGGTCCGCCGCCTCGTCGCGGCGCACGGGCAGCGCGGCCCGCATGCCCCCGATGCCGGCGGGCAGCGCCGGCCCGCGCAGCAGACCGATCTCCAGCGTGGCGGCGATGCGCTCGACCTCGCCGCGCGGCAGGCCGAACGTCGCCAGCGGATGCGCCAGCAACGCCAGCAGCGGTTCCGGCGCGACGTTCGTCACCGCCACCTGTGCCACGAGGCGCGCCAGCGTCCCGGCAGAGGTCCGTGACAGCGGCACCCCGGCGGAATCTTCCGCCACGATGCCCCAGCGCAGCAGCTCCGCCCCGACGCGCTCGGCGAGTGCCCGGTCGGGCGTCACGAGGGCCGCCGTGCGGCCTTCCGTCTCCAGCGCCTCGCGCAGTGCGATGGCCGCCGCCAGCGCCTCGGTCCGCTCGTCCGGCGCCTCGATCAGCGCGATGCCCGTGAGCGGGCCGGAATCCCCGCCCGCGCCGGTCATGACGCGGGCGCGCTCCCGATGCCACCGGTCGGTGGTCTCCGCCGGCCGCAGCGCCTCGCTGATGAAACGCCGGCGCGCCGCGATGCGCGGCGGGACATCCCCGAGCGGCGCGACATCGGCGCGGGCGAGGCCGATGGTCGCGAGCAGCCGATGCAGGATCGCCTGCGGATGGCTCGCCACCGGTTGGCCTGCGGCAGCTCGATCATCGGCCCCCTCGCCGCCGATCAGCGCCCATGTGCCGTCGTCGAGAAGATCGTCGAGCCCCGGCAGCACGACCGCCCCTTGCGGCAGGCGGGCGATGGCGGCGATCAGCCTGGCGGTCGCCGGGATCGAGCCGGTGGAGCCCGCGACGATCGTCGGCTCCGGAGGGGACTCGTCCAGATAGCGTTGCGCCTGCGCCAGCGTCAGCAGATGGTGGCGCGCCACCGGATCGCTGACGTTGCGCCCGGCCAGAATGCCCGGCCATTGCTCCGCCGCGATCTTCAGGAACTCCAGCGTGATGGCGAAGTAGCGGGAGTGGCGCTCCTCCACCAGCGATTTGAGCGCGTTCCACGGCACGTCCTCGGTGGTGAGCGAGTCCATGAGCCGCGCGAGATCGCCGGCGAGCGCCAGCGCGTCGGCGGGCGAGGCCGGCACCAGCAGCGGCTCGCGTTCGTCGAGGTGCAGCAGCGCCCGGTCCACCGCCCGCGCCCACGCCAGCACCAGCCGCGTCAGGATGAGCCTGCGCTCGGTGTCCCCGAGCGCGGGCGCGACGCCGGCGGCGAGATCGGACGCGATGCCGGATTCCGCATGGGCCTCGCCATCGGCCGACAGCGCCAGCTCGGCGTCGTCGACGTCGCCGAGCGGCACGAGGCGCGGCAGCAGCACCGGCGCCGGCGCGAAGCGCTCCGCCAGCAGCGTGGCGAAGGCGCGGGCGGCGCGTCGGGTCGGCAGGTAGACCGTCGCCCGCGACAGCGACAGCGGATCGGCCGCATCGGGAAACCCCGGCAGGATGCGGCCCGCGAGCAGCGCATCAGTGAGCGTCGGCAGGAAGGGGACGCCGGTGGCGATATTGAAGACGCGCGGGTGACGCGGCCCGCGCCTCGCCTCCTGCGGGCGCGCCGTCGTCACCTCTTGCCCCGCGATCACCTGGCGCTCGCCGCGACGTACTCCTCCGCCTGCACGATGGCGGCCGGAGTGCCGACATGCAGCCACTCGCCGTCGAGCCGCAGGCCGTAGAGACGGTCCGCGGCGATGGCGCGGTCGAACAGCAGGTTGAGCGAGAACGGGCCGTCGGGCGTGTCCTCGAACAGCGCCGGCTTGAACAGCCCCACCCCGGCATAGATGAAGGGCGCGATCTCGCGCTCGGGGCGGCGGCTCAGGCGACCGTCCGGCGTCATGTTGAAATCGCCGTCGCCGTCGTGGCCGATGCTGCTCGTGGCGCTGGCCAGCAGCAGCAGGATGTCCATTTCGTCCGGGTTCCAGCGCCTCGCCAGGCGCTCCACGTTCGATGCCGGGCCTTCCAGCCACATGGCGTCGGTATTGACGATGAAGAACGGATCGGGCCCCAGCAGTTCCAGCGCCTTCTTGGTGCCGCCGCCGGTCTCCAGGAGCTGCTTGCGCTCGTCGGAGATGATGATATCGAGCCCGGTGAAGTGCCTCAGATGCTGCTCCACGAGATCGGGCAGATAGTGCACGTTGACCACGGCCCGCCTGACGCCTGCCGTCGCCAGCCGGTCGAGCGCCCGGTCGAGCAGCGAGCGTCCGGCGATGCGCACCAGCGGCTTGGGCAGGGTTGCGGTGACGGGCCGCATGCGCTTGCCGAGCCCGGCGGCGAGCACCATCGCGGAAGAGGGAATGAACTCGGGGCGTTCGGTCATGACAGGATTGCTGATCTGGTGCGCAAGACGCATTCCGATGATAGACGATTCAACCGATGAGGAACATGACGGGAAAGGCCCATTACCGCTCCCGAAATCCGCCGTCAGCCCTTTTTACGGGCTGCTGATGACAAAGCAATAAGTATCGGTGAAAAACCGGGGACCGTGGCGGGAATCGCGTGCCTGCCGGGGTATTCACCCCTCGACGCCGTCCGCCAGTTGCGGAATATGGGTCCCGAACCAGCCGCTCAGCTCGGCGAGCGCCGGGTGTCTCAGGTTGCGCAGCAGATAGGCGCCGATGCGCGGCAGATGGGCGAGATAGGCCGGCTTGCCGTCGCGCCGGTCGAGGCGCACGAAGAGGCCGAGCAGCTTGGTCGCCCGCTGTGCGCCCAGGATGGCATAGGCACGCGTGAATGCCTCGACGTCGAAATCCGGATCGCGGGCGCGCCTCTCCCGCGCGTAGAGCGCGAGCAGCCGCAGCTCCAGCTCCGGCGGCACGGTCACACGCGCGTCCTGGAGCAGCGAGGCGAGGTCGTAGGCGGGATGGCCCATCACCGCGTCCTGGAAGTCGATCAGCCCGATGCGGGCGAGCCCCTTGCGATCCGACCGCCAGATCAGATTCGGCGAGTGGAAATCGCGCAGCACCCAAGTCCGGGATATTGGTGTCCGGGATGCCGATGTTTGATGCTCCGATATCCGCGATCCCGGCGGGGGGAGCGTCAGGCTCTCGTCGGGATCGCCGCTGACCTCGCGCAGCAGGCCGCTCCAGATGCGGCTGAACGCTGCCCGGCCCGAATTGGGCACGAACCGGCCGGCGCGATGGGGCAGATACCATTCGAGCAGCAGCCCGACCTCGATCATCAGTGCGTCGACGTCATAGGGCGGCACGACGTGCTCCACCCCCTCCACCACCGGCAGCCTGTCCGGCACGGGCGAAGTGTGCAGCTTGACGAGTACCCGCGCAGCCTCCCCGTAGCGGTCCGGGATCGGGCCCGCCGCATCCACCACGCCCTCGCCGCCGAGGTCCTCGACCAGCAGCAGCCCGGCGTCGAGGTCCTGCCCGTAGATGACCGGCGCGCTCAGCCCCAGCGCCCGCAATCCCCGGTCGACGGCCACGAACGCGTGGACCGAATCCGACAGCCGCGCCACGACGTGATAGGGCTTTTCGGAGCGGAACACCGGCGCCTTCGGCCGCGGCGGCGAGATCATCAGGATGGCGGTCTCGCCGTTGGGCCGGGTGAGCCGCTCGTAGAGGCGGCTCGATGCGTCGCCGTAGATGGGCGCGCGCGCGGCGTTGCCCCATCCGGCGCGGTCGATCACCGTGCGCACGGCCTTCAGCTCGGCGAGCCGGCGCGCGTGCTCGCCGAGCCCGGTGAGGACGGCGATCCGCTCGCCCTCGAAGCCCGGCACCAGCCGCAGGTTGATGTCGAGCCGGCTTTCGCTGAGCGAGTCGCCCGCCCTGTCCGGCCATTCCACCAGCGCGACCGCGTCGTCGATGGCCTCGTCCCAGCCGAGTTCATCGAGTTCGAGCGGGTCGGAGATGCGGTAGAGGTCGGCGTGCACCACGGTGCCGCGGGCGCATTCGTAGCTTTGCAGCAGGGTGAAGGTCGGGCTCGGCACGTCGAGCTCGCCGTCCCCGGCGAAGGCCCGCACGAAGGCGCGCGCGAACGTGGTCTTGCCGGCGCCGAGATCGCCCGAGAGCGTGATCAGATCGCCCGGCCGCGCCTCGCGCGCGAGGACGGCGGCCAGATGCTCCGTCGCCGCCTGATCGGTGAGCCGGACGGCCCAGGTGGCGGAACTCATGTGGCGGAACTCATGTGAGGGAACTCATGTGAGGGAACTCATGCCGCAGCCTCCTTGCCGCTTCCTTGGCCGCTTCCCGTGCGATCGAGACCGGGCTGCGCGGCCGGGAAGATGCAGACGATGCGCGTGCCCTCGCCCGCCGCGGACGAGGCCTCGATCCTGCCGCCGTGCAGCTCGACGAAGGCGCGCACCAGCGACAGCCCGACATCGACGGACAGGCCGACATCGGCCCGCGCGGCGGTGCGCGACAGCAGCCGCTCGACCTGCGCCTCCGCCAGCCCCCGGCCGGTATCGGTGACGGAAAGATGGACGTACCCGGCCTCGCGCGATGCGACGACCGTGATGGAGCCGCCGTTCTCCGACGTGCCGAGCGCGCTCGACAGCAGGTTGTAGAGTACCTGCCGCACGCGCTTGGCGTCGCCCTGGAAGGCGCCGATATCGACCGGCACCTCGACGCGGAGCCGGACATCCTTCTCGGCGAGCCTGTCCTCGATGCCGCGAATGGCCGCCGCCACGGCCTCCGCCACGTCCACGTCGCCGAAGGTCATCTCCACGCCGCCGTTGTCGATGGTGGCAAGGTCGAGGATGTCGTTGATGAGTGTCAGCAGGCTCTCGGACGAGCGGGTGATGTGATCGGCGTATTCGCGCTGTTTGGCGTTGAGCGGCCCGACCGTCTCCTCCGCCAGCAACTGGGCGAAGCCGATGGCGCTGGTCAGCGGCGAGCGCAACTCGTATGACACGTGGTGCAGGAAGTCGTCGCGGATGCGCGAGGCCGTTTCCAGCGCCTCGTTGCGCTCCGTCAGCGCCCGCTCGACGGCCACGCTTGCCGTCATGTCGGTGAAGGTGAGCAGCGTGGAACCGTCGGGCAGCGGCGCGGCGGCGCAGTCGAGGGTTGCGCCGTCGAGGCGCGTCACCCGGAAGGTGTGGCGGGTACGCTTGTCGTGCAGCCCCGCCACCGCCATGCGGATATCCGCCCAGACGCCCTTGTCCGTCGAGAGCGTCGCGCAATGGCCGGCGATGACGTCGACGTGCGGGCGGCCGGCGATCGTGTCGTCGTCGAGCTGCCACAGGTCCGAGAACGCCGGGTTCGACAGCTTCAGGCCCCCGTCCGAGCCGAACACCGCAACGCCCTCGCGCAGCGAGTCGAGCGTCTCGCCCTGGATGCGCATGAGCGCGTTGTAGCGCGACTCCAGGCTGAAGCGCTCGGTGACGTCGTCGAACACATAGGTGACGCCTCCGGTGGTGACGCCGCCAGTGGTGACGCCGCCCGGGGACGACCCGCCCTTGGCCGGCGTGTTGGGCGTGACGACGACATGCAGCGTGCGGCCGTCCGGCAGATACCACCAGTGATCCTGCGCTTCCGCAGCGCGGTAGGCCATCAGCAGCTCGCCCTTCCATTTGCGGAAGTCCGCCTGTTCCGGCAGCTTGCGCTCGCTGCGCAGGCGCTCGAGGATGTCCCCGTCCGACGGGCCGGCGGCGAGGAACGCCTCGTCGAGGCCCCACAGCTTGCGGTAGGCGGCGTTGTGGAACACCAGGCGCTTGTCGGCGTCGAAGATGGCCACTGCCGTCGGCAGCCGGTCAAGCGTGCGGGCGTGGGCCTGTTTCAGCCGCGCGAGGTCCCGGCGGGCGAGCTCCACCGCGGTCACGTCGGTGGCCATGCCGGCCGTGCCGCTGCCGCCGGGGCTCTCCACCACGTCGACCACCAGTTCCGCGCCCCGGACGGCGGATTTCACCCGCCCGGCATAGACGGTTCCGCGCGCGATGGCGTCCCGCGCAGCGGCGCGGGCCGAGGCGTCGAGGATCTCCGTCTGGCGGGCGACGACCTCGGCCGCGTCCGCCGCGCCGACGGCGGCGGCATAGGCGAGGTTGACCCACAGCAGCGCCCCGTCCCGGTCGCGCAGCCAGATCGGCTGGGCGAGCGCATCAAGCATCGTGCGCAGCGCCGAAAGATCGCCGCGCGCGCCGGCCAGCGCCTCGCGGGCGCGGGCGAGCTCCTGACGCTCGGCGGTGGTCTCGCGCAGGCGAAACACGGCCTGGCCGCTGATCGCCCGGCCGTCGGCCTCGAAATAGCGCCCGTCGATGGCGCGCAGCCCGAGATGAAACCGCTCGCCGCCGTTTTTCAGCGCGTCGAGCGCATTGTCCAGCGCCTGGGCGTGCGAGGGCGCGAGCCATGAGCCGAAGGCCAGCGCGCGCCGGGCCGGCTGCCCGGGCGCGACGAGGTCGGTGTCGCCCTCGATCACCGGCTCACCGTGGCGGCTCGGCCAACTGACGATGATCTGGGGTTCGGAGGCGATCAGGGTGGCGTATCGGTCGTGGCGAGCGCGAAGCTGCGCGAGCTCGTGCGCCAGCGCCGAGCGGGCGCGTCGCGCCTTCGCCCTCTCGCGCCCCAGCGCCAGCGCCGCCATCGCGAAAGCCGACAGCAGGCCGACGAACCCGGCCAGAATGATGATGGAATGGGGCGCGAAGGAGAGGCCGAGGTCCGCGAACGGATCGGATGGCGTGATCGCGCCCGCCGCTTCCTGCGCGTGCGCCCTCCCCGCGACGCAGCACGCGAGGAGGGAACCGGCCGCGAGCATCCGCCGGCTCACGCGTGCGCCGCATGGCCTGCCGGCGCCTGCAGGCGCATAGACGATGGCGGAGCGGGCTGCAGCTTCCGAACCGGGCCGGGCAAACGATGACAACACAGTCTCGCATTGACGCCAAAGCGTGTGCGCCCTTGCCCTCATGAAACCCCGCCCGAGAAACCAAGTCCGATGACACCCGATCCAGCAAGAACCGAGCCTCGAATCATCAATACTCTACAGCCTCGGACAGTTCATCAGAAAGTGGTTAACGGGAAGGAAACGACCGATTCCCCCAGCTATCCTAGGAAGATAGCCGGACATGGTTATGTTGCGGGTTGCGACGGTGCAGCCGCACGAGAACGGCCGCGCCGGACGGGCGCGGCCGGCGCTTGTCGTTTCCCGCAGATCCGGGGCCGCCTCAGTAGCGGTAATGGCCGGCCTTGAACGGCCCGTTGGCGGAAACGCCGATATAGGTGGCCTGCTCCTCGGTGAGCTTGGTCAGGGTGACGCCGATCTTGGCGAGATGCAGCGCCGCGACCTTTTCGTCGAGGTGCTTGGGCAGCGTGTAGACCTTCTTCTCGTACTCGCCCTGCTTCGTGTGCAGCTCGATCTGCGCCAGCGTCTGGTTGGTGAACGATGCCGACATCACGAACGAGGGATGGCCGGTGGCGTTGCCGAGGTTCACCAGACGCCCCTCGGACAGCAGGATGATGCGCTTGCCGTCGGGGAAGGTGATCTCGTCGACCTGCGGCTTGATGTTGGTCCACGTGTAGTTGCGCAGCGCCCCGACCTGGATCTCGTTGTCGAAATGGCCGATGTTGCAGACGATGGCGCGGTCCTTCATCGCGCGCATGTGCTCGATGGTGATGATGTCCTTGTTGCCGGTGGCGGTGACGAAGATGTCGGCACGCGGCGCCGCCTGCTCCATGGTCACCACCTCGTAGCCCTCCATCGCCGCCTGCAGGGCGCAGATGGGGTCGATCTCGGACACGAGCACGCGGCAGCCCGCGTTGCGCAGCGAGGCGGCGGAGCCCTTGCCCACATCGCCGAAGCCCGCCACCATGGCGACCTTGCCGGCCATCATCACATCGGTGCCGCGGCGGATGCCGTCGACGAGCGACTCGCGGCAGCCGTAGAGGTTGTCGAACTTCGACTTCGTCACCGAGTCGTTGACGTTGATCGCCGGGAACAGCAGGCTGCCCTCCCGCTCCATGATGTAGAGACGGTGCACGCCCGTTGTCGTCTCCTCGGAAACGCCCCTGATGTTGGCGGCGAGTTCCGCGAACCAGCCGGGCTTTTCGGTGAGCGTGCGCTTGATCAGCGCGAACAGCACCTCTTCCTCCTCGGAGGAAGGATCTTCGAGGAACGCCGCGTCGCCCTGCTCCGCGCGCAGGCCGAGATGCACCAGCAGCGTCGCGTCGCCGCCGTCATCGAGGATGAGGTTCGGCGTGCCGCCGTCGCCCCATTCCAGAATCCGGCGGGTGTAGTTCCAGTATTCCTCCAGCGTCTCGCCCTTGACGGCGAACACCGGCACGCCGCTTGCCGCGATCGCCGCGGCCGCGTGGTCCTGGGTCGAGTAGATGTTGCACGAGGCCCAGCGCACCTCGGCGCCCAGCGCCGTCAGCGTCTCGATGAGCACCGCCGTCTGGATCGTCATGTGCAGGGAGCCTGCGATCCGCGCGCCCTTCAGCGGCTGCGTGGGGCCGAACTCCTCGCGCACGGCGATGAGACCCGGCATCTCCGTTTCGGCGATGGAGATTTCCTTCCGGCCCCAATCGGCCAGCGAGAGGTCCTTGACGACATAATCCTGCGACATCTGTCCCATCCTGAAAGAATAATACCATCGGCCCCGTTCTTCGACCGGTGCCCGGCAGGCTGCGCATGGTGAAGCGCTTCCCGCGCCGCGCGGGTTTGGCACCACCCGACGTTCCGGCCGAAAGCCAAAAACGCACACCGGTGCCTGCGCTCTATACCAGCGTAAGGCGCACAGGGCAAGAATGATATAAAGAAATCTTTATATATGTATCGGATGGCCGGGTCCGGCGGCGCTCTATTCGTCCTCGCCGAAGCGGTCGGCGAGCAGCGCCTCGACGGCGTCGAGCACGTCGTTCGCCTGCGGGCCGAAGGCCGTGACGGTGATGGTGGTGCCTTTGGCGGCGGCGAGTGTCAGCAGGCCCATGATCGAACGTCCGCCCACCGTTTCGCCGGCGCGGCTCACCTTCACGTCGGCCTCGAACCGGTCGACGGTCTGCACGAACTTGGCGGAGGCGCGCGCGTGCAATCCCTTCCGGTTGATGATCGGCAGCTCACGCGTGGCAAGGGAGGCCGCGTCGGGAGAGATCACCTCGTGGGAGATCATATCGGCGCTTCCACCATATCCGTCGTCGCCGCGCGACGCGTTGTCGTCAGCAATGTCGATCACGTCCAATCACTTTCGCGAAATACCAAAGGGGCGCGCCCAACCGCCGGGACCGTCGCATGCCCCGGGGAAACGCGCCTTGCGCCGGCACACAGGCAAAACGTTTCCGTTCTCCTGTCCGGCGAATGCCGGAGGGCCAAATTACTATGCGAGACGCTCACTGCCAAATGGTAAAGACCGGTCGCGGAACCGTCAAAACTCATCGGCCGGTAAGCACGTGGCTGGCGACGTTGATGTACTTGCGGCCGGCCTCCTGGGCCTCCAGCACCGCCTCGTCGAGAGTGTGGTCTTCCCTCACCGAGGCCAGCTTGATCAACAGCGGCAGGTTCATGCCGGCAATCACCTCTACCTTGCTGCCGTTCATGCAGGAGATAGCCAGATTGGAAGGCGTGCCGCCGAACATGTCTGTGAGCACCACGACGCCGTCGCCGGCATCGGCCCGGCATACCGCCTGCAGGATGTCCTGCCGACAGCCGTCCATATCGTCTTCCGGACCGATTGTTACGGTCTCAAGCTGTGCCTGCGGACCTACCACGTGTTCAAGCGCGGCGCGAAATTCCGTCGCGAGACACCCGTGCGTCACCAATACGAGACCGATCATTCAGAACCCTGTATCACCGTCACGATCCATGACAGGAGAGATCATTTTGTGCATTGCGGGGAAAAGTGCAAGGGTTCTAAGATCATTTTGTCATCGTATAGCCATAAATATCACAGACTCGTGCTTTGCCCTTGAGCAATAAGCCAAAACACCACGTCGGGCGCGTCGGTCATGCCCGCGGCGGCGAGTCTCGGCAAGCGCGTGTCGAGTATCGTGGTCATTTTGTCGCAGGTCTCCGGCAGCCGGTCCGGCTTGACGTCCGCGTCGACCACCAGTTCCACGACGGCGGCGGGCAGGAACGGCATCCCGACGATCCCCGCGCCGCGCACTTCGAGAAGGCCGGCGATGGCCGGCACGGCGCGGGCCACGAGCCGGCCGTGGCAACGCGCCAGGATGACGCGATCGTCGCTGACAAGGCTGGCGAACCGTCCGGCCCGGGCGGCGCGCTCCAGCAGCTGGCGGGCCAGGGTGGATTTGCCGCTGCCCGACCGGCCGCGGATCAGCACGCCCGTCTCGCCGATGGCGATCGCGGTTGCGTGAACGGTCACGCCGGGTGCGTCCGCGATGCCGTCGTTCCCCGCCATGGCTGCTTCTCCGCGGTTGGGCTGCGCCCTGGGCGCCGGCGTCATCGCCGCCCGGCCTTCGGGGGCGGCATCATGCGTTGGGCAGGATCGCGGGCAGGCGCACCTCGAAGCGCGCCCCGGCCACCTTGCCGTCGGCGTCGATGCGGTTGGAGGCCTTGATGTGTCCCCGGTGCGCCTCCACGATCTGGCGCGAAATCGACAGGCCGAGGCCGGAATTCTGGCCGAATTTCTGTTCCGGCCGGTCGGTGTAGAAGCGCTCGAACACGCGCTCCAGGGCATGTTCGGGGATGCCCGGCCCGTCGTCCTCCACCGTGACGACCACGTCGTTGCCCTCGCGCCCGAGATCGATGCGGATTTCCCCGTCCGGCGGCGAGAACGACAGTCCGTTGTCCACGAGGTTGTTGAACACCTGCCCCAACCGCCCGTCATGGCCGAGGACCAGAAAGTCGCGGCCGGGATCGTCGGTCGGCTCCACGGTGATGGCGATCTGATTGTCGTGCACGCCGCGGGCAACCGAGGCCACGGCTTCGAGCACCTGCACCATGTCGATGGGCTCCGCTTCGATGCGCGCCAGTTCCGCATCGAGGCGGGAGGCGTCGGAGATATCGCTGATCAGCCGGTCGAGGCGCTTGACATCCTGCTGGATCACGGCGAGCAGCCGGCCGCGAGCCTCGTCGTTGCGGGCCAGCGGCAGCGTTTCGACGGCGCTGCGCAGCGACGTCAGCGGGTTCTTCAACTCGTGGGCAACGTCGGCGGCGAAGCTCTCGATGGCGTCGATGCGCCGGTAGAGCGCCCGCGTCATGTCCCGCAGCGCGCCGGACAGATGGCCGATCTCGTCGGAACGGTCGGTGAAATCCGGGATCTCCTGCCGCGACTTGATGCCCCGGCGCACCCGCTCGGCCGCCTCCGCCAGCCGGCGGACGGGACCGGCGATGGTGCCGGCGAGCAGCACGGACAGCACCGTCATCACCATCGCGGCGACGACGAACACACGCAGCATCGCCCAGCGTTCGCTGGCGATGGTCGCATCGATATCGCCGCCCTGGGTGGACAGCAGCAGCGCGCCGCGCACGGTGCGCAGGCGTTGGACCGGCACCGCCACATAGACGATCGTCTCCCCCAGGGAGTTGACGCGCGCCGTACTGGCCGCCGTTCCCGACAGCGCCTGGCGGACTTCGGGAAGCGTGCGCCCGGCAACGGTGTTGATCTCTTCCGTCAGGGGAGACCTGTAGGGGCGAATCTGCCGGCGCACCCAGTCGAGAGCGCTCTCCAGCACGCCGGGCCGGTGGCCCACGGGCGGCAGATCGTAGCGCAGGATGTCGCCGCGCGAATAGAAATGCCGCGAGTCGAGCAGCAGCATGCCCTCGCGGTCATAGATGCGGGCGCGCGTGCGCGTCGGCGTCACCAGCCGCCGCAGCACGGGGGCGACCTGTTCGGGATTGATGGAGAACTCGAGCGGGGACATCTCCTCGGTGACGCCGAGGCTCTCCCCCGCCTGCAGCTGCAGCAGCTTGTCCGGATCGAGGGTGATGTTATCGGTATCCACCGACGCCGAGGCGGCGATGGCGCCGGCAATGATCTCGCCCTGGATGAGCAGGCTTTGGGTGCGCGACTCGATCAGCCCGGCGCGAAACTGGTTCAGGTAGAGAAGCCCCAGCAGCAGCGCCACGAGCCCCACGAGATTGAGCACCACGATACGGCGCGTCAGGCTCGATGAAGCGCGTGAGAAGATGCTGCGCAGCGCCCGCCCGATCCGGGCCGGCAATTCACGCCACCCGGACGCCGGGTTCTGATCCCGGATCCGGCTTCTGTCCTGCAGCCGCGCCGCCCCGCCCGTCGCGTCGCCGGAGAACTCTGGATACTCGGCCGTCATCGCGCACCAACTACAAACATGCTTCGCCGCATCGCCCAAGGTACATTACAAGCATCGATCAATAAACCGGATCGCGGCCATCAATCGGAAAGCATTCTCTCTATTTGCCTGCGCCTCGGGTCCATTCCCGACAGGCCCCGGCGCTCCGCTTGGGCGTCCCGTCCGGTTCCGCAACCCGGGCGCGCGAGTATTGCTGCATGCTCCCGCTATTCTTTTCCAGGACTCCTCATTTTCCAAGACCCCGCAATTGCCAAGCAGAAGCTTTTCTTGGCAGAAGCTTTTCCTGACGAACAATGATTTCATACAATCACTTCATCAATTCACAAACCAAAAAACGCGCAGACGCCGGCAACAGGCGAATGACACAAACGACTGTCGGAAAGCATGGATTGGGATTTGCGGCCCTTCAATCTCGGGCGAATGCCGACCGCTCGGACGATTCCGCCTGAAGGACGAGCGCTTCAAAAAGCCGCGCCCGCCGCACTGTCGTCACTGACGGCCTTTCGCATTCCGGCCTCTTTGCCGGGATGGCCCCGACGATCCGACAGATTGAGAATTCTTGAGCTTGAGAATTCTTGCGGGCCAAGCCACTTCATCTGGCAAAAACCCGCCGAGCGGCGGACGACAAAACGAATACCATCCGCCACCCGAATTCCTATGTTAACGCATCGAATTTATATTGATGCGTCAGTCAGTCGTTCGACGCGCCGATCAGTCGACCGTTGCCTTGCGCCGCGTGCGCTTGGCCGGAGCGGGCGCGGGCGCTGCAACGGCCGCATCGCGCTTGCGCTGCTGCCCGAGGCCCATTTCCTTGGCGAGCTGCGAGCGCGCCAGCGCATAGTTGGGCGCGACCATGGGATAGTCGGGCGCAAGACCCCACTTCTCACGGTATTGCTCGGGCGTCATGTCGTATTGCGTGCGCAGATGACGCTTGAGCGACTTGAACTTCTTACCATCCTCCAGACAGATGATATAGTCCGGGGTGATGGATTTCTTGATCGCTACTGCCGGCTTCGGCGGTTCGGCCGCCGATTCGCTCGTGCCGACGGAAACGCGCCGCAGAGCGGTGTGGACTTCGTTGATGAGAGCCGGCAGCTCGACCGCCGCAACAGAATTGTTCGCGACATATGCAGAAACAATGTCGGCGGCGAGCTCGACATAGTTCACCTTATCTGCCTGCTGGGTGTCGTCAGTCACTGGAGATCCTCAATAAAAAAGAGTAAATTGCTTTGCTTCCAAGTTTTCTTAGTTCATATCCATTAGTTATGCAACACCAAAATATACTCATTTGCGGCAAACTCAAGGCAGCGACGAACATTCCCGACAGCCGGGACGCCAAGGGCATGTCTTGAAGGTGAAAGCGGCTCGCTGTACAAGCGCGTATACTTCCAGCTCCGACAAAAATGTCATTGTCAGCCTGCAAAACACGCCGTTTGATGATCACGTAGGCACGAGGCCGATTGCCACAATTGATGATATGTTGCGCGAAATGTTAACTTTACCGCGATGCAACCCATCCTCTTTTCGCGCTGCACAATATTATGTGACGACACGCGTGTCATTTCTATGGGTCCGATGGACAGTGCCACTTTCCTCTTTCATGAAGCTGTGAATAAGTGCGCTTGCGATATCCGTATCTTGTATAAGGGACCCGTCGGCACCATTTCTCCTGCGTCTCCGGCCAGTCGGCAATCATCATTGGCTATGATCAAGTTATCGTGAGGATTCTATCATGTCAGAATCAGTTGCCAACAACACAACCGATCGGCGGTTCGAATTAACTGTAGATGATCATGTCGCCTTCATTAATTATCGAATCGAGTCGGCGGGAGACGGTGGCGCCGCCGTCTATGTATTCGAGCATACGGTGGTGCCGCCGGAGCTCGGCGGGCGGGGCGTCGGCACCCGGCTGGCGTCCGGCGCGCTCGACGCGGTGCGGGAGGCCGGTGCGCATATCCGCTCCGAGTGCTCCTTCATTTCTTCCTTCCTGAAGAAGCATCACGATCAGTACGAGGATATTCTGGCGAAATAACGCCAGAAACGGCTCAGTCAAGATTATTGGCAGTCGGCTGCACCCGGGGTCGCGAGGCCGCCGCGCGGCGGCCCTCTCCGCGACTTGACCTTTTCGTCCGCCGCAGGCTTGAATCATTCTGCACTATCTATACACGGACCGGTGAATTGGCTATTCAGCGTGCAGTTCGCCGGTCCGTGTCGTCTTGGTCGAGGGGCCGTGCGGCAACCGGTGCCGCGGCAGCTGGCTGCGATCGTTGACCAGTGTGGGAGATACCGATGACGCGTGCGTTTTCACCTTCGGCGAAACTCGTGACGGTCTTCGGCGGGTCGGGATTCCTGGGCCGCCATGTGGTGCGCGCGCTGGCGCAGCGGGGCTACCGTGTCCGGGCTGCCGTGCGCCGTCCCGATCTTGCCGGGCATCTTCAGCCGCTCGGCGCGGTGGGGCAGATCGTCGCGGTGCAGGCCAATGTCCGTTTTCGTGAATCCGTCGCCCGGGCGGCGGAGGGGTCGGATGTTGTCATCAACCTCGTCGGCATTCTGCAGGAGGTGGGACGGCAGAGCTTCGGCGCGGTGCAGCAGCACGGCGCGCGCGCCATCGCCGAGGCCGCTGCGGCCCAGGGCGCGCGGCTGATCCACGGCTCCGCCATCGGCGCGGACAAGGCGTCGAACTCCCTCTACGCGCGCACGAAGGCGCTGGGCGAGGAGGCCGTGTTCGCGGCCGTCCCGGACGCCGTCGTCTTCCGCCCGTCCGTCGTCTTCGGGCGGGGGGACGGCTTCTTCACCCGTTTCGCCGCGCTCGCCCGCGCGCTGCCTGTCCTGCCGATCGTCGGCGGGCAGACGAAGTTTCAGCCGGTCTACGTGGGCGACGTCGCGGAGGCGATCGCCCGCGCCGTCGACGGCGACGTGGCTGGCGGACGCGTCTATGAGCTCGGCGGGCCGCAGGTGCAGACGCTGCGCCAGCTCGTCGACTACGTGCAGTCCGTGACCGGGCGCAGCCGTCCCGTCGTATCCCTGCCCTTCGGCGTGGCGCGCATCCAGGCGGGCGTCATCGAGTTCGTCGACAAGCTGACGTTCGGCCTGCTGCCGGACACGCTCGTCATTACCCGCGATCAGGTGAAGCTGCTCGCCCACGACAACGTCGTGTCCGCGGAGGCGATCGCCGAGGGGCGCACGCTGGAGGGGCTCGGCATCACCCCGACGGCCTATGAGGCGATCGTGTCCGACTACCTGTGGCGCTTCCGCAAGTCCGGCCAGTTCACCGAGGTGCGGGCGTAACTCCGCCGGAAGGCCGTCCGCTGCGTTGGACGGCCTTGTGCACGCGCACCATCAGCGCCGTGCCGAACAGCGGCGTGACGAGGTTCACGAACGGCACCATCACCAGCAGCGCCGTGACGAGGCCGCCCAGGAACGCCAGGCCGCCGTTGTCGCGGCGCAGCGCCCGCGCCGCCTCGATGGGGCGATAGCGTCCGGCCGCGAGCTCGAAATATTCGCGCCCGAACAGGTAGGCGTTCGCCGCGAGGAACGCCACCAGATTGACGCCGGGCACCAGCAGCAACAGCAGCGCCAGGAAGTTGACGCCGAGCGATAGCGCGGCGAAACGCAGCCCCGCCAGCAACGCTTCGCCCGCAGGCATGGGCGTGCCCGGTTGCCCGCCCGGATCGCAGCGCGCCTCCACGACCGCCGCCACGTCGTCGAGATAGTAGCCCGCGACGAGCGCCGATACCGGCGGGATGAGGAATATCAGGCCGACGAAGACCCCGGCCGCCGCCAGCACCACCGCGACCGTGCCGACGTAGGGGTAGCCTGACAGCCAGACGGACTGGTCCGCCAGCCATTCGATGAGCGCCGAAAGGGCCACACCCATGGCGAAGAGCAGCAGCAGCGTCAGGCCGAGCGAGCGCCACAGCACCTTGCGCAGCGGCGGCGACAACACGTCGCCGGCCGCGCCGACGGCCGCCGCCACGACGACGGCGATGGCGGAAGACCTCTCGCGGGCGCCGGTT
This sequence comes from Pseudochelatococcus sp. B33, assembly GCF_053570585.1. Lineage (NCBI taxonomy): Bacteria > Pseudomonadati > Pseudomonadota > Alphaproteobacteria > Hyphomicrobiales > Chelatococcaceae > Pseudochelatococcus > Pseudochelatococcus sp. B33. Next base: position 14,853 of record NZ_JBSEFH010000001.1, on the reverse strand, counting down.
TCGTTCATGCCGGATATGTCTCAGATCATGCTCGGCAGCACGCGGTTGGGCGGGCGGTGGCCGTCGAGGAAGGTCTTGATGTTGACGATCACCTTCTCCCCTGCTTCCGTCCGGCCTTCGATGGTGGCCGATCCCACATGCGGCAGCAGCACCACGGCGTTGCGCCGCGCGAGCTTCAGCAGGCGCGGATTGACCGCGGGCTCCGCCTCGAACACATCGAGCCCGGCGCCGCCGAGCTCTCCGGCCTCCAGCATCTCGATCAGGGCGGTCTCGTCGATGATCTCGCCCCGCGCCGTATTGACCAGGATGGCGTCGCGCTTGAGCAGGCGCAGGCGGCGCGCCGACAGCAGGTGATAGGTCGCCGGCGTGTGGGGGCAGTTCACCGACACGATGTCCATCCGCGCCAGCATCTGGTCGAGCGAATCCCAGTACGTCGCCTCCAGCGCGGATTCGATCTCCGGCGCGACGTGGCGGCGGTTGTGATAGTGGATCGACAGCCCGAACGCCTTGGCCCGGCGCGCCAGCGCCTGCCCGATGCGCCCCATGCCGACGATGCCCAGGCGCTTGCCGGTGATGCGCCGGCCGAGCATGCCCGTCGGTGACCATCCCGCCCACGGCTCGCCGCTCGGCAGGAGCTGCGCCGCTTCGGGGATGCGCCGCGCGACGGCCAGGATGAGCGCCATCGTCATGTCGGCCGTGTCCTCGGTCAGCACGCCCGGCGTGTTGGTAACGGTGATGCCCTGCGCCAGCGCCGCGCCGACGTCGATGTTATCCACGCCGTTGCCGTAGTTGGCGATGAGCTTCAGCTGCGGCCCCGCCTGGGCAACGAGCTCGGCGTCGATGCGGTCGGTGATAGTGGGCACGAGCACATCGGCGATTTTCATGGCCTCGATGAGCTGTTCCGTCGTCAGCGGCTTGTCGTCGACGTTCAGGCGGGCGTCGAACAACTCGCGCATACGCGTCTCGACGCTTTCCGGCAATCTGCGGGTGACGACGACAAGGGGCTTTTTCTTCATGGACGAAAGTTCCGATCCCGGCGCTCCATTTCACCCCACGTTAAGGACCGCTGGGGCACAAGAGCAGTAGATATCATATGCAATGTATATTGCAGCAACAGATAACATATCCAGTCGGTATGATACCATTCCTGTCCGCTTCGCAAGCCCCAACTTCGCAAGCGGCGGGAATGCGCCCTACCGCAGGCAAGCCCGAAAGCCCACCGGAAAGCCCGCCATGCTCAAGACCGCCGCAGCCCTGGCCGCCATCCTCACGCTTCTGTCATCCGTGCCTGCAGCCGCCCAGCAGTCCACAGCCGGCCAGACGGTCGGCGCCAGCAGCGGACTGCCGGTGCCGCGCTACGTCAGCCTCAAGTCCGACAGGGTGAACCTGCGCGCCGGCCCCGCCAAGGACCATCGGACATTGTGGGTCTATCAGCGCGCCGGCCTGCCGGTCGAGGTCACGGCCGAATTCGCGACGTGGCGGCGCATCCGTGATTCGGAGGGAGCCGAGGGCTGGGTGCTTCACAGCCTCCTGTCCGGCAGGCGCACGGCGCTGGTCGCGCCGTGGGCCCGGAACAAGGACGGTGAGCCCTATCCGCTCTACGAGCGGGCATCGGAGAACGTCAAGGTGATGGCGCGCCTGCAACCGGGGGTCATCATCAACATCGACACCTGCGACGGCACATGGTGCCGCGTGTCGGTGCGCAACCTCCGGGGCTTCATTCAGCAGGACCGGCTCTGGGGCGTCTACCCGGACGAGGCCATTGAATAAGGCATCACTCGGCAAGGGAATGATGTAAGAATCATTTGTAAATCAATTGACTGGACGAAAAATTTCAGATTTTTATGAGGTTTGTTTCTTATCGGTTTGGTTGATAACGGTTTCGGGCCGGAAAAACATTCGCGGATTTTTGAAAGGTCCGGCCGTCAGGCAGGCGAGCGCGCTTGCCGCCGCGATTGCTCTTCGACCTTGCGCGGCATGCGCAGCGCCTCCAGCTCGGCGCGATAGCGCAGCACGAGCAAGGCGGCGCGCACCACCTCATCGGTGCCCGGCTGCCGCTCGCCGCCCCTGCTGGCGTCGAATTCCGCCCCATCGAGCAGCTTTGCCAGCCGCTTGTCGAGCGCTTCGATGCCGGCCTCGATTTTGCTCAGTCTCGCGTCCGTCGTGTGCTGCAGCTCCTGCAGCGCCTCGCGGGTCGCGTCGAGCCGCTGATCGATGGGGCGAACGCGTCCCTCGATGCGCGCCCATACCCTGCGCCAGACCGGCCGCACCGTCCACGATACCGACCGTCTCAGGGTGTCCCGCAACGTCGGCGGCTGCTGCTGGGCGGGATGCGCGCTCTCCCCTGTCCGCGCCGGCGGGTGCGCGGCGGGCGTGTCGGCATGCGCCAGGGTGTTCGCGCCGCTGTTCAGCGGGCCGGTGTAATGGATGCCGGCGTTTTCGCGCATGATCTCCCGGATCTGATGCGGCAATTCCACGCCGTGCAGTTCGATGCCCTTGAGGAACTGGTCCCAGAAATGCGGGTTGTGCAGCCACTGCACCTCCCGCAGCAGCAGTTCGGCGTAACGCTCCGGGTGCTTGCGCAGCAGAATCGCATCATTGAGGAAGAAGGTGGAGCGCACGCCGATCGATTCCCGCTCGATCTCGCGCGAATGGGGCGGATGATACACCCACGCATCGCGCGAGAACGGGATCTCGCCGAGATCCTGCATGCGCCATCCGAGGTCCGTGTCCTCGCGGAAGTGCGGCTTCTCCAGCGCGATGTCGAATCCGTCGAGCTGCTGGAACACGTCCGACCTCACGAAGAGGTTGGCGGTCATGAACCCGATGCCCTCGAAGCCGTCGTTGGTCACCGGGCGCCAGTCCGGATCCCCGACCCGGTCGGACCTGATCAGCCCCTCGAGCCCGACGATGTCCGAGGTGGTGAACGCCTTGTGGGCGGCGGCGAGCCAGCCCTCGCTCGGTTCGCAGTCGTCGTCGGTGAAGGCGATGACCTTGCCGCGCGCCAGCCCCGCGCCGGTATTGCGCGCCGTCACCGCGCCCTTGCGGTCGGTGTGGATGTAATGCAGGTCGAACCCGAAATCCCGGTCGCGGTCGGGCCACGGCTGAGCGCTCTGGTCGACGACGATCACCTCGAAATCGCGCCACGTCTGCGCGGCGATGAAATCCGTGAGCCGGGTCAGCAGCGCGTGGCGCTCGTAGGTGGGCACGATCACCGAGAAGAACGGTGCCTCGCCGCTCCCGTTCCTGACCTGCGCCCAGCGCGCCAGCAGAATGCCCAGATAGTCGGAAATGCGCTCCCATGAGTAGAAGCGGTCGGCCTGCGTGCGGACGCCGTGGGCGAGCTGCTGGCGTTCGTCCTCGTTCGCCAGCAGGCCGCGGACGGTTTCGGCGAAATTGTCAGCCTGCGCCACGAGAAAGGCCCGCTCGGAGGTCGCGATGCCCCTCGCGCCGACGGCGGTCGAGACGATGGGCAGGCCGGCGGCCATGAAGTCGAGCATCTTGATGTTGGTGCCCGAGCCGCCGAACATCGGATTGACCGCGATGTCGGAGGCCCGCAGCCACAACAGCAGCTCCTCGTCGGAGAGGCGGCCGGTGATGCGCACGTTCGCGGGTGGCGTCACCTGCTCCAGCCCCTCGCCGACGCCGCCGCCCACGACGAACAGCACGGTCGGCAGCGCAGGGGCGAGCGCATCGGTGATGAAGCGCGCCGCCTCGACATTGGGGCCGTAGTTGCTGCCGAGGAAGAAGGCGACCGGCCGTCCCTCGACATCGAGCTGCTGCCGCGCCTGATGCTTTTCCTCGACGGACGGCGGCTTGATCTTGCGGGTGAAAGTGCCGTTGGGGATGACCCTGATCCGGTCGAACGGCACGCCGTAGATCGAGGAGAAGGCGCTGGCGTCCTCGTGGGAGCAGGCGAGCACCAGATCGGCGGCGGTGCAGACGGCGTTCTCCACCTCCACGACGCCCCGCGCCACCGCGGACCCGCCCGCCCCGTCGTCCAGCAGTTCGGTGCGCAACACCCCCTCGACATTGTGCGCGTCGTAGACGATCAGCTGCCGGTCGGGGCGCAGCACGTCGCGGACGAGCGGATAGATCCAGGGATGCGAGAACACGACCACGTCCGCACGCTCGGCCGCCTTGCGCGCCGCCTCGACAAAGTCCGGCGACAGGTGGGCCATGGTGTGGAAGGCGGTATCGATGACGTTCTTGCCGCCGAGTTCCTCGGCCAGCCGGTCGGAAGCGGCGAAATGGGCCTCGGTGAGCGGCACGATCTCCTCGAACAGGACCGGCGTGAGCTGCTGCCGGCGCAGGCCCGGGCCGCGCCAGTCGTAGGTGCCGACATAGTGGGCTGCGTGGCGCACGGAGGCATCCGCCCGTCCGTCGCCGGAAGCGCCGCTCGTTGCAGCATCCTGGCCGGCAGCAGGCGCGCCGAGGCCGTGATACAGTCCCAGAAGACGCAGCCGTCCACCGCCGACCGGAGGGTCAATGGGCTGCATATCCAGAATGGTCGTATGCAACGTTACAGCCATTTTTGCCTCACAGATGACTTCCGCGATCCGGGAGCCGGCCATGTATGGCTCCCCAAACTCATATGGCGGGCGCCCGCCGCGATTCGGGCAGGGCGGGATGCGTGTCCGCGTCGGCCGGCGCCGCTGCCGCTTCCCCCTGCCCGGATGCCCGGCACGGCAGATTGAGGGCCGTTGCCAGCGCAACCGCCACCTTCTCCCATGTGACCTCCGCCGCGACTTGCGCGCCGCGCCGGCCGAGCGCCGCCGCCAGGGCGGGATCGGCCGCGAGCTGGTCGATGCGTGCGGCGATGGCGGCCGGGTCGGGCTCGCACACGAACCCGGTCCGTCCGTCCTCGACGACGCGCGCCGGCTCGCCGGCGTCGGTGCTGGTGATGACCGGCTTGGCGGCGTGAAAGGCCTCGTAGGTGATGAGCCCCATATCCTCCCGGCAGGGCACGAAGAGGACCGCGAGCGCATCCTGATAGCAGGCGATCAGCTCCTCGTCGCTGATCCACCCGGTGAAGCGGATGCGCGGATCGCCGGCGGCAAGCTGCTTGAACCGTTCGGCGTCCTCGCCGGCGCCCGAGATGACGAGTTCGACCGGCGCCTTCACATGGCGCATCGCCTCGATGGCGAGATCCACCCGCTTCCAGCGATGCAGGCGTCCCGGCATGAACAGATGGCGGAAGGCCCCTTCCCTGAAGCCCGTCAGGCTGGTCGGGTGGCGCACGACCTCGGCGTCGAGGCCGTTGTACTGGCGCAGACGGCTCGCCACCTCCTCGCCGATGGCGAACAGCTTGCGGGTGCGCGGCGGCTGCAGGGCGGCGGTATCGAGAGCGTGAACGAGCGCCCGTTGCTTGATCAGATCCTCCGATCCCGCGCCGAACTCCACCTCGAACATGTCGTAGAACACGCGCATCGTATGCTGCAGGTAGCAGACGTGGTTGGGATGACGCACGACATAGGAGGGGGCCTTCGACGTGATCACGCCGTCATACGCGCTGACGTCGAGATCGTAGAAGCGCAGATAGGTTTCCTTGATGGTGTCGAAATTGGCCTCGTTGGAGGGGATCTGCAGCAGGGTGACGTCGAGGCCGATCGCCCGCAACGCGTCGCGCAGCCCCACGAAGAAACGTTCGGCCCCACCCGTTTCGCCGGAGCCGGAACCCGCTGCGACAATGGCTACTTTCGGCTTCATGCGTTCTCCCGCTCCCGCCTGTGCGCCTCTTCCCCGCACTGCTCGCGCAGGGCGATCTCGCGCAGCGTGTCGTTATCGTTCGCCGGCATGTCCGGCGGCGTCAGGACGCCCCTCAAGTTCGACGACGCGGCGCGACAGGGTTTCGATCCGCTCGAGCAGTTGCGCCTCCGCGGCCTCGCGGGCCGCCAGCGCCTCGTTGAGCTGCGCTTCGAGCTGCAGCACCTTGCGCTCGGTGGTGTCCACGCGGGCAATGACCTGCTTCATGTAGCTCGCCAGCCGGGGAATGTTGCGCGAGATGCGCAAGAGCGCGGCGAGCTTGCGCCCGAGCAGCGAGCGGCGGATGCCGTCGGTGAAGCGCTCCCGCCCCAGTCCCGAAATGCGCGCCCCCCGCACATGCGCCTCGTCGCTCGCGCGCAGGGCGTCGATGACGTCGACGCGGCTGATCTGCCCGAGCCGCAGTTGCTGCAGCAGTTTGGCCGCGCCCTCGCCCCGGGGCTCGCGGCCGAGCACGGCGAGATGCGCGGCGCGCAGGAAGACTACGTCGTAAAAGGCCAACAGCTCGGCGGCGGTGTATTGCAGACGTCCTGAGTCGATGGGTGGAGGCAGAATCTGCAAGCCGTTGGTCCCGATCGCCTGTGCATCCGCCTTCACCTTACGGGCCTCGACATCGGCGCGGATACGCTGCATCAAGGTGTCGAGATCATCCGGCTGCACCTGTTCGCTCACGTTGCCCTACTCCAGTACTGCTGGAGCAACGCCCCGATCGACGATCGGCCGTCGCCCCGACGATCCCCAGAGCACGATCCCGAAAAACGGCTGTCACCTTCCGGGAAACACTATGCTCAATCAATATGGAAAGATCCGGATGGTTTTCCGACGGAAAATCACCCCGATCCAGCCTGACGTGTCCCGTCCGGGCCAAAGCCGGCCGAAACGCGCTTCGGTTGCCATCCATCACATCGGCCACGCCCGCGCCCTGCCCGTGAGTCCAAACGGCAATTCACCGGCGAACCGCCATATCCTCACTCACCAGCATGCATTTTTTCCGAGACAGCAGCCTGACAATCCACGCAAGACTGCGCCTCATACCGCACATTGTTGATCATAACAACAGCTCGATTCAACAATCCAGCAGACCGGGGCAAATATACACGCATTGCCATAAAATAGAGGGCACATAGAAAAAATATCATTTGTTATCAGGGTGTTCTATGCTTCGCTACGCCAGCGCGTGCTGGCCGGTCCCGGCGGTGCGGCCGTCGTGGCGTCGCCGTTGCCGCGCGCCGCCGCGATCCGTCGGCAGACATCGAGGAATGGGAAGGCCGGTCCGACGCGGCGCCCATGGATCGGGCAGGTCAGGTAATGAAAAATTATATATATGAGAGATAAATATCGGTACAATTTAAAGTTATCTCTTAAAGTTGACGTGCCGATCGCTTGCCGTGGTTCTGCGGACGTCCTTGATATGGCGCGCGAGGGCGGCCGCTTCCGCGGCGTTGAATCGCAAGCCGAGTTTTGTGCGCCGCCACAGGATGTCCTCGGCGGTCATGGCCCACTCGCTTTCGACCAGATGGCGCACCTCGTTCTCGCCGAGGTCGGCGCCGAAGATGCGCCCGAGCGATCCATTCCGAAGAATCGACAGTGCGAAGGTGCCGTAGTGGCGGGCGAGCCGATCCAGCGTCTTCTCCGGCACATCCGGCGCCTGCCCTTTGAGGCGCGAGACGAGATGCCCGAATCCGGACACCGGGAAGTCCCCTCCGGGAAGCTGGCTGTCGGCGGTCCAGGCGGGCGCCCGTTTGCCCAGCGTCTTCTCCACCATGCCCATCACCGCCTCACTCAGACGCCGGTAGGTGGTGATCTTGCCGCCGAACACATGGATCGCGACCCCGCCGTCCGCGTCCTCATCCCGTTCCAGGATGTAGTCGCGGGTCGCCTCCTGCGCAGCCGAGGCCTTGTCGTCGTAGAGCGGCCGGACGCCGGCGTAGCTCCACACCACGTCCGCCGGGGCGATCGTCCGGCGGAAATAGGCGTTCGCCGCCTCGCACAGATAGGCGACTTCCTCCGGGGTGATCGCCACGTCGCCCGGATCGCCCTTGAAGTCGCGATCGGTGGTGCCGATCAGTGTGAAGTCCCCTTCATAGGGAATCGCGAAGATGACGCGCTGGTCGCCGTGCTGGAATATGTAGCATCGGCCGTGATCGAACAGCTTCGGCACCACGATGTGACTGCCCTGCACCAGCCTGACGCGCGGGGTGAAGGTGGAATCGCGGATCAGGCGGCGCACGTTGTCCACCCATGGGCCGGCAGCGTTGACGATGAGGCGCGCGATCTTGCGGGTCCGCACGCCGGTGCACTCGTTGCGCAGGTCGACGTGAAAAAGGTCGTCATGGCGCTGGACGCCTGTCACGGCGGTGCGGGTGAATATCTGCGCCCCCCGGTTGTAGGCGTCGCGCGCGTTCAGCACGACGAGGCGCGAATCCTGCACCCACGCGTCGGAATATTCGAAGGCCCGCGAGAACGTCCCCCGCAGCGGTTCGCCCGCCGGGTCCGCGCGCAGGTCGAGGGTGCGCGTGGGCGGCAGGAGGTCGCGCCCGCCGATATGATCGTAAAGGAACAGTCCCATCCGCAGCAGCCAGGCGGGACGCCGCTGCTTGTGATAGGGCAGCACGAAACGCAGCGGCCAGACGATATGCGGCGCCATGCGCCACAGTACTTCCCGCTCGGCCAGCGCTTCCCGCACCAGCCTGAACTCGTAGTGCTCGAGATATCGCAGGCCGCCATGAATCAGTTTTGTCGAGGCCGAGGACGTGCCGCCGGCAAGGTCGCCCTTTTCCGCCAGCACGACGGAGAAGCCGCGGCCCGCAGCGTCCCGCGCGATTCCGCATCCGTTGATGCCGCCACCCACGATAAGAATGTCGCAATCCGTTGAAGACATATTTCTCTGGTTCTTGTTTCCCAGCTCGTGGGCCGATCGTTACGGCACGGTCTCCCCGGCCGGCCATGCCGCGCCTGTGCAGCGGCCGCGAGCGGAACACACACCTGCCGCTGCCACGCTGCCGCCTGGCTGCTTGCGCGCATGAGCCGGCATATCGTTTCCGCATGCATCTCAACCCGCGGCTTGCTTTCCGGATCGCAAATCCGTGTCTAGCCGCGACTCGCGGTATTCTCCAGTCGTTCGTGTGCTCCGGGCGGATGGAAAAGTGCAACATCGCACACATCCGACGTGCCGGTGCGTACAATTCGGTAGCCTGTCCGCGCGAATCGTCCTCGCGGCCGTCACGGCATGGCGGACCGCTTTCCGGCTAGAGCGCGTGCCGAGCAGAATTCGCTCGAAACAAAGAAGTGAGAGGATTGCACCGTCTCACGGAAACGGCGAAATCCTCCAGAGCATGTCGCCTTTTCACGAAAACGACAACATGCTCTAACTTGTTGATTTTGAGCGAATTCTTATCGTTCAAACCATTCTGTTTGAACGATAAGCGCTCTAGGCCCACTCGCCGCTGCGGAATACCGGCACGCGCCGGCCGTCCGCATGAACTCCGTCGATGTCGATCTCGTCCGAACCGATCATCCAGTCAATATGGATGAAGCTCTTGTTGCCGCCGCGGGTGGCGATATCCTCCGCCGACAGGCTCGCGCCATCCACGAAGCATTTCGAATAGCACTGGCCGAGCGCGATGTGGCACGACGCGTTTTCGTCGAACAGCGTATTGTAGAACAGGATGCCGCTTTTCGAGATCGGCGAGGAATGGGGCACCAGCGCCACCTCGCCCAGCCGGCGGGCACCCTCGTCCGTATCGAGCACCTTGGTCAGCACCTCCTGCCCCCGCGACGCCTTGGCCTCGACGATGCGGCCGCCCTCGAACCGCACCTCGATGCCGTCGATGAGCGAGCCCTGGTGCGAGAGCGGCTTGGTGCTGACGACATGCCCCTCCACCCGCGCCGCGTGGGGCGTGGTGAACACTTCCTCGGTGGGGATGTTGGCGTTGCAGGTGATGCCGTTCTTCGCCGTCGAGGCGCCGCCGTGCCACTCGTGCCCGTCCGCAAGCCCGACGACGAGATCCGTGCCCGGCCCGCTGAAGTGGAGGGCGTGAAAGCGTTGCTCGTTCAGCCACGTCGAGCGCTGCCTCAGGGCGGCGTTGTGCGCCGACCAGGCGCCGATCGGATCCTCGGCGTCGACGCGCGAGGCGGCGAAGATCGCATCCGCGAGTTTCGCGACGGCGACGTCCTCCGCTTCGCCGGCGAACACCTGCCGCGCCCATGCCGTGCCCGGATAGGCGATGATGTTCCAGTTGATGTCGAAGCCGGCGATCTTTTCGAGCGCCGGCTGATAGGCGACCGATGTCGCCTTGTTCGCGCGCGCCACCTTCGCCGGGTCCTGGTCGGCGAGCAGCAGCGGATCGTCGCCGACGATGGCGAGACGCGCCGTGTTCTGCGAGAACGCCTTGGCCATGCCCTCGTAGAGCCAGCCCGCGGCCCTGTCGAAACTGCTGTCCGGGGCCAGACGGTAACGGGAAAGAGTCAGTTCCTCGTCGGAAAAGAAAGGGGTGACGAGGCCCGCGCCCGCGCCGTAGGCATGCGCCGCGACCCGCCGCACCAGCGGCAACGCAGCGACGGGAGCGGTCACGAGCAGATCCTGGCCAGGCTGGAGCTGCAGGCCGACCTTGACGGCGACCTCGGCCAGTCTGTCGAGCCTGACGGGATCTATCGCCGAAGCAGCAGCCAGATGATGTGTCGTCATATCCTTGCCCTGTCGTAAACGTCTTGATTGGCGCATCGTAAGCGAGGGACGCGGCCGTTCAAGCGGAATCACGCCGAGACAATGCCTTATACCCGGCCTCGATGGGCTCGATCCGTCGACCCCCACTCCGCGTCGGTCGGGGACCGGGATCGATGACGTCAGTGGGGCGCGCCGGAGGCCGGATCGTCGAGACCGCCGCGTCCATCCCTGCTGCGATGCTTGCTCACCTCATCGCCCGCATTCGCCGCAAGGCGCGAGAAGCCCAGCGCGGACGCCGCCGTCAGCAACGCGAGGACGACGATGCCCGTGCGCACGTCGCCGATGGTCAGGCTCTCGGCGCCGCGGGCGGCCACGCTGGCCTGGAGGGTGAGCGCGGCGATGCCGACGCCGACACTGAACGCCAGCTGCTGCATCATGCTCGACAGGGTCGTGGCCGCGCTCATGCGCTCGGACGGAATGTCCGCGAAGGTCAGCGTGTTGACGCCCGTGAGCTGGGTCGAGCGGAATATGCCGGAGACGAAGAGCACGAGCATCATCACGAGATGCGGCGTCGTCGGCGTGAACAGTGCGCTGATCGAAATGGCAAAGCCCGAGGCGATGCCGCCGGCGACGAGCACGGTCCTGAACCCGAAGTGCTGGAACAGGGGCGTGATGAGGAACTTGGCGACGATGGCACCGACGGCGCCCGAGGCCGTTATCACGCCCGCCGCGACCGGCGAGAGGCCGAACACCACCTGAAGCAGCAGCGCCAGCAGAAACGGCGAGGCGCTGATGTCGAACCGGCAGAGATTGCCGCTCATCACCGAAGCGCTGAACGTCTTGATCTTCATGAGGCTGAAATCGATCAGCGGCGCTTCCGTGCGGCGCGCATGGCGCGCATAGAGCCACAGCGCCGCCGCCCCCGTCACCACCACGAGCGTGCTCACCCGCCACGACCCCTCCCCGTGGCTCAGCATCTCGAACCCCAGCACGAGGCAGGCCAGCGCAGTACCCATGAGCAGGAAGCCGCGCCAGTCGAGCGGCGGAACGCGCTCCTCGCGCAGGTTCTTGATGAACACGCAGGCCATGACGACGCCGACGATTCCCACCGGCACGTTCATCAGGAAGATCCACCGCCACGAGCCGAGCGAGGTGATGAGGCCGCCCACCGGCGGTCCGAGCACCGGCCCCATCAACGCGGGGACGGTCAGGAAGGCCATGGCCTGCATGAGGTCCGCCTTGCTGACCGACTTCAGCATCACGATGCGCCCCACCGGCACCATCATCGCCCCCGCCAGGCCCTGCAGCAGCCGGGCGGCGACGAGCTCGACCAGCGAGTTGGCGAGACCGCAGAACACGGAACTGACGGTGAAAAGCGCGATCGCCGCCACGAACACGTTGCGCGCGCCGAACCGGTCGGCGACCCATCCGCAGACGGGGATGAACACCGACACGCTCAGCAGATACGATGTGATGACGATGTTCATCCGCACCGGATCTTCGCCGAAGGTGCGCGCCATCTCCGGCAGTGCCATCGCCACCACGTTGGAATCGAGGAGCTGCATGAACAGCGCGAAACCGACGATATAGGGGACGATGAACCGCGAGCGCGACACGCGCTCCGTTATCCGCTCCATCGCTTCCGATTTGTGAAACAAGGTCATGATGTGGGCGGCTCGCTCAGTTTGATCAGCGGATCGATGGCGCGCCGGATGCTCTCGCGCTCGCCCTGCGACAGCAGGGCGATACGGCCGGCGAGCCACGCTGTGCGCAGGCGCTTGACCTCGCCCAGCTTGCGCGCGCCTTCCGGGGTGATGCGCAGGCCGACCCGGCGCCGGTCGGCATGCGCGCCTGTGATGCGTTCGAGAAAACCCGCCTGCTCGAGCATCTTGATGTGCGCGCTCATGCTGGGCGGCCTGATGCGCTCGCGCGCGGCGAGCTCGTTGACGCCGATGCCCGGCTCCTGCTGGAGCGTTCCCAGAATGAGCGTCTGAAACGGTGACAATCCCGCCGCCGTGCGGATCTCGCGGCGCAGATCGCGGTTGAGACGCAGGAGCGCCGGTCGCAGAAGATCGGCGACCGCCGTGGCGTCATCGGTAAAGTGCTCGTTCGGCACCGGTTCTTCCGGCATGCGGCCCTGTCCGTATCGCGCGCTTCCGGCGGCTCCAGCCTTTGGACGAATCCTGATCGATCAGATGATTCCATTCGATCGGAAAGCGCTTGAGGCGGCCGAGGGAAACAGCGGCATTCGATTAGTTATCCTAACTATATAGCGGGTCGATGAAACTTCAATGGCAGAAACCATGCGTGCCGCGCAGGGCAGGATTTCGGACGCTCGGCGGAACCGGCTGCCGCGGTTTCGCCGAGCGTCGACGTTACGCCACCAGGCTTTTGCCCAGTTCGCTCACCTGCCGCTCGAACAGGGCCTTGTAGGCTCCGTCCGGCTTCGCCAGCAGGGCTTCGTGGCCGCCCTCCTCGACCACGCGGCCGCGGTCGAACACCAGGATCCGGTCCATCGCCCTCACCGTCGACAGACGGTGCGCGACGACGATGGTGGTGCGGCCCTGCATCAGCCGTTCGATCGCCTGCTGGATCAGCGCTTCCGATTCCGAATCGAGGCTCGATGTCGCCTCGTCCAGAATGAGGATCGGCGCGTCGGCGAGGAAGGCGCGCGCCAGCGCCACGCGCTGGCGTTCGCCGCCGGAGAGCTTCACCCCGCGCTCGCCCACCAGCGTGCCGTAGCCCTTGGGCAGGCGGGCGATGAAGTCGTGCGCGTTGGCAAGTTGCGCCGCGCGCCCGATCTCTGCCATCGACGCCCCGGGCCGCGCATAGGCGATGTTCTCGGCGAGCGAGCGGTGGAACAGCACCGGCTCCTGCTGCACGATGGCGATGTTGGCGCGCAGGCTCGCCTGCGTCACCGCTGCGATGTCGATGCCGTCGATGAGGATACGGCCGCCGGTGACGTCGTAAAGGCGCTGGATCAGCTTGATGAACGTCGTCTTGCCCGATCCCGAACGCCCGACGAGACCGACCTTCTCCCCCGCCGCGATGGTCAGCGAGAAGTCGCGGTAGAGCGGCGCATCGTGCCCTTGGTAATGGAAGGTGACGTCGTCGAAGACGATCTCGCCCCGCTCGACCCGCATGGCGCGCGCCCCGGCGCGGTCCTCGACGCCGAAGGGCAGCGCGTGCATGGCCACGAGTTCCTCCATGTCGTTGACCGAGCGCTGGAGGTTGTGGACGTGCTGGCCGACGTCATAGAGATAGCCGTGCACGAGCGCGTAGCTCGTCAGCACGAAGGTGACGTCGCCGGGCGTCGCCTCGCCCTGGGTCCACAGCCAGATCACGCAGCCGATCACCGCCGCGTGCAGGGCGAGCAGCACGCCGTCCTCCGAGCAATGGGCGAAGGTGCCGCGCACCCATGTCCGCCGGGTACGGTGGCGCCATTTGGTCAGCACCCGCGCGAGACGGCCATCCTCCCGCCCCTCGGCGCCGAAGGCCTTGACGACGGGGTTGCACGAGATGGCGTCCGCGAGCGCGCCGCCGAGCCGCGTATCCCAGGCATTGGCGAGCCTCGCCGCCGGCGCGACGAACCACAGCGTCAGCGCCAGCGTCGCCCCCACATAGAGCAGCGCGCCGACGAGGACGACGAGCCCCATCATCGGCCAGCGCCAGGCGAGCAGGATCGTCGTGCCGAACAGCACCACCAGCGACGGCAGCAGCGCGATCAGCAGCGTATCCGTCAGCAGATCGAGTGCCCACATGCCGCGGCTGATCTTGCGCACGGTGGAGCCGGCGAAGTTGTTGGCATGCCAGTCGGTCGAGAAGCGCTGCAGGCGCGCGAAGGCATCCTGCGCCACCTGTTCCATGGTGGCGAGCGTCAGGTGGGTGATGCAGAGGTATCCCACGAGGCGAAACAGCACCGCAACGACGCCCACCGCGATGATGGATGCCAGCGCCTGCACGGCGCGGGTAACGGCGTCCGCATCGCCCAGCGCGATCGCGTCGACGAGATGCCCGGAAAAGACCGGCACGAACAGATTGGCGACCGTCATCAGCATGACGGCCGCGACGATGGCGGAAACGAGCACCGGGCGGCCCGCCCAGTGACGGAACGTGAAGCCGAGAACGGCCCGGAACGGCTCCTGCCGCCCGATCGTGGGATGAACGGACATGAAAATCATTCGGCGACGCGCGGTCACCGACTCCAAAAAGGCATGGACGCACAAAGGCGCCACCTGTCAAAATTGTCACGAAGGGAAGAAACCGGGATTGCAGCCCCCGGTGGGCCACGGCACGGGCCTACCTAACGGAAGGAACGTCCGAAGAGGGCGACGACAATCATGATTTTCATCCAGCCCTCCCTGTCTCGCGCAAAATGCAAGGCTTGGCGAAAATGCCATAACAACGGCCCGTTGGCAAGCGGC